>ONIQ01000032.1 GCA_900317925.1 uncultured Bacteroidales bacterium | reverse complement strand
TAGTGTAGACCAGGAGCAAAACGAGCGTTTTTCGTTCCAGGTGTCCCGAAATAGCGCAGACTAAGAGCACTTGGACAGGGACCTTCCGGGAAAACGGCCTCTGGCATGGAAGGTCCCCCGGAAAAGCGCAGGACCTTCCGGGAAAATGGCCTCTAGCATGGAAGGTCCCCCGGAAAAGCGCAAGACCTTCCGGGAAAATGGCTCCTAGCATGGAAGGTCCCCCGGAAAAAGGCAGGACCTTCCAGGAAAATGGCCTCTGGCGTGGAAGGTCCCCCGGAAAATCGCAGGACCTTCCGGGAAAATGGCTCCTGGCATGGAAGGTCCCCCGGAAAAGCGCAGGGCCTTCCGGGAAAACGGGCGCTGGCATGGAAGGTCCCCCGGAAAAACGCAGGACCTTCCGGGAAAATGGGCGCTGGCATGGAAGGTCCCCCTGAAAAACGCAGAACCTTCCGGGAAAACAGCCTCCAGCATGGAAGGTCCCCCTGAAAAGCGCAGGACCTTCCGGGGACCGCAGGAATTTCCGGGGGAAGGCGGAAGTGAAGGCAGAAGTGAAGGCAGAAGTGAAGGCAGGGATGGGATTATTGCCAGAGATGGAGGAAAAGTTGATCGGCGAGGGAAGGGATGGAGGCAATTGGGCCGCCGTTGTCAAAAACGGCATCGGCAAGGGCCGTGGCGTCCTGCTGGCTTCGAATGCGCTGCCGGACCAGGTCCGGCGTTGTCCCGTCCCGTTTCGTCGCCCGAAGAACGCGTGTCTCCAGGGGCGCCGCTACCGCAACGATCTTGTCGAAGACGGCATCGAACGGGGCCTTGTGGGCAGCTACGGCGCTTTCCATCACCACGAAAGGAACCGTCCCGTAGCCGCACCAGGGTTGCCGTGAGAAGGCGTCCTTCCAGGATAGAAAATCCCGCAGCACGACGGGATAGACAATCTTTTCCAAGGTTGTACGGGCTCCCGCATCGGCAAAAATGACGGCCGCCAGCGCCGCCCTGTCCAATTTCCCGGACGGAGAGCGCAGCGAGGTACCGAACGCCTTTTCCAGAGCCGGCAACAAGGCCGGATCCGTATCATAGAGCGCCTTGGTGCGGCTGTCAGAATCATAGACCGGAACGCCACGAGACGCAAGGTAGGCACAGACAGCCGATTTGCCGCTGCCGATTCCGCCTGTAACCAAGACCGTTTTCATGCCTAGTGTCTCCCTCGTTCTACACACTCAAAAACCTGCGGTTCGATCCGGCATTCGATAACGCCCATCGGCAAACCTGCCGGACGCGCCACGCATCGGCCGTTGATGGAACTCGCAAAATCGTCATAGTCAATATACAAGCGCGTTTTTTCCTCGGGACTCTCCAGCACCGGAAACGCACAGCGGAAGGTTACTTCGGCCTGCGAGGGATAGACGGAAAGCGTCTTGCCCGCCGGGACCCCGCGTACCGAAACCGGCAGGCTCGCGGTCACCTCCACATACCGCGTGACGCTCATCGAGTAACTCACCTCGGTCGCGCTCATGCGGATGCCGTTCACCGGGTTGATGGGGACGATCCCATGCACGCCGCTGCGGACGTTATTCAGTTCGATGGTCCGCGTATAGACCGCGTCCACGGCATCGACCTGATAGGGCTCGCCGTAGATGGTAACCGAATCCGGCTGCACCACCATGGGCGAAAGCGCCATATATTGCGGACGGAACGACAACGACTGCACGGGAACCACCGGGACCTTCCGGTGATTCTCGTACGGGAAGCGGAACTGGACGCTCCGCGACACCATCGACTCCAGGATGGCACCGTCGCCGAAAATCTCGCTGAAATAATTGACCAGCTGTTCGGATACCACCGAGAAAAGGTCTCCGCCATCCGGACGAAGGTCGGCCGCATCGAAGAAAACCGTGTAGGTTTCGGTATGCGACCGGTTACGGTGCCGCAATAATGCGAAACCGTTCATCCGGCAGCGGGCCGCCACTTCACAGGAATTGGAAGACAGTTCCTGATGTCCCTCGATGTTGCTGCGCGCCGTTACGGGAACGGCGATCACCTGGGTGTAATTCAGCGAAAGATTATGGATCAGCCAGATACTGAAAGCCAACAGGAGCGAGAACAGCAGACCCGCAAGGTCCCTTCCTCGTTTCCTATTGCTGCTGCTGGGCATCCGAATAATCCCGGACGAGGGAGTTCTTGTCCACGCGCAGGCGGGTTTCACCATCCACCTTCAGCAGGACGTATCTTTCCTTGATCTCATCGACGGTTCCGTAGATGCCGCCGGCGGTTACGACCTTGTCGCCTTTCTTCAACTCATTGCGGAATTTCTCCAGCTCCTTCTGCTGCTTGCGCTGCGGGCGGATCATGAAGAACCACATCACCGCAAAGATGGCAATCATCATAATGAGGAAAGAGCCATTTCCTCCCCCAGTCGGCTGGGCCGCTTGAAGAATCATTAACATATTCATATTAATTTAATTAAGGTTGAAAATCTACTAAAAAATCTACAAAAGTCCGCGGCCCGATTTTACCACCTGGCCCTCGGCGCCCATCTCTCCGATGAGTTTGTCCAGCAGCCCGTTCACAAAAGAGCGGCTGCGGGGCGTGCTGTAAAACTTGGAAATCTCCACATACTCGTTGATGGTCACCTTCACCGGAATCTCCGGGAAGGTCACGGCCTCGGCCAGACCCATGGCAATCAGGGCCACGTCTGTGGCGAAAAGCCGGTCCTGTTCCCACTCTGCCGTATGGGAAGCCACCATCTCCGAATAGCGCCCGTAACCCGCCATGGCCGAGGTCAGCAGTTTGGTCACAAAATCGGCGTCGGCGGTATTCTTGTACAACGGCGGAAGGGTCCAGCGGCCACCTTTGGCCAGTTTCTCCAGGGACTGGCAGCACAGGGTCAAGGCATAGGCCAGGTCATCGTTCCACCAGATACTCATATCCTCCAGGATGGATGCCAGTTCGGGGCTGTCCACGAATTCTTCCTCAAAAATGCGGACGAAAAGGGCCACATCCTCTTCCAGCGACGTTCCGGGGTTCTCCATATAAGCCCGGAAATAATCTTTCGTGCGGATGGATGCGTACAGTTTGTACAGGAACGCATCCTGCTGCTCCCAGGAAAGTTTTTTCTTTTCCAACAACTTCTGCAGGTCGATATCTTCCGCCAGCAGCGGTGCGAGGGCGTTCCGGGCGAACTTCATATTGGGGTTGCGTTCCTCCTCGGTGGGGTTGAATTTCCCGCGAGCCGCCTCGATGCGCAGGGCCGCCTCTTGCGTAAGCGGCGCCACGATTCCCAGCATATAGAGATACAAATCCTGCGTGGCCTCACAAGAGATGGCCAGCTGTTTCAGCGCTTCTTTCAGGGTCATGGCCGGATTCTCCGCATACGCATAAAGAATTTTGAAAGCCTTGATCCGCAGTATCCTTCGGTTGAGCATAAAAATCTGTCAAAATATTTTTACAAAGTTATGCAGAATTTCAGAAATTTCCTTATTTTTGTGCATTGACTTATAAAACAGTGAGTTATGTATAGAGAAGATGCTGAGGATGTCTATTCCAAACCGGTGCGCGCCGGCAAGCGGACCTACTTCTTTGATGTAAAGGCCACCCGTGGGAACAAGGACTTTTATCTTACCATCACGGAAAGCAAGCGCAGACAAGAACGGGACGGAAATTTTGTCTTTGATAAACACAAGATTTTCCTGTACAAGGAAGATTTCGAAAAATTCAAGGAAGGGCTGAACGATGCCATCGAGTACATCAAGGTACAGTGCTTGCATGGAGAACCCATCGTAGAGCACGAGCATGTTGAGCGGGAGGATGAGTTTTAAATGAAAGACATTATCATTTACACCTGGCTGACTGCTGCCGCTGCAAGCGGTGGCAGTTCGCCTTTTTGGATGGGGGCAAACCAATACGGTATCTTCCCGGAAGGAGCCTATTCCACCGTCGCACTGGTAGGCGCGAAACTTCCTTATAACGAAGCAAATACCATTCAGTGGCACGCCGGAGCCGCCGTCGCCGGAAATCTGTCCCGGAACAGCGACTTCTTTGCCGACGAACTCTATGCCGGCCTGCGCTGGAAGAAAATCAGCCTGGATGCCGGCCTGTGGCGGCACCCCCAGCGCTATCTGGCAGACCGCCCTTCCCTGGGCACCCTGTCGCTCACGGGCGGCAATTTCATCATGAGCGGGAATGCCCGTTCCATGCCGGGTTACAGCCTGGATATCGCCCCGTTCGCCATCCCGGGAACCCGCAAAATCGTCTGGTTATTCGGCCGTTTCGGTGATTATCGCACCATGGATGCCCGCTTTGCCAAGAACGCCCTGGTGCACAATTCCCTCATTGGCGGACGCATCGACATCGGAGACCGGCTCAAACTCACCGGATCCCTGGAACTGTGGACACTGTGGGGCGGCGACAACGGGTACGACCTGGGCAAAGTCACCCTGAAGAACTACCTGAAAATCATCACTTTCTCCTCCGGTGGCGACGATGCCTCGGCCGGATCGCAAGAGAGCCGGCTGGGCAACCACATCGGCCTGAAATCCTTCCAGCTCAGCTATCGGTTCGATACCTGGACCCTGAATCTCCAGCAGGATTCTCCCTTCGAGGACAAGTCCGGCCTGTACTTCCAAAACTTCCCGGACGGAAACTGGACGGTCCATGTTCATCGGCACAAACGCCTGGACTGGATTACGGATGCCCTCGTTGAATTCCAATATACCCGTTCCCAGTCCGGCGAGGCCCACGACCGACCGGCCACTCCGGAAGAAAAAGCGGCCCAGGACCCCTCCGACCCGTATTATGGCAGGATTGTGCTGGGTGGGGACGACAACTATTTCAACCACTTGGAGTATCGCAGCGGCTGGACCCACTACGGACGCGTCCTCGGAACGTCCCTCTTCCTGTTCGATCCGTCCCTCATCAAGACCGGTTCCTACGCCGTAGGCAACAGCCCCGTCTGGAACAACCGGCTGGTGGCCTTCCACGCTGCCTGCAGCGGCTATCTGCTGAAAGATGAACGGTATCCCTACAAGCTGATGCTGACCGGAACCCGCACCTGGGGTACTTACCTCCGGCCCGTCGAGCCCGCCAACCAGATCTATACCGGTTTCATGGGAGAGGTGGACGGCGTGCTCAAATTCGCCCGCATCACCTACGGCCTTTTTGCCGATTTCGGAGATGTCTCCGGCAACCACTTCGGCGCCCAGGTAGGCCTTCGTTTTTCCTTTTTCAAAAAATAATTCGTATCTTTGAGAAATTGACCACAAGGATATGAATTCAATATTTATCAAGAACGTTACCGTCGAAGGACGCCCGAGCGATATCGACATCCGGGACGGACGGTTTTTCCGCATCGCTCCCACGGGGAACCTTCCCATCCCGGAAGGGGTAGAAATCCTCGATGCAGGCGGGCTGGTAGCCTTTCCCGGCTTCATCAACATGCATACCCACTCGTCCATGAGCCTGATGCGCGGTATCGCGGAGGATGTCCGCGACCTGCACGAATGGCTGGACGACATCTGGACCCTGGAGTCCAAAATTGACGAAGATTTCATTTACTGGGGCACAAAGGTAGCCTGTCTGGAGATGATCAAGACGGGAACCACCACCTTCAACGACCAGTATTGGATTCCGGACGAAGCCTGCCGGGCCGCCAGGGAGATGGGGGTACGTCCCGTCCTTTCCTATGTACTGCTGGACCACGGGGATCCTTCGGCCATCAGCCGCCAGCGGGAGGAATGCGAAAGCCAGTATGAGCGCTCGCTCCGCTGGGAGGGGGATGCACAATTCGCGGTTGCCCCCCACGCCGTCTATACCGTCAGCGAATCCAACCTTGTCTGGGCAGCGGAATTCGCCCGCAAACACGGCCTCAAGATCCACATCCATGTTTCCGAGACGCAGAAGGAAGTGACTGACTGCCAGGAACTTCACGGCGGTCTCTCCCCTGTCGAATACCTGGACCGCCTGGGTGTTTTGGGACCGGACGTCATTGCCGCCCACACCCTCTGGCTCAGCGACAAAGATGTAGAGATCCTCGGACAGCGGGGCGTTACCTGCGTGCACAACATCAATTCCAACACCAAACTCGCCTCGGGATACCGGTTCCGCTACCAGGAACTGCGGGATGCCGGTGCGAACGTCTGCCTGGGCACGGACGGCTGCGCATCGTCCAACAACCTGGACATGCTGGAAGCCATGAAAACCTCGGCCATCATCCAGAAAGCCTGGCGCAGCGACCCTACCGCCCTGCCGCTGAACGAGTTGATCGGCACAGCCACCGTGAACGGCGCGAAAGCCCTGGGCCTCAACGCCGGACGCATCGCCGAAGGCTGCCTGGCAGACTTTTTCCTCGTGGACACGGACAATACCTTCTTCCTGTCCCCCGCCCCCTTCGCAGCCAATTTCATCTACTCCGCCCACAGCGACTGCATCTGCACCGTCATCCGGGGTGGACGCGTCCTGATGCGCGACGGGCAGGTGGAAGGCGAAAAGGACATCCTCCACAACGCCCAGGATATGCTTAAGAAACTGATTAACCCATAATTCAATATGCTATACAATACCGCTGAAATCCTCCAGGAGCGTCTGGAGCACATCCGCAAGGCAGCCGCCTACGTGAAAAAAGTGATCGAAGACAACCGCCTTCAGCCGGAGGTGGGCATCGTCCTGGGTAGCGGCCTGGGACGCCTCGGTGAGAAAATACAGAATCCCGTCATCATCCCCTACCGCGAGATTCCGGGCTTCCCGGTGTCCACGGCCATCGGCCACAAAGGCAACTTCCTGGTTGGCAAGCTGGGCGGCAAGACCGTCATCGCCATGCAGGGACGCATCCATTATTATGAAGGGTACCCGATGGAAATGGTCACCCTCCCCATCCGCGTCATGATCCTGGCGGGCATCAAAGCCCTCTTCGTTTCCAACGCGGCCGGCGGTGTCAATTACGATTTCCACGTGGGCGACCTGATGATCATCCGCGACCACATCAACCAGCTCCCGAATCCGCTCATCGGACCGAACATGGATGAATTCGGCCCGCGCTTCCCGGATATGACCCGCCCGTACGACCTGAAGCTGATCGCCCTGGCGAAAAAGCTGGCCGCACAGATGAACATCCCCCTGAAAGAAGGCGTCTATTACGGCGGCACCGGCCCCACCTATGAAACCCCTTCCGAGTACAAATACATCCGCATCATCGGCGGCGACGCCACCGGAATGTCCACCATCCCCGAGGTTATCGTAGCCCGCCACGCAGACGTGCCCGTGTTCGGCATGTCCGTCATCACCAACGAGGCGCACGACGATTATGCCGAGGATTATGTGAACGACGGAGACGACGTGGTGAAAGCCGCAGACGCGGCCGCCGTCAAGATGGCCGCCCTCTTCGAAAAAATGATTGAAGCCCTGTAGCGATATGAAATACCTCTTTTTCCTGTATTACATCATGGGACTGATTGCCGTGGGCTGGGGCATAGCCGGTCTGGTGAACGGCGAAGGCAAGACCTTCACCTTCATCGCCATCCTGCTCATCGGGGTGTACTTCCTTGGGCGAGGCATTTACCTCACCGTCCACCGCAAATACGACCGCTAAAGCGGTTCCCGCAACCTATAAGGTGTCGAGTTCGGCCAAAAACAGGCTGGATTTGGCATCGGACGGCATGCGCCAGTCACCGCGGGGCGAGAGGGATACCGACCCTACCTTGGGTCCGTCCGGCAGGGCCGAACGCTTGAATTGCTGGCTGAAGAACCGCCAGTAGAATTTCCGGAGCCATTTCTGGAGGGTTTCCTCGTCGTATTTGTCCGTAAACGCCTTGCGGGCAAGGAAATACAACTTGGCCGGCGACGTGCCGAAACGGAAGAAATGATACAGGAAGAAGTCGTGCAGCTCGTACGGGCCCACCAGGTCTTCCGTCTTCTGGGCGATGGCTCCCGAAGCGTCGGAGGGAGTCAGTTCCGGGCTGATGGGCGTATCCACGATGTCCAGGAGGATCTCCCGAACCGGCCGGCCGGCATGACCGCCAGCTTCGCCGAAACGGTTTTCCGCCGCCCAGCGTACCAGGTGGATGACCAGGGTCTTGGGAACCCCCGCATTCACGCCGTACATGGACATCTGGTCCCCATTGTACGTACACCAGCCCAAGGCCAGTTCAGACAGGTCTCCCGTCCCGATCACAATCCCGTTCTCCTGGTTCGCCACATCCATCAGGATCTGCGTACGCTCGCGGGCCTGTGCATTTTCATAGGTGGCATCCAGTACCTTGGGATCGTGGCCGATATCTTTGAAATGCTGCTCCACGGCGGGAACCACGGAGATCTCGCGCGCGGTCACGCCCAGGGCGGCCATCAGGTCCACCGCATTCCCTTTGGTACGGCCGGAGGTACCCAGTCCCGGCATCGTAATGCCCAGGATGCGGTCCCGCGACCATCCCAGCTGGTCGAAGGCCAGGGCCGTCACCAGCAGGGCCAGGGTGCTGTCCAAACCTCCGGAAATCCCGATCACAGCCGTCCGGCAACCGATGTGCTCCAGGCGGGAAACCAACCCCGTCACCTGGATGGAAAGCACCTCGCGGGCACGCCGGTCAATCTCGGCCGCATCTCCTTCCGGAACGAAGGGATGCGGGTCCACGGTCCGATACAGTTTTTCCTCGAAGTCGGTTTGGGGACCCTCCCCCAGATCGACCCGTAAATAATTGTCCTGCAGCGGATGACCATCGGGCAGGATGGCCTGGAAGGTATTTTCTTTCTGGCGGAGGACCGTCAGTTTTTCGATGTCCACATCGGCCACCACCGAGGATCCGTCCATCCGGAAACGCTCGTTTTCGGCCAGGAAGGTTCCGTTCTCGCAAATGAAGGAGGAGCCGGCGAACACCACATCCTGGGTCGATTCGCCATAACCCGCCCCGCAATACACGTAGGCGCTCACGGTCCGGGCGCTCTGGCCCGCCACCAGGCTGCGGCGGTACGTGTGTTTCAACAGGACCTCGTTGCTGGCGCTCAGGTTCACGATGACCTCGGCGCCGGCCAGGGCGTGGCAGGAAGACGGCGGAACCGGGGTCCAGAGGTCTTCGCACAGTTCCACGGCAAAGGAGGCCTTGCCGATGCTGAACAACTGCGCCGGAGCCAGTACACAGGTCTGTCCGGCATATTTCACCGTCTCGGGAGAGCCCAGGAAGGCGGCACCCGAAGCGAACCAGCGGCCCTCGTAAAATTCATTATACGTAGGCAGGTAGGTTTTCGGCACCAGGCCCTTGAGACGGCCGTTGCGGATGACGGCGGCACAGTTGTACAGGTGCCCGCCAAAACGGACGGGAACGCCCACCACAATGGTCACCGCCTTGGCGCGCGACACGCGGACAATTTCCTTTGCAGCCTCTTCCGCCTTGTCAATGAGCAGGTTCTGTCCAAAGAGGTCCCCGCAGGTATAGCCGGTCAGCGACAGTTCCGGAAACACGACCAGGGCGGCCCGGGCCGCATCGGCGGCTTCGATGGCTTCCGTAATGGTCTCGCAGTTGAAACGGACGTCGGCCACCCGCACCCGGGGCGAGCAGGCCATGATTCGCAGATAACCGTAATCTCTCATATGCTCTTACGTTCTTTTTCGGAAAAATTTATCAATCACCAGGGCAATGGCACCGTCCCCCGTCACGTTGCAGGCCGTGCCGAAGTTGTCCATCGTAATATACAGGGCAATCATCAGCGCCTGTTCCTGTTCACCGAAGCCCAGCACGGAGCCCAGTACGCCCAGGGCCGCCATAATGGCGCCGCCCGGCACGCCCGGAGCCGCCACCATCATGATGCCCAGCATGAGAATGAAGCCGAGGAACATTCCCGCGTCGAAGGGCATGTCCTGCATCATCATCAGCGCCACCGCGCAGGAGACAATCTTGAGCGTACTGCCCGATAAATGGATGGTTGCACACAAAGGGACGGTGAAGCCCGCCACTTCGGCGGAAACCCCGTTCTTGAGGGTCTGGTTCAGGGTTACGGGGATGGTCGCCGCCGAGGAAGAGGTTCCCAGCGCGGTAAAATAGGCCGGCATCATCGTACCCAGCAGCCGGAAGGGATTGCGGTGCGTAACAGCACCCGCAACGCAGAACTGCAGCACCAGCAGGACGATATGCATCAGGAAAATCACCCCGATGATGGAAACGAAAACTTTCAATACGCTCCAGGCCTGTCCGGTATAGGTCATGCTCAGGAAGATGCCGAAAATATAAATCGGCAGCAGGGGCAGGATGGCCGTTTCGATGGTTTTAACCACGATGTCCTTGAATTCGGACGCCAGCCCCTTGAGTTGCTGCGAGCCGAAAAAGGCCATGCCCAGGCCCAGCGTGAAGGAAAAGACAAGGGCCGTCATCACATCTGTCATCGGCGGAATCTCGATGGTAAAGAAGGGCAGGACTTCTTCCGCCTGTGCGATTTCCGACACCGACGGTCCGCCGGTAATCAGTTTCGGGAAGACCAGCACGCTGGTCAGATAGGAAAAACAGCCCGCAAAAACCGTATCCAGATAGGCGATCAGGGCGGTGATGGCCAGCAGCACGCCCGCACCCTTTCCGATTTCCGCAATGGCAGGCGTTACCAGGCCGATGATAATGAGCGGAATCAGGAACTGGAGAAAATGGCTGAAAATGCTGTTGAACGTTGCAAAACCACGAACCACGACACCCGGCAGGAAACAACCGAAGCCGATGCCCAGGACAATCGCCACGAGAATCCGCGGCAGCAAGCCGAAATGAATCTCCTTCATCACGTTGGGTCTATTTTTCTCAAAGGTAGAAAAAAATCCCCAATACTGTTATCATTAATGAGAATAATTTGTTATATTTGCATAAATTGCAGAGTTCCGGAACATGCTGGAAGATGTTAAACAAAATATCGAACGGCTGATCGCCTTGTACGAGGCTCGGAAAGCGGAGTGCGAATCGCTCCGCCAGGCTTTGGCACAAAGCGAGCAACGGAATACGGACTGCAGAGAGAAGATAGCCGAACTGGAGCAGCAAATCGACACGATGAAACTCTCCGCGGCGTTTATGGCCCCCGCCGGCAGCAATGTCGTCGCCAAGGAAAAGATGGATAAACTCATCCGGGAGATCGACCGATGCATCTCCTTGCTGGAAAAGTAGGATGGAACAGAGTATTACCATAAAGATTGCAGGAACGGATTATCCGCTGAAAGCCAGCTCTCCCGAGATGGAACAGCTGATGCGGATCGCCGCCGAGACGATCAACAAAAAGATCGCCGCGTACGATGCCCGTTTTCCGGAGCGATCCCTCGCAGACAAGCTTTCCTTCGTGGCACTGAACGAAACCGTCAGCCGCCTGGCCACACAACGCAAGATGGAAGCCCTTGCCGATGAAGCCGCACGCCTGAAAAAGGACACGGACGACTATCTCTCCCAACTTTGACATAGCAGGAAACATCCCGCCGGTCCCGCGTGCTTATTTCAACAAAGTTCTTCGGAACCGGGCCCTCTCGCTCCAGGATGACAGGCCGGGCCTTCGGGTCAGGTGCTTTTTTGCATCTCCACCGGAAGTTTGAAACGGAGCGGAACCCAAATCTTACATGGTAAGGTCTAAGACAAACGACCGGCGGTTTTTTCCTGACAGGAAACACTTAATTAACGATATATTTGTATGTTACAGTATTTGATAGGAGCCATCATCGGCGCAATCGTCGCGCTGGCTGTCTACATAGTGGTCAGGAAGCTGCTGCTGAAAGGCCAGAAAGCCGAAATTCTCCGTGCCGCCGAAGCGGAAGGGGAACAGATTAAAAAAGAAAGGATCCTGCAGGCCAAGGAGAAATACCTCCAGCTCAAAGCCGAGCACGAACAGCATGTAAACGAAAAGAACAACCAGCTGCGCGAGGCCGAAAACCGGATCAAACAGAAAGAGAGCGCCCTGGGCCAGCAGAATGCCGACCTCCAGAAAAAGCTCCGCGACACCGAAAATCTGCAGAACAGCCTCCAGGCCCAGCAGGAGAACCTCCGCCGCAAGACCGAAGAATTCGAAGGACTGCGTGCCCAGGCCAACAAACAGCTGGAAGCCATTGCCGGCATGACAGCCGCCGAGGCGAAGAACATGCTCGTAGAGAACATGAAGGCCGAGGCCCGCACCGAGGCGCAGGCTTACATCAACGATATGATGGACGAGGCCCGTCTGAACGCCACCAAGGAAGCGAAACGCATCGTTATCAACACCATCCAGCGTACCGCTTCCGAAACCGCCATCGAAAACGCCGTTACCACCTTCCCCATCGAGAGCGATGAAATCAAAGGCCGCATCATCGGCCGCGAAGGCCGCAACATCCGCGCCCTGGAAGCCGCTACCGGTGTTGAAATCGTCGTGGACGATACCCCGGACGCCATCCTGCTTTCCGCCTTCGACCCGGTCCGCCGCGAAGTGGCCCGCCTGTCCCTCCACCAGCTGGTGGTGGACGGCCGCATCCACCCGGCCCGTATCGAAGAAGTCGTGACCAAGGTACAGAAGCAGCTGGAAGATGAGATTCTGGAAACCGGAAAACGCACCTGCATCGACCTGGGTATCCATGGAATGAATATCGAGCTGGTGAAACTCATCGGCCGCATGAAATACCGTTCCTCCTATGGCCAGAACCTGTTGCAGCACTCCCGCGAGGTGGCCAACATCAGCGCCATCATGGCATCCGAACTGGGCCTGAACCCGAAGATTGCCAAACGCGCCGGCCTGCTGCACGATATCGGCAAGGTTTCCGAGGATGATCCCGACCTGCCGCACGCCCTGCTGGGTATGAAACTGGCCGAACAGTACAAGGAGAAACCCGAAATCTGCAACGCCATCGGCGCCCACCACGAGGAAATCGAGATGACCTCCATCATCTCCCCCATCGTGATGATTGGCGATGCCATTTCCGGTGCCCGCCCGGGTGCCCGCCGCGAGGTGATCGAATCCTATATCAAACGGCTCAAAGGCATGGAAGACCTGGCCGCCTCCTATCAGGGCGTTACCAAGAGCTACGCCATCCAGGCCGGCCGTGAGCTGCGCGTGATCGTAGGCGCAGAGGAAGTGAGCGACCAGCAGGCCGCCGCCCTCTCGGCCGACATCGCCCAGAAGATCCAGAACGAAATGACCTACCCGGGTCAGGTAAAGATTACCGTGATCCGCGAAACCCGTTCGGTGGCCTACGCAAAATAATTCCTTCCCGTTATGAGAAGAATGCTAATATTGGTGGCGGTACTGTTTTTCAGCGCCGCCACTTTTGCCCAGGCTCCGGAACAAACGGTCACCTGGAGCACAAGCGTTTCCGCCCTGAAAGACGGCTTGCTGGAAGTCCGTTTTACCGGTAAGATTCTCGACGGCTGGCACACCTACAGCCTCCGCGACGAGTATTCGGCCACCGAGATCGACTTCGCTGAGCCCCAAGGCTTTACCCTGGAAGGAGCGCTACAGGAAGTGGGAGAACCCCGGCAGACCGCCTCGGGCGAATTGATTTTCGAACGCCGCATCATCCTGGTCCAGCAGGTACGTACCGCCGGCGAAGGTGCGGTCCTAAAAGGATCCATCACCTGGAACAGTTGCAACGACACCCTGTGCGCCGCCCCGGAGAACTGGGGCTTTGAGATTCCCCTGATTCCCACCCAAACCGCTTCCCTGCAGGAAGCCCAGCCGGTTTCCGAGGACAACGGGACGGCCGGCGGCTCTCTCTGGGCCCTGGTCCTGGAAGCCATCCTCTGGGGACTGGCCATGCTGCTGACCCCCTGCGTCTTCCCGATGGTCCCGATGACGGTATCCTTCTTCCTCAAAGGATCCGCCTCCCCCGCAGCCGGACGCTTCAAAGCCTTTATGTACGGCCTCTTCATCGTCCTGCTGTACACGCTCCCCATTTGCCTCATCATCGGCCTGACCCGCCTGATTGGCGGCGCGGCCGTCACGGCAGATATATTCAACTGGTTGGCCACCCACTGGCTTCCCAACCTCATCTTCTTTGCCGTCTTCCTCATTTTTGCGGCCTCCTTCTTCGGCGCCTTTGAAATAACCCTTCCTTCTTCCCTGGTCAACAAGAGCGACAAAAACGCAGATCGGGGCGGTCTGGTGGGCGTTTTCTTCATGGCCTTGACCCTGGTGCTGGTCTCCTTCTCCTGCACGGGCCCCATCGTAGGAACAGTCCTCATCAAATCTACCCAGGGACAGTTCTGGACGCCCATGGTCACCATGCTCGCCTTCTCCGTAGCCTTCGCCCTCCCCTTCACCCTGCTGGCCCTCTTCCCGTCCATCTTGAAGAAACTCAAGAGCGGCAGCTGGCTGGGGCAGGTCAAGATTATCCTGGGCTTCATTGAAGTGGCCCTCGCCCTGAAATTCCTCAGCATTCCCGACCAGACCTACCACTGGGGCCTGCTGGATCGCGAAGTCTATCTGGCCATCTGGATCGTGGTCTTCAGCCTGCTGGGCTGCTATCTGCTGGGTTGGCTTCGGTTCAAAGGAGAAGAAGCCCCTGAGGGCATCGGCCTGACCCGACTGGGGCTGGGCATCGGGGTGTTCACCTTTGTCCTCTATATGATTCCAGGCCTGTTCGGCGCCCCGCTGAAAGCCCTTTCCGGCTATCTTCCGCCCATGAAATACCAGGAACGCTCCTATACCCGCACAAATGAGCTGGAAATCCCCCACGGACTGCCGGGGTGTTTCTCGCTCAGCGAGGCGCTGGAACGCGCCGAGGCAGAAGGGAAACGCGTCTTTGCCGATTTTACGGGCCATGGTTGCACCAACTGCCGGGAGATGGAGGCCCGCGTGTGGAGCGACCCGAAGGTACAGGACCTCCTGAGGGAGCATTTCATCATCGCCTCCCTTTATACCGATGAGAAAAAATACGACGCCGCCCCGCAGGACCGCATCGTCACCCCCGAGGGGAAAGAACTCGTGAAAATGGGGAAGGTCAACTCCTATATCGCCCGGACGCGTTTCGGGATCAACGCTCAACCGGCCTATGTCATTCTGGATGCGAACGGGAATCAACTCACCCCCGTTCGCGGATACGACCTCAACATCGACCGCTTCATCGCCTTCCTGCAATCCGGCCTGGATTAATGCATCGGACGGTGCTGTGACGCCTTGAAGGCCCTGCGACGCTCCTCCAACCGGGAGCGTTCTTCGTCCGGAAAGGCAAAGGAAAGGAACTTCCCGAATACGTATTCGGCCGCCTGCAGGGACGGGTGGACCATATCCTCGGCATAGAACCGATAGTCCCGCAACTCGTCCAGGAGGATTTCGTAGGCAGGGAAATAGGCCGTCCTGTCCGGGAAGGCGGCGCAGACCTCCTCCAGGGCAAGCAGGAGGATGGATTTGCTTACCTGGTTGCCGTGCGCTCCGTCGGAAAGATGGCGGATGGGGCTCACCGTAAAAACGAAAAACTTATCGGGATAGCGCTGTACCAGCGATTTCAGCAGGGCCGCCGTCTGCGGCACCGTCAGCCGCTCGCGGGAAAACTCCCCCGCTGGCCGTTTCAGGCAGTTCGATACGATTTCCCCTTCCGGCAGATGCCGCCAGCACCAGGCGGTGCCCAGGGTAATGAGCACCTTCGAGGCTGATTTCCACCGGGCCGAAGCCGCTTCCAGGGCCGCATTGGCGTGTTCCAGGAAAGCCTCCGGTGTAGGGCGTGCAAAGGAGGTGTGATGGCTGAACGAACACACCAGACCCGCGCCGGCCCCCATTCCCACGCAATCTTCGCGCGTAAAGGGGACGCCGCATTGCAGGCGCGAGATGCTGTTGCACACGGAGACGGGATTGTACAGGGTCCCGAACGGATTCACACACACATCCAAACCACACTCAGCCAGCCGGCGGCCGGTCTCGTCGGCGAAACAACTGCCCAGGACCATTATTTCATCCCCGGCACGCAGGGGCACGGGACACTTCTCTTCCGCGACGGGTGTCTGCCATTTTATCATCATAGCGCAAAGATATCTTTTTTTCATAAGATTAGTATCCGTTTTTTAGATTAAAATTAGTAAATTGCGCTTCATAAACACGCTATTATATGAAAAAATTCATCTATCTCTCTCTCATTATGGTACTTGCATTAGCTTGCCGCAAGGAAGACGAGGACAAATCCGATTACTACAACCCGGACGGAAGTCTGCTAACCTGGGAACAGGCCCGCGATCTTACCGAAGACCTGTGGAGTATGTTCGATTTTGTGGTCATTTCGAAAGATATCCTTTCTCCATCCACAAGAATAAAGCAAAGCTTTGCGGACCAGTTTGAAGATCCATATTATTCTCCTGATTATAGTTCATGGCTTGTCATCATGTCCCCTAACCCGGGTATGATAAATACCACTCGGATTTATCATTACGTTTTTGTAAACGCAAAGACTGGTGCAATATACATTGATCCCGTTGAACGGGAAATGGATGACGAAGCGGAATGGATCCATGTTAAAATTCCCCAACAGCCCACTACAGGACTCCGGTATCCGGTAAAATCAGCGGACAAGCTCCAACCTCCATTGGGTGCAATTACTATACTCCTTTAGGTGATTCTGCCTGTGCATTTATTTATTATGAGGAATAAGATTATTTCTCTAACCGCACGGTTGGCACTCTTGTCAACCGTGATTGTTTCCTGCGTGGAATCAATCGATTTTGACACAGGATACCCAACACCATTGTCCGTACACTGTATCTTAACGGAATCAGATATCCAGGAAATAGACATTCGCCCCGCGACTTCCTACGGAAAAAACAGAGACATCTCTCTTTCTGATTTATCAGTAGAACTTATGAATGCAAGGGGGGAAACAATATGTTCTTTCCAACAGAAGGATAATACCCGTTGGAATGCAGAAATGACACCTGCGTATGGAGAGAAATACTCTTTATCCATAAAGAAAGATGGACAAGAGATAATTTGTGCCAAGACCACCTTTCCTCCAAACGTCTATATCAAGCAATTTATGAAACGACGAAAAGGAGCCTTAATTGATCATTTATATTATTCCTGCGAATTACGAATTCCCTATAAAGACTCCGAAGGTTTCGACGTTCGTGCTGGTGCGCCATTTGACGGAAGCGCTAATCTTTGGGTCTTTCCAAAAGAAGGGAACCTGATCGGGACTACTCATCCTGATGCAGATGATTTCAACTTAATCTCAAAGACTGTCGGCACATTTCCCTGTTTCAGTCTAGATTCCATGAAATTATGGAGTCTCTCTCTAAATGAAGCAAAACGATGGATGAAGGATTCCTATCAAAGCCTCCCCTTGCATGACGGTTTCGTCCGCATCCCTTCACCGCAATTATTTGATAACGGAGAAGACCCGTTATCCATTAGCAATAACCCGTTATATACTACGCGTAGTTTTATTTTCTTGGCGGATTTCCCTCTCACATGTTCACCAAACCAAGGTGATTTATTCGACATACGTATTGTCTCCGATGAACTTGATTTATACTTGAAAGATATCTATCAAAGGGAACTGGATAAAGGCAGGGATATGCGGTATATCTATAATCACGAAAATGCCTATACGAATATTTCCGGTGGTGTTGGCATTTTCGGAGCCATCTTATATAGAAGCGAAGAGTCGGCCATCCGAGGCTATAATGGAGATTTTATTGAGCAATGAAAAATATTCTCCATATCTTTGTCTTGTCTCTGTTATTCACATTCAATGCTTACGCTCAACGAACAGAAGAAGTCAGAGATACACTTTCTGCGTCAATTAAGGAAGCTTCCCGTTTTGTAAACTCTGGAATAAACGGTTATCAGGTTCGAATCGGAGATGTCCATAATCTAATTTCTCCCATTGGAGAAGCCGATATAATAAAATATATTCAAGTTCTTCCAGGAGTGTCCATGGGAGCAGAGGGCTCTTCTGCCGCATACATCCGTGGTGGGAATATGGGAGGGACGAGAATCACCCTTGATGGTGTTCCCGTCTATGGAAATACACACTTGTTAGGGTTTACCCAATCCGTTCCCTTGGAAATAATGGAAGATGCGCATGTGCGTATTAGCGGTTTCCCGGCCGATGAAGGTGATTTTACTGATGCCTATATTTCCATGACGACTCAAAACAGGATTGCGAACCATTTCTCCGGAACGTTCTCCGTTAGTCCGGCCTTTATATCTTCCCTCGCCAAAGTCCCCATTGTAAAGGAACGGCTATCCGTTATTGGTTCTGCCCGATGGTCACCCACAGCCATGATTTGGAATGGATTTAAGTTACAAGACCATATTTCAGGTGTGGATTTAAAAGACACGAAAGCTACCGTCTACGATTTATTTGGAAAGATTAACTGGAATATTTCAGGAAAGCAACGCATTTTTTTAAGTTACTTTCATTCAAAAGATTCTTACGATTATACTTGGAGACAGACACAGGCTGAGATGTCTTGGCAGAATTCGATTCTTAATCTCAAATATCATCTTGACTCGCAAACCGGTTGTCTGGATGCAGGATTATCCTGGAATCGGTTGTATTCCCAACAAGGACAAACACAGTCTGTGCAGGCCGATAACTTATTGGGAATGACAAACTCGTTATCCGAATGGTCTGCCCGTTTTTCTGCTTCGTATCCGCTTATTGGTGCTGATATTTTCCGTATCGGTCTATTGTTTACGCAGTCATCCTACTTACCAAACGCCTATTTCAGCTTGACAGATGTCCGCAGACCGGGTATTCACACCAGCAGCTTTTCAGAATCCTCCCTTTATTCAAGAATTGGCACCCTTTCCGTCCAGTGGGAAAAGGGCAAAAACAATCTTTACCTTATTCGCACATCCGGACGCCTGAATCTTTACCAGACGGACCAGACGCATGACCTTTCATTTCATCCGGAATACGATCTCACGGGACGCCTGTATTTCCTTCCCGGTTTTGGCCTTGAAGTTTCAATAGACAAACGGAAACAGTTCCATCATTTGCTTGACGGTCTGCCTACCGGCTGGTCTTTGGATTTGATAGTCCCTTCAGACGAATCGTTTCTCCCGGAAGAATCCATTCAATATAGCAGTTCCCTCTTTTTCGAAAAAGGGGCGCTGTCTTTATCGGTTAACGCCTACTCAAAAAGTATGAAGAATCTGGTTTGCTACCGGAATGCCATCAATCTGTTCAGTCCGTCTTTGGCCGGTTGGAAAAGCGATGTTGATATTGGGTCAGGTTCATCAAAGGGATTGGAAGTTCTTGCAGAATACATACATGGGGAAACCACCTTACGTATTGCTTATACGCTATCCAAGACAGACAGACAGTTCCCCTATATCAACGATGGGATCGCGTTCCCTTTTCAATTTGACCGGACACACATCCTCAATGTTACCGGCAACGGACGTTTGTGGCATAATGATATTTTTGACTTTATCCTGTCCGGCTTGCTGACATACCAATCAGGTAGTTGGGAGACGCTGCCGGAAGGTGTTTTTCATCCCTGGATGTTTGAATTACAGGAAGGAACCAAGATTGAATACTATTCCGGAATCAACAATTACCGTATGCCATCTTATTTCCGGCTCGATTTGGGATGCACTTTTTCCCGGACAACTAAAAAATGTACTCAAAAACTATATTTGGGAGTGTATAATGCGACCAACCGGCACAATCCCATAACCCTTGTCTATGATATTGACGAGGAACGTTGGAAACAGATATCCTTGCTTCCCATATTACCTACAATTAAGTATTCCATATCCTTTTAGGTAACGTATCAGCAAAAATTATTATTTTTGCAATATGAGAAGATGTTTGTTCCTGCTGCTGGCGGTGCTGGCGGCCCAGTCCGCTTTCGGGCAGAAACCGGAATTCGTGTACGATGCCGGTTTCGAATTCTATTTCGACAACCGCGAAATGGACGCGGGGAAAGAGGCATTTACCCGTTCCATGACCATCAACACAGCCTTCCTGACCCCGTCCGTAGGACTTCGCATCAAGCAGAACGCCCGCAACGTCCATCAGGTGATGGCGGGCCTGGACATTATCAAGAACATGGGGGAATACCCCGTGCGCACCCCTGCGGCCGCCGGTTCGGACGATGCCGACCGGGGACTGGAGAACACGCGCCTTCTTCGCGAAATCACGCTCTGGTATCGTTTCGACCTCACTTTCTCCAAAGCCAAGTTGACCGGCGTGTTCGGCGCCTATCCGCGCAGCCTCTCGCAGGGGAACTATTCCCAGGCTTTCTGGTCGGATTCTCTCCGCCACCTGGACCGCAACTTCGACGGCGCCCTGCTGCAACTGCAGACGTCCAAGGCCTTCTTCGAAGTGGGATGTGACTGGAAAGGCCACCAGAGCGAATTCCGCCGCGAAGAATTCGTCATCTTCACCTACGGCGAATGGACGCCCAAAGAATGGCTAACCCTGGGCTGGGCCGGCACCTTCCACCACTTTGCCGGATCGTACAAATACCCTGGCGTGGTGGATGACAATCTCGTGGAGCCCTTCGCCCAGCTGAATGCCGGGAAGATGGCCGGCATCCAACTGCTGACCCTGCGCCTGGGCTGGCTGCAGGCCATGCAGCGAGATCGCGTGCAGCAATCCGGAACGCTCACGCCCGGCGGCGCCGAAGTCTATGCCGAGGCCCGTCACTGGAACATCAGCCTGGTGAACCGCTTTTATGCCGGCAAAAACCTGATGCCGCTGTACACCAACCCCAGCGTGGCGGGCACCTCTTACGGGAGCGACCTCTACATGGGCTCGCCCTTTTACCGCATCGGCCGGGAAGCCGGAAAATCAGGAGTTTACGACCGCGTGGAAGCCTGGTGGCAACCCCGCATCGCCTCCTTCCTGGACCTGAAACTAGGCACGGTTTTCCACTTCGAGGACGGCTTCCATGGCCATCAGGAAGTCGTTTCCCTGATCTTCTCCCTGGACCGGATCCTCAACAAGAAACCCGCCAAAAAAGTAACCACATACCGCTTTAAAGCTGCCATCTGATGAAGAAAATGCTCATTGCCGCCCTGGCGCTCGTTTGCGCCTGCGGGCCAAAAGATGGTGAATACGCCTTCGAGCTGCTCACCACCAACGACGTACACGGAACCTATTTCGATTCCACCTACACGTCGGCCAAAACCCGTAAATCGCTGATGGCCGTAGCATGGAGCGTGGATAGCGTACGTGCCGCCGTGGGTAAGGAAAACGTCATTCTGGTCGATGCCGGCGACATCCTCCAGGGGGACAATGCCGCCTACTATTTCAACTACGTGGATACCACGCAAACGCACGTGTACACGCGGATGGCCGCCTACATGGGGTACGATGCCATCGCGGTGGGCAACCACGACATTGAAACGGGACACCCGGTCTATGACCGCATCGCCCGGGAGATGAAAGCGGCCGGCATCCCCTTCCTGGCAGGGAATGCCCGCAAAGACAGCGACGGAAGCCCGTATTTCCCGGAATATACCCTGCTGAAACGCAATGGAATCAAGATTGCCATCCTCGGCTTCACCAACCCGAATATGAAGAACTGGCTGGCCGAAAGCGTCTGGCGCGGCATCACCTTCGAATCCCTTATTCCGCGTGTCCAGCAGACGGTGGATGCCGTCCGGGCCAAGGAAAAACCGCAGGTCATCATCGTAGCCGTCCATTCGGGAACGGGCCGCGAGGGCGAAGCATCGCTGGAGAGCCAGGGAATGGACTTGCTGCATTCGCTGGAAGGGGTTGATTTCCTTGTCTGCTCGCACGATCACCATCCCTATGTCGTCTCCCGGGGGAACACGGCCCTCATCAACTCCGGCAGCCATTGCCGCTTCATGGGTCACGGACACATCCGCCTGACCGTGAAGGGTGGAAAAGTTGTCGCCCGCGAGACCGAGGCCGATCTGATTCCGATAGATAAATGCAAGGTGGATACGGTGATGGAAAAGCAATTCCATCCCGATTACGAAGCCGTCAAGGCTTTCACCCTTAAGGAAGTAGGAGAGCTGAAGGCCGAATTGCGCACCCGCGACGGCTATGCCGGCATGTGCGACTACCTCAACCTGGTCCACACCCTGTGCCTGGGCTGCTCCCCCGCACAGATTTCCTTTGCCGCCCCGCTCACCTACAATGGGACGGTACCGGCCGGGACCCTGGTGTATAATGACCTGTTCACCATCTATCCGTTTGAGAATCAGCTCTATGTGGTCAAGATGACCGGCCGCGAGATCCATGATTATCTGGAGTATTCATACGACCAGTGGATCAATACCGTGTCCCGACCGGGCGAACATATCCTGAAGATCACCCCGCGCCATGACAGCCGAACCGGACAGCAGGGATGGTCCTTTGTGAACCGTTCCTACAACTTCGACTCCGCCGCCGGCATCAACTATACCGTGGATGTCACGAAGCCCTCCGGCAGCCGCGTGGACATTGCTTCGATGGCCGGCGGGCAGCCCTTTGACCCGGAAAAGACCTACTTCGTGGCCATGACGTCCTACCGCGCCAGCGGTGGCGGCGGCATCCTGCAGGCCATCGGCATCGATACCGACAAGATTACCGACCGCGTTGTGGAATACTACCCGGAAATCCGGAACATCCTCTACAACTACTTGCTGGAGCACGGCAGCATCGACCCGGCTGTCATCGGAGACCCCGCGCGTATCGGCCGCTGGCGTTTCGTGCCGGAAGGCCTGGCCGCGAAAGGCATCGCCGCAGACATGCAACTGTTATTTCAACATCAATAACCCCTTTCCCGATCATTTCACATGAAAGCACATCTTCTTTTCTTTTGTGCAGCCGCCTTGTTGCTGGCTGGCTGCGCCGCCACGAAACAGACCAGCGAGCAGCGAGCCGCCGAGCAGGCTGCCATCGCCAAGAGCGTTCGTGAACAAGTTCCCGCGGCTTCTTTCAAAATCATCGCCACGGAGATGATTCCCCTTCGCGCTCCGAGCAAGACGCTTACCGATCCGTATTTCGTCAAGGTGGAGGACAATTGCCTGGAGTCTGCGCTGCCGTATTTCGGGCGCGCCACCAACATTCCCTACGGAGGTGGAAATGCGCTGGATTTCAAGACGGAAATCACTTCCTACAACTGGAAGGAAGTCAAGCCGGGTGTCTATGACATCAAGGTCGTCGCGTCGAATAGCGAAGATACCTACGAGTACAACATCCGCCTGTACGACAATGGTTCCGCTTCGATCAATATAAACTGCCGCAATCGCGAAGCCATCACCTTCCTGGGACAGCTCGAGACAAACCAATCGGCAAAATGATTAGCGCCGGCGCATGCCGCGCATCTTATCCATGAGGTTGCCGGTCATGACAGATTTCATGGCCTTGCGCGTACCCTCAAACTGTTTGAGCAGACGGTTCACTTCCTGAAGGGAAGTTCCAGAACCGTCTGCAATTCTTTTGCGGCGGCTGCCGTTCAAGATATCGGGATTGTCCCGCTCGGCGGGCGTCATGGAAAGGATAATGGCCTCGATGCCCTTGAAAGCATCGTCCGGAATATCCACATCCTTGATGGCTTTCCCCACACCGGGGATCATGGAAGCGAGGTCCTTGATGTTGCCCATCTTCTTCACCTGCTGGATCTGGTTGTAGAAGTCCCAGAGGCCGAATTTATCCTTGGCCAGTTTCTTCTTCAACTCGCGGGCTTCCTTCTCATCGAACTGCTCCTGCGCCTTCTCCACGAGGGAAACCACATCGCCCATACCCAGGATTCGGTCGGCGATACGCTCCGGGTGGAACACATCCAGGGCCTCCATCTTCTCGCCCGTGGAAATATACTTGATGGGCTTGCCGGTTACATACTTGATGGAAAGGGCCGCACCGCCACGGGTGTCGCCATCCATCTTCGTCAGCACCACGCCGTCAAAATCCAGACGATCGTTGAAGGCCTTGGCCGTTTCAACAGCATCCTGACCCGTCATGGCATCCACCACGAAGAGGGTCTCGGTAGGCTGTACAGCCTGGTGCAGGGCCGAAATCTCATCCATCAGCTCCTGGTCCACAGCCAGACGGCCGGCGGTATCCACAATCACCACGGGGATTCCTTCCGACTTGGCTTTGGCGATGGCCGCGCGGGCAATCTTCACCGGGTCCTTCTCCCCTTCTTCGGTATAGACCGGAACGCCGATCTGCTCGCCCAGCACTTTCAACTGGTCGATTGCGGCAGGGCGGAAGGTATCGCAAGCGGCCAGCAAGACCTGCATGCCGCGTTTGCTCTTGATATTCAAGGCCAGTTTGGCCGAAAATGTCGTCTTACCGGAACCGTTCAGACCGGCCACCAGCACCACACCGGGATTGCCTTTCACGTTGATGTCGGTGGAGGCGCCGCCCATAAAGGCAGCCAGTTCGTCGTGGACGATCTTCACCATCATCTGCTGCGGCTTCACGGCCGTCAGCACGTTCTGGCCCATGGCCTTCTCCTTCACCGAGTCACAGAACTCCTTGGCCACCTTATAGCTCACATCGGCATCCAGCAGCGCCCGCCGGACATCCTTCAGCGTCTCGGCTACATTGATCTCGGTAATCTTCCCTTCACCTTTCAGTATCTTGAAAGAGCGTTCCAGTCGTTCCTGTAAGTTCTCGAACATAATCGTAAAAATTAGCCTGCAAATATACTACTTTTCCGGGAAACTCTCACGCATGGGCGCAACGGCCAGACGGTCCGAGAAAACCGACGGCGCCATATCGCGCAGGTTGTATCGGCTGGACATCACCTGTCCATAGGCACCGGCACTGCGCAGGCCCACCAGGTCGCCCCGCTGGCACTGCGGCAGCAACGCCCCTTCCGCGAATACATCGGACGATTCGCACACGGGTCCGACCACATCGTAACGATGCATCGGCGTGTCCGGAGCGGCAAAAAACTTCATGATGCGGTGCCGCGCGCCATAGAGGGCCGGGCGGATGAGGTCGTTCATGCCCGCATCCAGCACCAGGAAATCCTTGTCGGCAGCATGCTTCACATACAGCACCTGGCTGACCAGCGTGCCGCACTGGGCCACGAGCGCCCGTCCCGGCTCCAGATGGATGCGGCGGTCTTTGCGGCGCTTCAGCGAGGCATCCACCACCTTGAACCAGCGCTCGAATTCCGGAATGGGATGGGTATCCGGATCGTCATAATCCACACCCAGGCCACCACCCAGATCCAGGTTGTGCACCGGCATACCCTTCTGCTCGAAGTAGTCGGCCACCTCGTCGGCCCGCCGGCACTCGTGCGCATACACGCCCTCGATGTCGGTAATCTGCGAGCCGATATGGAACTGAAGTCCCTCGAAGTAAACATTCTTGCATTCCCGCAAGGCATCGATCACGGCATCCGGTCAGGCCCGTCGTGATGAACTTATGGGTATGGGCGTCGATGCCCGGATTGATGCGCAGGCCCACGTGGGCTACCACGCCCATCCGTCCGGCCAGGCCATCCAGGACCGCCAGTTCTTCCATCGATTCCACATTAAAGGCCTGGATGCCCAGACGCAGGCCGGCCGCCATCTCGGCGTCCGTCTTCCCTACCCCCGTAAACATGATCCGGGACGGCTGGAAGCCACATTCGAAGGCGCGGACCACCTCGTTGCCGCTCACACAGTCGGCCCCGAATCCACGGGAAGAAAGGACTTCCATCACCCGGCGGCCATAATTGGCTTTCACCGCATAGTGGACATGGATGTCATAGCGGCGGCAGAGCTCGGCTACCGTATCGGCCGTCTGCTCCAGCAGCGGCATATCATAATAATAAAAAGGGGTCCGGATGCGCCGGAACGTGTTTTCGTCGTTAATTACCATGCTTGACAAATCATATTATAAAAAATGGAGTCCAAAACTCCTTCCCGGCGTAAAGATAGTCAGTCTTTTTGACTCCGACAAGCCTACACCCCACTTTTTCACCATTTCCACCCCCTAGCCCTGCACCCAGACCCCACGGCAACCAGGTCCCACTGATCTTACTCTAGAAAAAAAACAGCAGACTAGGATCAAAAACCCGCTCCCCGCCCCGTGACCTTCCATGAAAACGGCCCCCAGCATGGAAGGTGCCCCTCAAAACAACTTGACCTTCCATGAAAACGCCCTCTAACATGGAAGGTCCCCCTCAAAACAGCCTGACCTTCCATGAAAACCCCCTCTAATATGGAAGGTCCCCCTCAAAACACCCCGACCTTCCATGAAAACGGCCTCTAACATGGAAGGTCCTCTTCAAAACACCTTGACCTTCCTGGAAAACGCCCTCTAACATGGATGGTCCCTTTGAAACAGGCACTTCTTTGAGCAGGCTGGGAGAACACTGTCAGGAGTTGTTCAGGTTAAGTACTTAGTAATGAGCAAGTTCCTAAAATCCGGTTCTCAGGAATGGGTGCTCCAACTTAGACCGGAACAGGCAGCAAGGACAAGTCCTTAGGCCTGGTGGGCAGGGCGAAGGAGGTCGAGGACTGTTTTGACGGGGTTGAAGGTTTCCAGGGGAACTTCTACAAAAAGAGTGTTCCAATCGGACATGGAGCCGTTCCACAGGCCGGGCAGTTCCAGGGCCTTCAGTTCGCGCCCTTTGTAGCTCTTGCTGCTAATGAAACCGGTCTCTTCGTCCACGTGCTCGAGCAGGTTAAACTTCTCGCCCTTGTAATTGCGCAGGCAGCAAACCAGATCGACCGGGTTGAAATGGGTTGCCGATGAAAGAGCCGCTACAGCCGCGGGATTATCTTTGTTAATCTGCACACTTTCAAGGATTTGCAGGGATGTGGAGCCGTCGGCTGCACGGATGATGAAGGGGCCGCCGCCTGGCTCGCCTTGGTTTTTGACCATGCCGCAGACGCGGATGGGACGGTTCAGCTTGGCACGTAGCAGAGCGACGCGCGCAGCCGCAGCCGAAGCGCTAGCAGTAGCACCGGCAGGACCCGCCGCAACCCCGGGGAGGGAGACGCAGAGGGTGTTGGCGAGGAAGGCTTCGATCTGATCACAAAGGGCGATGCAGGAGGCGGAGCAGGGATCCGATTCGACATCCAAAGCCTGCAGGAAGCCGAAAATCCGATCCCGAAGGGCCAGGGCACGGCCCATCAGCACCTTCTTGTAGCGGGCCGTCACGGGCAGGAAACGCTCGTGGGCCACATTGTCGATATTCTTGATGGAGACCAGTTCGTCTTCCACCTGATTCAAATTGTAAATCAAGGCACCATGGCCGGCGGGACGGCGCAGAATCTGCCCGTTCTCGTCCAGGAAAGGCTCATTGTCCGGGGTCACCGCCACGGTATCGGTCGCCTTGTCCTGATAGGTAAAGGTCAGGTTGTACCGGACGCCGTAACGCTGCTCAAAAACCGGCTTCACCTCAGCCAGAGCCGCCTCAAACAGCGGCCGGTGCTCCGGCGAAATGGTCACCGTCAGGTTGCAGCTTCCGTCGGCGTTGCGCATATACTCCTGCGCCTCCACCAGATGCTCGGCCAGGGCGGTCCGCACCTCCTGCGGATAACGATGGAACTTCAGCACGCCCTTGGGTTTGGAGCCATAGTCTAACCCGCTGTCCGTGAGCAAGTTCTCGGCCACCTTGCGGCGATAGGCCGGGCTGTCTTCCGGGGTCCCGAACACCTCCTCCGTATAGAAGGCGAAGTCTCGGATCGATGCCGCCAGACGCGCCACCGGCGAGCCCGCGGGCACATCGGCGCCCCCGCGCAAAACATCCAACCCCGCGAAAATATCTTTGAACATCCGGGAAGCGGCGCCCGAAGCCGGGACAAACTTGCATTTCCCCGCCACCCGGGCCTTATCCGCATACGCGGCAGCCTCCGAAGCGGCTTGTTCGTCCAACACCTCTATCCCCTTCCCGGGCGTAGCCGGAGCCACGATATCCAACCAGGGGAAACCCTTGCGAAAACGCTCAATCTGAGCCAAAGTTTTAGTGTCCATATGTGATTAATCTACGTAAAATTCTCTTCGGTACTGATACTGGGAGCGCAGGCGTTCAAAGGCTCCCGGATCCATCCGGAACATGAAATCGTCGGTAAAAATGGGATAATTGTACTGCAACACCGACGCCACTTCCCCTTCCGTGCGCCCTTCCAGGTCCAGTTTGATGGATTCCAGCTCCAGGACCTCGGTTTTCGGGAAAAACTCATACAGCTGGCGGAACCGGAAAAAACGCGCCAGGGAGCGCACCGACATCGCCGTACCATTCTGTTTCCCCTGATAGGAATAACCCGCGATGTGCGGCGTGGCGATATCCACCTTTTCCAGCAGCTCCCGGTCTATGTCCGGTTCGTTGTTCCACGTGTCGATGATCACCGGTCCGAGGTTCGGAATGGCCTCTTTCAGAGCCGATTCGTCCACCACCTCCCCGCGCGAAGCGTTGATAAAAAACGCCCCCGGACGCATCTTGGAAAGGAATTCCCGGTTCACCATCCCGCGGGTTTCCGGCAGCAGCGGCACATGCAGCGTGACGATATCGCTCCCGGCCAGCAGGGTGTCCAGGTCGCAGAAACCGTCCGGTCCCTCCGCCTCCATGCGGGGCGGGTCGCATTTCAGCACCTTGAACCCCAGGTAAAGCGCCATCCGCTCCACGCGTTTCCCCACATTTCCCACGCCGATAATCCCCATCGTCTTTCCCTCCAGGCGCAGCGATTTGCGGGCCGCCGTCCCGTACAGGGCCGAGAACACGTAATTCATCACGCCGCCGGCATTGCATCCGGCCGCATTCACCACCACAATCCCCCGCGAATTGCAATAAGGAATATCGATATGATCCGTTCCGATGGTCGCCGTGGCGATGATTTTCACCGAGGAACCGTCCAGCAGGGCGGCATCGCAACGGGTACGGGTACGAATCAGCAGGGCATCGGCATTCCGGACATCTTCCGGACCGATTTCCCTCCCCTCTTTATAGACCATGCGGGCGTAGGGTTCCAGCACACCTTCCAGGAAGGGAATCGCCTTGTCCGCAATAATTTTCGGTTTCTTAAATAACATTATTTCAATATGATATCCTTAACCAGGCCCACCTTCGGATCGTCCTTGACAAAAAGGTCGTCCTGCAGCAGCCAGGCGTTCATCCGCTCAATCATCTGCGCTTTCTGCAACCCCAGTTCGAACCGCAGCACCGACGATGCCAGGCTCACCCGGAGCACCCCGTCGCGGTAATAGCGGCGCAGGGTGGCCGAAGCGGCTCCCGATACCTCGTCCCAGGCCGCAAACACCCGCTGGGTATTCAGCCCCGCCGCCAGTTTCATCGACCGGATATACTGGTCGATGACTTCCTCCATGCCCAAGGCCTGCTTTCGGTGAATCCGGTACGTTTCCATCTCCTACAACTCTTTAAAAGTTCCGCCCGTGCATTCGAAATAAGCCCGGTCCGACGTAAATGTATCCAGGATTCCGGCCATGCGGACCTTGTTGCTATCGGTAATGAAAATCTGCCCGAAATCGCTGCCCGCCACCATGGAAAGCAGGTTCGAAATGCGCCCCAGGTCCAACTTGTCGAACACATCGTCCAACAGGAGGATGGGCGCGAAACCGTACTTCTCCTTCATGATTTCATATTGCGCGAACTTCAGCGATACCAGGAAACTTTTCTGCTGGCCCTGCGAACCCGCGCGGCGGATGGGGTGGCCGTCCATCAGGAAAACCAGGTCGTCCCGCTGGGGACCGGCGGTGGTAAACCGCATCGCAAAATCGCGCTCCCGGCAGCCGCGCAGCAACTCCTCCAGCGGCGCCTGGTCCATATCGGACCGATACGCCACGCACACATCCTCGCGCCCGGAGGAAAGGATCCCGTAGAAACGGGACACCGCGGGGGTCAGCTGGGCGGCGAAAGCCTTTCGGGCCGAGTGGATGCGCTGCGCATAACCGCTCATCTGCAGGTCCAGCACCTCCAGGTAATCCTCTTCCGGCGTACCCTTTTTCAGCAGCAGGTTGCGCTGGGCGAGAAGGCGGTTAAACTGCTGGACATCAGACAGATACTCCCGGTCCATCTGCGACAGGACCGCATTCATAAACCGCCGGCGTTCCTCCCCGGATTCGCTCACCAGCGCGCTGTCCGACGGGGACACCATCACCACCGGTAGCAGGCCGATGTGCTCGGACACGCGGGCATAGGGTTTATCGTCCCGGCGGACCTTTTTTTCGCCCGAGGACGACACGCTCATCGTGATCACGCTGGAGAGGCCCGACGGCATGGCGTACGTCCCCGCAAGGGAGAACGCATCGCACCCGTACCGGAAGTTGAAACGGTCCGACGGCGAGAAGGCGCTCTTGGTCATAGAAAGGTAGTACACCGCATCCAGCAGGTTGGTTTTGCCTTCTCCGTTCCCGCCGGAAATGCAATTTACATTGGGAGAGAAGGAAAGCTCCTGGAAAGCGATGTTCCGAAAATCCTGGACTATGATTTTTTCAAGTGTCGGCATTTTTAATTCATCTATGCAAATATATAAATAATATTTGCTTGCTGGGACAATTTTTCATATTTTTGCAGTCTGTTTTGCAAGAATTATAAAAAAACAACAACAATATGGCAAAAGAAAATCAGAAAGAGCTCGAGATCGAGCGTCAGGAGAAAGTCGTCGAGAGCGTCTCGAAGATTGAGAAGTTCTTCAACGACAACCAGAAAACCATTTACGGCGTACTGTGCGCCATTATCGTCATCGGCCTTGCCGTGCTGGCCTATCAGAAATTCTATCTCCAGCCCAAGAAGGCGGAGGCCCTCGCCCAGCTGTATCCGGCCGAGGCAAGCTTCCGTTCCGGTGAATACGACCTGGCCCTGAACGGCGACGGCAACGTAGCTGGTTTCGCCCAGATTATCAAGGACTATGGCAAGAAAGCCGGCGCCGCCGTGTATCTGTATGCCGGTGTTTGCGAACTGGAAGCCGGTAACTGGCAGTCCGCCCTGGATTATCTGAAGAAATACGATGGCAAAGAGCCCATCCTGGCCGCCCGCGCCCTCGCCGCTACCGGTGACGCCTATGTAGGTCTGGAAGACTACAAGGCCGCCCTCGGCTATTTCGAGAAAGCCGCTGCCAAGGCCGACAACATGTTCGCCGCCACCTACCTCCTGAAGGCCGCCCAGGTCTGCGAAGAACTCGGTGACACCGACAAGGCCCTCTCGCTGTACAAGCAGATCAAGGAGAAATATCCCCAGTCCATCGAAGGCTACGACGTGGACAAATACATCTCCCGCATCAACTCCAAATAAGCCGGTGCCATGGGAAGAGCATTTGAATTCCGCAAAGAGCGCAAACTCAAGCGCTGGGGCCACATGGCCAAGGTCTTTACCAAGATCGGCAAGGAAATCACCATCGCCGTCAAGCAGGGCGGTCCCGATGTCGTAGGTAACCCGCGTCTGCGCGCCCTCATCGCCGAGGCCCGCAACGAGAGCATGCCGAAGGAGAACATCGAGCGCGCCATCAAGCGTGCCAGCGAGAAGAACCAGGGAGACTTCAAGGAACTGGTTTATGAAGGCTACGGCCCCGCCGGCATCGCCTACCTGGTAGAAGCCGCCACGGACAACAACACCCGTACGGTGGCCAACGTCCGCAGCTACTTCACCAAATGCGGCGGCACGCTGGGGACCAGCGGCAGCGTGAGCTTCATGTTCGATCACAAATGCGTTTTCCGTCTGAAAGAAGATCCCGCCAAGCCCATCGACGTGGATGAGCTCGAACTCGAACTCATCGACTTCGGTGCCGACGAGGTTTTCCGCCAGGAAGTGGAGGACGAGGATGAGAACGTGACCAGCGAAATCTACATCTACGGCGACTACACCGCCTACGGCGCTATCCAGAAATACATCGAGGACAACGGCTACGACCTCATCTCCGGTGGTTTTGAGCGCATTCCGAACGTGGATTTGAAGGACGCCACCTCCGAGCAGCGCGAAACGCTCCAGAAGCTGACAGACCTGCTGGAGGACGACGAGGACGTGACCAACGTCTATACGACCTTGAAACCCGAAGAATAATCAATAATAGGAAAAGAATAAGAGGATGGCTCTCCTGAACCATCCTCTTTTAGATAAATCGAGAATATGAGCATCCAACAGGAAAAGATCAAGGAGTTGGTGGAACGGCGTGCCGGTGCCCGCATGGGCGGCGGCCAGAAAAGGATTGACGCACAACATGCTAAAGGCAAGCTCACTGCCCGTGAGCGCCTGCAGCTGCTGCTCGACGAAGGCAGTTTCGAGGAATTCGACATGTTCGTCCAGCATCGCTGCACCAACTTCGGCATGGAGAAACAGCATTTCGACGGAGACGGTGTGGTGACCGGCAGCGGTACCATCGACGGCCGTCTGGTGTATGTTTTCGCCCAGGACTTCACCGTGAGCGGCGGATCCCTTTCCAAGACCATGTCCGAGAAGATCTGCAAGGTCATGGACATGGCCCTCAAGAACGGAGCCCCCTGCATCGGTCTGAACGACTCGGGCGGCGCCCGTATCCAGGAGGGAATCGACGCCCTGGCCGGCTATGGTGAGATTTTCGAGCGCAACATCCTTTCCTCCGGTGTGGTCCCGCAAATCAGCGGAATCTTCGGTCCCTGCGCCGGCGGTGCGGTGTACTCCCCCGCCCTCACGGACTTTACCCTGATGGTCAAAAACACTTCCTACATGTTCCTGACCGGTCCGGCCGTTGTGAAGAGCGTCACGGGAGAGGAAGTGGACCAGGAGTCCCTGGGCGGTGCCAGCGTGCACGCCAGCAAGAGCGGTGTGGCCCATTTCGCGGCCGATACCGAAGAGGAAGGCATCGCCACCATCAAGCAGCTGCTGTCCTACCTGCCGCAGAACAACATGGAAGAGGCGCCCGTGATGCCCACCAACGACCCGGTTTCCCGCGTGGACGATGTGCTCAACGATATCATTCCCGACAACCCGAACAAGCCGTACGATATGTACTATATTATCAATAGTATCGTGGACGACGGCAAGTTCTTCGAAGTACACAGCCAGTTCGCCCGCAACATCATCGTCGGCTTCGCCCACATGAACGGACGCAGCGTGGGCGTGGTGGCCAATCAGCCCAAAGTGCTGGCCGGCGTGCTGGATATCAACGCCTCGCGCAAAGCCTCCCGTTTCGTGCGCTTCTGCGACGCCTTCAACATTCCGCTGGTCACCCTGGTGGATGTGCCGGGCTTCCTGTGCGGAACGCAGCAGGAATACGGAGCCATCATCACCAACGGCGCCAAACTGCTCTATGCCTATGGCGAGGCCACCGTTCCGAAGGTAACCGTGACCCTGCGCAAATCCTACGGCGGCGCACACATCGTGATGAGCTGCAAGCAGTTGCGGGGAGACCTCAACTATGCCTGGCCGTCCTCGCAGATTGCCGTGATGGGTGCCGACGGTGCCGTGAACGTGCTCTATTCCAAGGAGATCAAGGCGGTCGAAGACCCCGCCGAGCAGAAACGCATCGCCGCGGAAAAGAAGCAGGAGTACGAAGACCTCTTCAGCAACCCCTACCAGGCTGCGCAGAAAGGCTATATTGACGATGTGATCGAGCCGCGCAACACCCGGTTCCGCGTGATCCGCGCCCTGGAGCAGCTCGCCGGCAAGAAACAGACCGTTCCGGCCAAGAAACACGACAACCTTCCCCTTTAAGCAGACCCGCGTATGAAAGTCAAAAACATCATCTTGACTGCCTGCCTGCTGGTCCTGCCCCGCTTGCTGGGGGCCCAGAACGTCTCGGACCTGATTATCGCCGAGATCCTGGCCCAGCCCGACAGCACGGGACTGCTGGACGACTACGGGCGACGCAGCGGGTGGATTGAGTTGTACAATACCTCTACGGGTACCGTCAGTTATGGCGGATGCTTCCTGACAGACGACCGTAACAACCTGAAAAAGAGCCTGATTCCGCCGACGGACCTGCGCACCAAGCTGGGTCCCCGCCAGAGCGTCGTCTTCTTTGCTTCTGGCAACGGCCATGACGGCACCTTCTATGCCGGCTTCACCCTTCGTCCGGGTTCCACCATCTATCTGGTGAGCAACGACGGACGCACCATCGTGGACTCCCTGGCCATTCCGGCCCAGTTGACCGCGGGCAAGTCCGTGGTCAAAAAAGCCATCGACCTGCGGGAGAAAGTCTTTGAGGCTCAGGCCGATGCCGCCGTTCCGACCCCGGGCGCGCCCAACAAGGATCCCAATTCCGAAAGCAAGGCCCAGAAGATGAGCCGCCTGGATCCCCACGGATTCATCCTGGCCATCACCTCCATTTCGGTCGTATTCTGCGCCCTGGCCATTCTCTGGGGCCTGTTCAATTCGCTCTTCTCCCCCAAGAAGCCCAAGGCCCCGAAGGTGAAAAAAGCACCGGCCGGTTCCCTCTCGCCCGAGGTGGCAGCAGCCATTTCGCTGGCCCTGGAGCAGGAACTGGGCGGCGAAGTCTATGCCGCCATCGGCCTGGCCCTGGACCAGTACCTGAACGAGTGCGTACACGATAGTGAGAGCTTCGTCCTCACCTACCGGATGCAGCCCTCGGCCTGGAACCGCAAAGGACAGACATTCAGGCAGTTGCCGAAATAATTATCCCCCAATCCGAATAATAAAAAAGTATCGATATGAAAGAGTACAAATTCAAGATCAACGGAAATGAGTATGTTGTGGCGGTGAATGGCATCGCAGACGGTGTGGCGGATGTGACCGTGAATGGCGTCGGCTACAATGTAGAGCTTGCCGACGGTTTCGCGTCGCCGGGCACTGCCGCTCCCGCACCCGCAGCCCAGGCCGCTCCGGCTCCCGCTGCAGCCGCTGCCCCCGCAGCTGCCGCCGCCCCCGCCGCCGCCAAGCCGGCAGGCGCTGGTAAGGCCGTCAAATCCCCGCTTCCGGGCGTCATCATCGAGGTGAGCGTGAAGGAAGGGCAGGCGGTCAAGGCCGGCCAGAAGGTGGCGGTCATCGAGGCCATGAAGATGGAGAATGAGATTGCGGCCGAAAGTGACGGTACCGTAACGGCCATCCACGTAAACAAAGGCGACTCCGTGCTGGAGGGCGCCGATATCGTGACCATCGCCTAATACCCTATGGAGCAGATTATCAATTCCTTGGCCCAGTTCTGGGAATATACTGGATTTGCAAACGTCCAGGTACAGAACCTCATTATGATCGCAATCGGCATTGCGTTCGTAACCGTGGCCATCGTCAAGGAATGGGAGCCGATGCTGCTGGTTCCCATCGGCTTCGGCATGATCATCGGCAACATTCCCATGTTCCCGGGACTGAATATCGGCATCTATGAAGACAATTCGGTGCTGAACATCCTGTACCAGGGCGTGAAGCAGGGCTGGTATCCCCCGCTCATCTTCCTGGGCATCGGCGCCATGACGGATTTTTCGGCCCTGATTTCGCAGCCGCGCCTGATCCTGATCGGAGCCGCCGCCCAGATGGGTATCTTCGGTGCTTATCTGCTGGCCCTGCTGCTGGGCTTCATGCCCAACGAGGCAGGCGCCATCGGCATCATCGGCGGTGCAGACGGTCCTACGGCTATCTTCTTGAGTTCCAAACTGGCACCGGACCTCATGGGTGCCATTGCGGTATCGGCCTATTCCTACATGGCCCTGGTCCCCGTGATCCAGCGGCCCATCATGCTGGCCCTTACCAACAAGAAAGAGCGGCTCATCCGGATGCCGGCCCCGCGCCAGGTCAGCCAGAAAGAAAAGATCATCTTCCCGGTGGTGGGCTTCCTGACCACGGCCTTCATCGTGCCGTCCGGCCTTCCCCTGCTGGGTATGCTCTTCTTCGGCAACCTGCTGAAAGAAAGCGGCGTAACCCGTCGTCTCGCCGAGACCGCTCGCGGACCGCTCATCGATACCATTACCATCCTGATTGGACTCACGGTCGGCGCATCTACGCAAGCCGATAAGTTCCTGAGCGTGAAGTCACTGAAGATCTTCGGACTGGGTCTCCTCTCCTTCGTGATCGCCACCGCCTGCGGCGTGCTCTTTGTGAAGCTGATGAACCTCTTTATCAAGAATCCGGCCCGGAAAATCAACCCGCTCATCGGCAATGCCGGTGTTTCCGCCGTGCCGGACAGCGCCCGTGTGTCGGAAGTCGTCGGACGGGAGAGCGATCCTTCGAACCATCTGCTCATGCACGCAATGGGTCCCAATGTGGCCGGCGTAATCGGCTCTGCCGTCGCCGCCGGTATCTTGCTGAGCTTCTTGGGTTAAGCCCCCACATTTTTAAATACTTGAAATACAGTCATTTCCCGGAAAGCCGGTTCTCAAATTTCGGCTCACCGGATAATTTCCGTGTTTACAGATTAAAAGTAAGATGTTGATTTACGCATAGATTCGTGTTAGTCTGAAGAGAAAGAACTTCAAGTCAATAATACCTCTAAGTTGAGCCCTGAACGCTTTGATTTTAGTGTTCAGGGCTTCTGCTGAAGCGTTGGTTCGTCGGAAGAGAAAGAAGTTAAGCAGGTCATCTTCTCTGACCTGTAGTGTTTCAGCAAGGACATCAAGGTCATCGTTCTTGAACTTTTTCACCTTCTGGTACCATTCGGAGAGGCTTTTTTTTGCTGATTCAACCGTCGCTTGTTTGTTGTTAAAGATGACCCTGAGGGAATGAGACAGTCCAAAGGCTGTCTTGATGTCCGGATATAGTTCGAAGAGAAGTTTTGCCCTTGCCTTCTGTTTGTCAGTCCATTTCTCTGGAGACATCATGAGGAAGTATCTGGATCTGGCAAGGAGTTCCGGGAGCGTATCACCGTTGGCGAGCCGCTCTGGGACGAAGGCTTTCATTTGAGGGAGGTTGTGTTTCCCATCACGGAAGTACGGCGCTTTTTTCATCTTTGTCCTTCGGGCCTTCTGTTTTTGTTTGAACGCCTTTCTGGCTGCGTTCTCGGCCTTCGTTGCCTCTCGCTTATGCCGTATCCTCAGGTTGTTGACCGCGTCGACGGCCATCTTCTGCATATGAAACCGGTCGAGTACTCTGTATGCCCAGGGGAAGACCTCTTCTGCGATGGCGGCCATGCTGCTTGAGAAGTCCATCGTGATGACCCCAACCTGTTTCCGTACTATCTCCGGCACAAGTTTCAATGCCGCCACGACATCTTCTACTTGGGTGCCGCTGATGATGGCGGCAATACTTCCTTTACGGCCATGTCCCTCTTTGTTTGATAGGATGGTGAATAGTTCCCCGTCCTTGGTCGAGGTCTCATCGATGCTCATCTGGGGGCCAAAGTTCTCCGGAAAGACCAAGTACTTGTCGGCATGGGACTTATCCTCCCATTGCATATAGCCGCTCAAATGATCCTTGTAGGCCCGCTCCAGTGTGTCTCCGTTAATCTTGTAATAATACTCCAGCGAACGTGCCGTCACTGGGGAGGTATCCAAGACGCTCTTTTAAAAAAGCCGCAAACTCTTCCGAGTAGCGGGTCCCTTGGGTTGCCAGGTTGTATACATTCAAAACGACATTGTGCCCTTCGGCGTCCAGCCAGCGACGACGACGGACATGAAGAACAACCTTCCGGTCCCTAATCGGAAAATCATTGATCAAAGTGGGCTCGGTAAAGCCATTGGGAATCAATGCCCCCTGCTCTTTACTTCGATTGTCGAGCTCGTCCAAATAGATGTGAAGGATCCCGCCACGGTATACTTTCTCCTGAGGTAACGGTTCTTCATCAATACGTACTACATCAAAAAAGTCCAGCATCCCTTCGGGGAGAAGGAAGCTGGACATAAATACATACGTTTGTGGGTCTAATGATGTCTTTTTCATGTGTGCAAAGTTATAACTTTACACGGAATCAGACACCTACTAAGAACCTATTTCCCACGGAAAAAACCCGGTGAGCCCAAATTTCGAGAACCGGCTTTTTAGGAACAACTTCATTATGAGGCACTTAAAAATGCAATCAGAGTGCTTCGTTCTTGATGTCCCCCTCGTCAAAGTACACCGTGCCGCCGATGGTTATCGGGCAGGAGCCGCAGGGGAAGAATAGGGACGGACACTCCGCATCTTCCGCTTTACTTCCGCATTATTGCGAGTGTGCTGCATAGTATAGTCCGACTGCAACCCCATAAGCAGCTCCGCAGAGATACCCAATGCAGATTCGATGAACAAGGCCGTAGCAGCCGACAAGGGTCTGCGCTCGTTCAAAATATCATTGAGCATAGTATAAGGGACACCGATGCGCTCGGCAAAATCCTTTTGGGAGATCCCCCGCGCTATCAATTCATCTTTTATGACCTCGCCCGGATGGGTGGGAGTGAAATTCTTTTGTGCCATAGTGCCTATTGATAATGGTTTGACAATTCCAAAATATTGCAGACAGTTACAATGACTTCGCCCTCAACGCGCTCCGTTTGGAACTCCAGCCTATATTTGTCATTGACGCGCACGGATTCTATCCCGGCTTTGTCCCCGGATAGTTTCTCATAGTTCAAGGAGTTGAAAGGGAACAAGTCCTCAACCGCCCTGGCGTTCTTCAAGATGTTCACAACCTTTATGTACTTCTTGATGACTTCCGGCTGAAACCTATGTTTCTTATCGGCAGTCTGCTCGTAATAGAGGCTGGACAAGTATTCTTGCTTGAAAACTATCTGCATCGCTCAAATCTTTATGCAAAGGTACAAACTTTATTTCAATAATACACTATAAAAGTGTAATTATTTCGTAAGATATTGACGCACAAAACATCAGTGAGCCAATAGGGCTCACCAAAGTTCCGTGGGATGCTATCCGAAGAGTGGACATGAATAGCAAAAGCGGCCCTTCCCCGGGGTCGCTTTTGCGCTTGATTCAGGAATCCATTGCATCTGCCTCATAAAGTGTCAGACGCCATGCGAGCGGGGCTTACGGCTGATATACGAACGAGCTGGTCATAAGGTCATTGTTCGTGAAGTTCCCCTCGTCAAAGTACACCGTGCCGCCGATGGTTATCGGGCCGCAGTCTTCCCAAGAATAGTCATCCTCGATTCCAATGCTGTATTGGGCCAATGGACCCTTGGTAGCTGTCACTTTGGTTACGTCGCCGGTGATGGTGATGGATTCGTAAACTCCTTCTACACCGCCGATTCCGGGTGCATTTTCGCTACCCTTAGCCGTCACGGTGCCGCCGCTGATGGTGATAGCTTTGCAGCCCCCCCAACTGGTTCCGAGGCCGATGCCGGCTCCGCCGGAACCTCCCGTGGCCGTCACGGTGCCGCCGCTGATGGTGATAGCTTTGCAGCCCCCACCATTGGCTCCGAGGCCGATGCCGGCTCCGCCGGAACCTCCCGTGGCCTTCACGGTGCCGCCGCTGATGACGATGCTGCCGCAGTTGGCGTCGCCAGTTGCGTTGCCACCGATGCCAGCTGCGCTGGAGCCACCCGTAACGTTGAGTGAGCCTGTGCCACGGATGGTGAGCGTTTTATCTCCTGGCACATAGATGCCGGCATATTGGTCTCCTCCCGTCACGGTGTTATTACCTTCCAGGATAATGGTGGCATCACCTAAACATTTGATGCCGGGGCGGCATTCCAAAATGGTCCCGTGGTCCACAATCTTCCCGTTGTTTTCCACATCCCTGAGCGTCACAGTGGCGCCATCTGCGATGGAAACCTTGCAAGAAGAACCGACAGCATAACCCGTCAGGATGCAGCCGTCGGCAATCACTAACTCATCGTCACCGGGATATCTGCCCGAGAGGCTGATAACCTTCGCCATCTTCCAGCTCACCGGGTAGCCGTTGCCTTTTGCGTAGGTCTTGCCGGTCAGCGTCTTGGCGTAGTTCTTCGAGCCGTCGGTGGCGGCAACCGTGATGGTGGCATCCTCTGTAGGGAAGATGGCGACGTAGATGGGGCCTTCGGCTGCCGAGGGCGTGACGTTGTAGGTTTTGGTGCCGTCGCTCAGGGTCAGGCCCGTGATGCTGCTGGTGATGTCGCTGCTGCCGTCAGCGTTCGTCAGTGTGATGGCGAGGATGGCCAGCTGGTTCTCCAGCGTCAGCGAGGGCAGGTTTTCGCCGTCCCATGCGCCTATCTTCCTGCTGTAGTCGAATGTGCTTGCGATTTTATTGAGCGTACCGTCCTGACTCCCGAAGAGGGCGGCCTCGTCCATGTTGCCGAGTTCGTTAACTATCGCTGCTGGGTAGATGTAGTCCACGTTCTTCGTCTTGTCGGGGTTGGTCAGGGTGAAGGTGAATGTGGCGGACTTGCTTCCGTCGGCAATATCTCCTACCTCCAGCGCATTGCTCACCGCCTTCACCCAATCACCCTTCGTGTTCTTGTAGCGGAGCACCATTTTCTCGCCTTCGGCGAAGGTCTTTACGCCGGCGCCGGTCAGTGCTTTGGTGTCGTCCGCAGCGAAGCCCACTGTGGTGGTCAGGGTGACGATGTTTTCTTTCTGAGTTTCAGGAGTTTCAATCTCCGGGCTCTCCGCCTTGTTGCAGGAGGACCCAAGCACGCCCATGGCAACGAGGGCGGCCATGCCGATGTGTGTAATCTTTTTCATTGCTTTCTTCGTTTTCATGGGTTTACTTACTCGATTACCGGCGGGTTCCAGTTGTAGTCCTCGACTTCGGCACTACCGGGACTTTGACAGACGACGCCTACGATTTTCACCTCGACGGTCTTGACCTCCGGTGAGAGGTACATTTCTATTTTGTTTCGTTCCATAAGCTTATTTGATTGATTTTGTGTTCATCAAGGCACACGGAAAGCAGCGGAACTCCTTTCGGAGTCCGCAACGGCTATTATATAAGTTGCTGATTATAAAGCGATTATACCCCCCCCGGAAACAGGAAAGCGTATTTGCGTTTGTAGGATTTGCGGTGATAACGTTCACTATCAAGGCTTTATCAAAATACAAACATAGTGAATTCTCCTGACACTTACAAGTCACCAGGGAACGAATCGTCCATCTGGGAAAGTTGGGGTTCGGGTGTGAAACGCATCATGGAGGCTTGTCAAAAGATTCGAAAAAGCAATTTACCGACAGAAACAATATCTGCTCGGGCAATTATTCGTTTGATACGGTTACTTCTCGTAGTAGCCCTTATCGCTATACTGGGACCAGCGGATGTACATTTCCTGATAATGGTCCTTGATGAACTCTGAGATTCTGGCTATTTCGCGGTCACTGAGTATACCGCGATTCTGGAGTACGGTATCGCCGTTGCTCTTAACGAAGAATTTCGCCGAGCCAGCCTCTGTGAGTTTACTGTCGCTGGCATGGACGTGCATACACTCAACAACACAGAAGGACGTGAAATAAAGGTAGTACCCTACCACCTTGAAATCAAAATACTTTGGCATAGCTAGTCCTCCATGTATTTCCTGTTTTGCTGGAGGTAACGGCTGGCAATGGAGAGTTCAATGTTATCCATTGTGGTCTCGAGCACTTCTCCATCCCAGCTGAAAACGACAGCCTTGTCCGGACAATTCAGATTGAGTACATGGACGCGCTCGCCTTCACGGGTAAAGGCGTATCCGTTCACGATAATATCTGCCCCGTCGGCAATGGTCTTGATATCAGGCATATGCTATGCGAACTCTTTTGATGGGTTTTAGAAAAGATTTGGAGTCAATATATAGGCCGTCAAGGATAGGTTTGAGATCTATGTACTCCTCCTCTGGTTCGTCATTATGACGGTATTTGGCCAAAACTATCAGATAACCATCATCCCACTTAACGACATCAATATACCGCTCCAGGCTGTAAGGAGCCTTGAAACGGATATTATACCCCCCGAAACTGAAAGCCGTGAAGCCATCAGCACTATTGAGCACAGCCTCATGAGCCGTAGGGCGTATTTTGTTTGTTCCAGCCATCTTTAAATACTAAACATACAAAAATACGGTTTTTTCTTTATAAGAATATATAATGGCACAATTTTTTTTCTTTCTTATGTATCTTAACAGGAAGAAGAATCCCTCTTATGTATCTTAACAGGAAGAAGAATCCCTTATTAAGTGATATCAGCGGAGAAATAGTCCCGCATGGAGACAAACTCGATGTGGTATGTCCAGCCGTCACACTGGCCTTCTCTGGCACCGCCCGGGAGGAACTCTTTATCCGGAACGATGTCTATCATCTCTCCTGTGCGCTGAGAGCGCTTCAGCGCCCTGATCATCTTTTCCTTCTTGATAGGGCGTTCGTACCCCTTGTGGAGGGTTGCGTCATAGAGACCTCGGAAATATTGGAGATATGCTTCTGGGATGCCGATTTCTAGGGAACCGAATTCTCGTATTTTGGCTATCCAGTCAAAGTATTCCTCTCCCGTATTGAAGTATGGAATCCGAATCTTCCAAGCCGAGCTTTTGGCAGCGCGTGGCCGAAGCTGGAACGAGCAGACGTATGCAGGGCCTATGTAGCAGTCGGTTTCTTCTCCGGCATCGAGGACGTATTTTCGTTCTTTCGAAACAAGGTGATAAAGGGCATCATGGATTGCCCACAAATCCTCATCGGAGCCCGGGGTTATAACACCCGGGAAGACAGCCTCAACGGCATCGGCGGTGCACGTCTGGACGCCGATGCAGTCGCGTTTCAGGTAGTCATAGACCCCCTGTGCCATTGAATTGATACGCTCTTCTGTCATTCTCGTGAATTGTTTTGCGCTACGATTGGAACAAGTCTCGGAGTCGGTCATTCATAATGCGAGGTTTTCGCTTGACTTCTAGTACTTTATTCTCGGGCATGGCTATAGTTTCTGAATGTATTTCTTCTCGTATTTCTTAATGTAATCCAGGAGTTCCTTTCCTTCCAGAATCTTAATGTCTGCAGCAAGGCCAATAACGAACCGCCCAGTACAGTTGAAAGCGATACGGGGCATCAATTTATTCCGCTGCTAGCACTTCAACAGAGGATGCTTCAAGGCGAGATCGAATGTCATCCAGTATTTCCCCCTTAAAAGTAAAATATTTGGAGCCCTGATACGCCCCAGATGTATTACGTTTTTCTGCAGGCATAAACGTTCCCACGAAAGGAGAAAGCTTGTAGATACGACCATCATATTCAATCTGATCATCGCTTGCAACTTTAACTTTAACTCCTGTAGGTACAAAGGTCAATGTAGAGCCAATGGGGATATTGACCATGCTGAATTTGAAACGCGGGCGATGAGGAATCGGCGGGATGGGGTCTATCGGCTTGTTAGGATCAACAGGCTTAACAGGTTTGTTGTCCTTATAAAGAGTAACCTCAGCATCGTCAAGCACCATTGCCTCATCACGAAGGATCTCCAATGCTAGCTCTGGTTTAATGTTAAAGAACTCACGATTTTGTCGAATACGTAAATCAGTTAGCCGATCAATGGCTTTATGAATCTTTTTCTCAACAATGTCGTATTTGACAGTCTTAAGAGTCGCGTAGATTTCAAACGGGAGCGGAACAGCTGTGTTGTCAAGTTCTTTAGAGCGAATATCTACAGGACGAGAGCTCTTGCCAATCTTGACCCAGTCTTCACGAAAACTAGGATTGGTGAGAATGTAAACGTATCCGGGTTCTTTAGCAGGCATACTATCAAAGGTTTTATTCAATTTGTAAATATAATAATTTTCGCCGGATAATCAGCGAATAGCGTCTGTAATAAGTCCCATTATCCGAAGGAAG
>ONIQ01000031.1 GCA_900317925.1 uncultured Bacteroidales bacterium | reverse complement strand
CGCCGAAGAACTCGGCAATTTCGCCGACCTCTTCAACCAGAAATGGAAAGGATAAGCCCCTGAAACCACGGAGGCATGCAACAGGCCGGCCGCATTCCATGAGAATACGGTCCCGCTTATTCCGCTCATACTGTCGAACGTCATGGCGCCGTTTGTATTGTGGTTATAGTTGTAGATGGCATGCTCCATCTCGTCATCGCCGTCCCATTCGCTCACATCCGCCGTCGTCAGGCGGTTGCCCGTCCGGGTCATCGAAATCGCTGCATATTCCGTACCATTCAGGCGCTCCAGGGAAAAAGAATAGTAGTGGCGGAAGTAGCGGGGCATGGGTTATTTGTTTATAGCGCTAAGTTACGAAAACTTCTTTACCACGTGAGGATCCGTACAAGTTTCTAGTTAGAATGCCAGACAGGCGTGAACATAGATGGGGCTGCCGATTCATCTCTCTTTCATCATTCGCAACAGCATCATTCCCTTAGCCGTCAGAAGGTACTTCTGGCGAGGGTGACGGGGTTTGTCGGGATAGAGAGCCTGCACAAAACCGGATTGGATCGCAGGGTTGAGAAAGAGAGTGACGAAGTTCATTCTGTCTTTCAATCCCAGAGCGGCAAGTTGCTCGGTTACAGACAATTCGCCCTCTCCGATGGCTGCGACCAAAGCCTCTTGATTTCTTGTTACCTCTCCCCAACTTGCTGGGTACTTGCTGGGTGCTTGCGGGGTGCTTGCGGGGGAATTAGCCGGGATGGCAAGGTTGGGCTGGACAGCCCACTCTTGCGTGGGATGAATGTGGAGGTATCGGTTCCGGAGGTCCCATTGCTCTCCGAGCAGCAGATTCTGGAAGAAACGCTCAAGATACACAGGAGAATAGTCAATTCCCTTTAAAGCATTTCTGTAGTTTGCCCTTACTAGCGCATTACGGAAATACCAGGAATGGTTGGCGAACAATTCATTATTGATTTGGAACCCAATGGATCGTAAATACTGAATGGTAAAGACAGCCGTTGTGCGTGTATTCCCTTCACAAAAGGCGTGCACCTGCCACAGTCCGGACACGAACTGCGTAATGTGCGCTACCATTTCGTCTTGCGTAAGCCCTTTGTAATTGAAGGAGCGTTCCTGTTCAACCTCATACTCCAGGGCACGGGACAAATCTTCCCAGTTCAGGTAACTGACAGATTCTCCCTCCAGGATCCATTCTTTCTTTGAGATGTCGTAATCCCGCAGTTTACCGGCGTGTTTGAACACACCCGTAAAGATCCTGCGGTGAAGCGAGACAATGCCGCCGGCACTGAAATCAAACGTGTTTGAAGACAGGATCTTGGTAATATTCGCCGAAACGGTATCTGCCTCCTGCTTCTCTTCGTCATCTGATTCCCGCTGCTTCTTGGACAGGTAATACGACTTGATAAGCTCCCGGGCTTCATCTATGGTGATGTCCCCTTCGATATTTTTACGGGCGGTTTGGTGGAGGTATTCAGAGGTATTGAGCCCATCTACAGCCTGCAGGCCGATGGCTACCCGCCAAGCTTCCGCCCTTTCTTTTTGGGCGGGTTCTCCCTGGCGGATATACTGATCGAAATCCAGATACTGCTGTTTATTCTCTTGCTTGCTCATAGTGCTAAACACGATCTCTCCTGCCAAACACCGAAGTACAACTACAAATATAGTTAAATAAATACTACCTTATTTCTTTGTCAAATGGGAATATGCTGCCGATGGAGTTCATAAAACTGTTTTCTTGAGGTAAATATACGAATATTTCCGCAAATAACAGGACTTTTCCCCCGCCTCGTGCACGAAACAGGCCCTTTTGGTGCTCGAGGAGGATGTATAAGCTGTTTAATGGGGTGTTTCATTTCAGTGTCCTAAGTATGGGTAGGCGCTACATTTGTTTCTGCTACAGGGGGGCTGGATGTAAATATAGTCATATTTTATCGTTCTCCAAAATCTTTCTATCCAGATGTTGTCCTTTGCACGGCCCCGGCCGTCCATACTGTTCTTCATTTCAGGATGCTCTCTACACGCTTCTTTCCAATCCAGGCAGGTGAACTGACGCCCCTGATCCGAGTTTATAATCTCCGGTGCTCCGTACTTCGCGATGGCGTTTTTGAGCACCTCTATGCAGTTTGACGCATCCAGCGTATTATGAAGGCTCCAGCCCACGATATTTGGACTAAAGAAGAAATAGCCAAAGCACACAGCCATGACAGTCAAATACACAAGCAAGAACGGGATGAATAGATATACGCATCCTTTCAGCCAATGGAAAAAGGAACTATTATTCATTTTGAACAGGAATTTTAAAATCCCCTATTCCAACTCCTGATAGAAGTAAAGCGAATCAGGGGTGCCGCGAAGGATGGAGCAGAGGTCCCGGAGGATAAGGTCGGGACGAACGGCACCGCTTTCCCAGAAATCATTGCCGCCGGCCGGAGTGGACCGGCGGTTGTTGTTGTACACCTTCCCCGGCAGGAGCAGGGGCGAATCTTTCAGCAGGGGCACCTGCGAACGAAGCTGGTCAACCGTACGGCAATTCCCCACATCAAGCCAGAGGTCGGCCCCGGAAGACAGCTCCCACGCTTTCTCCAGCGAGATCACGGAAGATTCGCTCCGCCCCGGCTCGGCACCCAGCACCTCTCCGCCGGCATCCCGGACCAGTCGGGCCATATAATTCTCTCCGCCGGGAATGTACCAGCGGTCCGCATAAGGAATGTTCATCAGAACCTTGCGGGGCTCACCGGAACGGGTATCCGCCACCTCGTCGCGCAGCCGGTTATAGTTCCCGGCAATCCTTGCATAGAGCGAATCAGCCTTGGCCCGACGATTGGTCAGAGCACCGAACAGTTTCAGATAGGAAGCCCGGGCCAAGGGCGATTGTTCCAAATGTTCATTCAGAATTAAAACCCTAATTCCGAGAGAATTGAGTTTGGTTATATAAGGTGGTACTGCAGATGATACCGTATAGGTGGTAACCAGATCGGGATGCAGGGCAACCAGGCGTTCATAATCCGGGGCAGCTTCGTAACCGATATCAAACACCTCTCCCTTCTTATAGCGTTCCTGCAGCCGCGGCGAGCTGTGATACCCGATTCCGGACACCCCCACCACCACCGAATCGCAGCCCAGGGCATCCAGAAAGGCTACATGGGAGGAAGACATACACACGACCCGCTCAAGAGGCTTGTCGAACCACAGGGTATCGGCCGCCCCTGCCGGAGACAAGGTAATGGCATACTTATCATTCAATTGAAAAAAAGAAGGTGTATCATCCTTATTTTCAGCAGATTTAGCAGTTTTAACACAGGATACAACCAGTACGGCCAGTACGGCGGCATACAAAAGTATCCAAAGCGGATTTTTTCCCATCGTTTCCAATCTATTTGCACAAATTTACACGTTTTTATACCTTTGTCAAAATATCTTTAACAATGGTATTCGACAAGAAAGCACAGATGATGGATGCGGGTATGGTCCTCTTCCCTTCGGATGAACCATTTGGCCGTGTTTTGGGTATGGTAAAGACTGCCATGACACCCTATGGAAAGGTCTGGCGGAAGACCGATCTGGAAGGGTCCGTCCTTCCGGATTCCCTTCCCGAATTTGACCTCTTTCTGGACCGTTCCACCCCCTGGAGAAAGCGCTATATTTCCGCTTGGGTATCGGATGCCGGAGACGGCCGTTACGCCCTCACTTTCCGGGAGGGAAACCGGAGTACCGGACTGCGTGCCGCCACCTTTATCCTCCTCATTTTCGCCTGTGTTTTGGGAGCGGTCTGCATCCCCGGGATCGGTCTCCTTCGACCCGCCTTATGGGCGCTTGCCGGATGGGTCGCTTACCGCTGGATCGTCCCCGCCCGTAACAACCGGAAGGCTGTCGAGGAGCTGATGAGAAATTTTAAATAATTATCGAGAAACAATATTAACATTTTTGTTACACATTCGAACAAAAATGTTTTATTAGTTTGCCCTCAATTAGTTACGTTCAGACACGTTCTGCAGCATGTTGACCGGCCAGATAGCCGGTACAGAAGGCCAAATGGAGGTTATAACCGCCCGTATCCGCATCCATATCCAGCAATTCTCCACAGAAAAAGAGGTTCTCCCGCTTCTTGGAAGAAAGGGTTTTCGGATCGATTTCCGACATCGCGACACCCCCTGCCGTCACCACGCAACGCTCGTATCCGACATAGCCGGCAATGTCCATTTTCCACCGCTGCAAAGCAATCGCCAGAGCGGCCAGGTCCACCTCGAAAAAGCGGCCGTTACGCCCCTTTTTCGCGGGCAGAATCTCCGGGTGACAGAAGAGGAATCCATCCACCAGATCCCAGGGCAGGAGCTTGCCCAAAAGGACCGTTAAAAGGTTCTTTTCAGACCGCCCGCGGCTCCGCTCGTCGGAGCGGATCGCCTTCCATAATTCCGTCAGGCGGGCAGACAGTTCGGAAGACCTTACTCCGGCCTTCAAATCCAGTTCGAGGGACACTTTTGACCCATTCCTAAGGGCCTTTACCGCCTTGCGGCTTACCTGGAAAACCACCGGGCCCTCAATCCCCCCGTCCGTAAACTCCACATCGCCAAATTCTTCTTCGGAAGTATTACCGTCAATAACAAGGCGTAATCCGCAATTTTTCAATTTGTTACCGTAAAGATATTTCCCCATCTTCTCCATCGGGACAGACCGGTCGATATGCTTCGGGCCATCTGTCCCGGCCGTCCTGGCAATTTTATATCCTTCCGGAACCAAAGCCGTCAGCGAGGGAAACCGTTCCGTAAGGGTATGGCCAAGAGCCTCGGCCCAGGCATAGCCATCTCCGGTAGAACCGGTTGAAGGATAAGACAAACCACCGGTCGCCAGGATAAGGACACGAGCCGTATATTCTTTACCATTACTGCAAGTGGCATGGTATAACTTCTTGTTTTCTTGATAAGTAATAGATTCTACAGCCGCGTCATTCACCAAGTTGGCGCCTACCTTTCCGGCCATGCGGACCAGGGTGTCCACCACATCGGATGCCTGATAGGAAGCCGGGAAGGCCCGGTCGCCCCGTTCTACCACGGCGCGCAGGCCGTTGGCCGCGAACAACGAGATCAGGGCCTGGGGCGTCAGGTTATAGAAAGCCGGCCGCAGGACATTGGGATTGGTACGGATGTGGCGGGAGAAGTCGTTCCAGGACTTGACATTGGTAAAGTTGCAGCGCCCTTTCCCGGTAATCATGATTTTCCGGCCCGGACGGGGCATTTTTTCCAATACCGTTACCTGGGCGGTCTTTCCTGCGCGGAAAAGCGCGCTACCCGACCCATAGGCCGCCATCAACCCGGCGGCACCGCCGCCAATGATCAAGATATCCGAAATCATGGCGCAAAAATAAGAAAAAATTGCAGGATTTCAGGAAAATATTCCTATATTTGCAGTCCCGTTACACGAGAACGGTCCAGGCCACTTTAGCTCAGCGGTAGAGCAGCGCATTCGTAACGCGCAGGTCAACAGTTCAAATCTGTTAAGTGGCTCAAAAAAAAGGCAGCCAAACGGCTGCTTTTTTTTATTTGATTCCGTATTTCTTTAGGATCCGGGCCACTTTGGGGCTCACCTGTCGGAGCATCCGGTCAATGCCCAGGTCGTTGGGATGAATGCCGTCCACGGAACCATAGCCGTCGGTGCCGATCCACTCGTCCACTTCCAGGAAATAGAGGTTTTTATCCATTTTGGCGCGTCGCTTGGCCACTTCGGCGGCAGCAGCCTTCTTTTCCCGTTCGTAGGCACGCGTGGTCTCATTGAAATTGCCGCTGTCGCGCCGGAGCGTCTGGATAAAGATGAGCGGGATATCCGGATGCGCCTCGCGGATAATGTCCACGAAGGTATCGAACCGTGCACGGATATCCTCGGCCGACGGATTCGAAAAGGCGTCGAAAATAATGGCGTCCATGTCCATATCGGCCAGCACATGCGCGAAATCTTCCTGCAGTTTGCTGTTGCCGCTGAAACCCATATTCACACAGTACAGACCCAGTTCCCGGCACAATCGGGCAGGCCAGGTGGCTCCCGGCCGGGAAGCCGAGGCGCCGTGGGTGATGCTGGAGCCCTTCACCACAATCTTGTGCCGGAAGGGATTCGGCATCGGTTCGATGCGCGCACCTTCCTCAACCGAAAGTTCCATCTCGTCCAGATGGTCAAAGGTCGGCAGATACACGACGCACTCCTTCTCCCCTTCCGCCATATCGCGGACCAGCGTCGCCTCGTACTGATCGGCCAGGCGGCCCGGTCCCACAGAACCGGCAAAGACCCAGTGACCGTCCCGCTTGATATACAAGTCAAATCCGCAGGCCACCGTAGGCGTCATGTTGGTATGACTGCGAAAACCGCCAATCTTCCAACGTACGCCGATGGAACGGGCATCCGTTTTGAAACACACCGCCAAGCCGGTGGACATTTCCGCCTGCTGGCCGCGCAACCCGTTCATGCCGTATGGCTTCGGGTCGAAGCGCTGGTACACGCCCCCCGTAGGAAGCGCCTTCCCGATCACATTCAATTCATACGCTTGCACATAGCGGCGTTCCTGAGCCGAAAGCACCACAGCTGCCAGCAGGAAAACGCAAACGAGCACCGCCTTCGCGGCCTGAAAAAACTGTTTCATATCCCTATTTTTTAGCATATACAAAGATAGCAAAAAATATAGGATTCGCTTTTTATTCGTATCTTTGTAGCTATAGAATACATAAGATAAGATATGATACGAAAATTGATCTGGATCGTGGCAGCAACGCTGCTCTCCCTCTCCCTCCACGCCCAGGGCGTGAAAAAGAACGATGCCGTCATCACCCCGGCGGCGGATGCAAGTGTAACTTGGATTGGACGCACACTGGTGCAGGACGGGACCGTTTCCTTCGACTGGAGCGGTGTTTACAGCCGCATCGCCTTCGAGGGTAACTACCTGGCCGTCAAGGCATCGGATAGCAAGAAAGACTACTTCAACCTCTGGATCGATAAGCAAATGGACACCGAACCGGACCAGATTATTACGCTCACCGGGAAGGATACCACCATTGTCCTCTTCCAGGGCGGAAGTCCGAAGGAAAAGCATACGGCGATCCTCCAGAAACGCACCGAAGGCGAACAGGGAACGGCCACCTTTTCCTGTTTCGAAACCCGGAAACCGCTCCTCCAGGCGGAGGGTGTACGGGAACGCGTCATTGAATTCATCGGCGATTCCTACACCTGCGGTTTCGGCAGCGAGAATTCCGTCAAGACCGACCCGTTCACGCCCGAAACGGAGAACGCCAACAAATCCTATGCTCCCATCGTAAGCCGCTATTTCGGGGCTGACTGCATCTGGATTTCCCATTCCGGCATGGGGATTGCCCGCAACTACAACGACAACGTCAAAGACTACTACATGCCCGAACGGTATCTGCAGACCTTTGACACGCGCCGCGAGGCCGACTGGAAACCCGAAAACGGCCCCCAACCGTCCCTGAGCGTCATCTACCTGTGCACCAATGACTTCTCCCGGAACCGCCAGCCTTCCATGGGCATGTTCCGCCGCAATTACATCCAGTTGATCAAAGAAATCAAGGGATTTTACGGAGAGAATCACCCGGTGCTGTGCGTCGCCGGAAAGAATGACCCCGAGATGATCGCCTACATCCAGACGGCCGTAGAAAACTGCGGTTTCCCGAATGTACACTGGATGGCCCTGGGAGCCCGGGTGCACAACCACGAAAGTGACCTGGGCGCCGCCAACCATCCCAATTACATGGGACACCAGAAAAAGGCCTATACCCTTATTCCGTACATTTCCACCATCATGGACTGGCCGCTCACCGGCGCTCCCGTCCGCTAAAACACCATCATCATGAAACTGCAACTCGGAAAAATCATCGGATGGACGGTTTCCATCCTGGTCATCGCCCTCGCCGCCTTCATTTATGTCCGCTTCTTCTATGTTTTCGGAGACGGCGTAAAGGCCGGAGAATTGAACCAGTTCGCCCTCAAGGGATATGTTTTCAAAACCTATGAAGGCCGGCTCATCATGGCCGGATTCCGGGGCGGGAACCTGGGCGCTATCCAGTACAGCGCCGATGAAAAGAGCAACGTAGGCTCCTACGTGTTCGATTTCTCGGTCACAGACCCGAAAGTAGCCGACCAGCTGATGCGCTGCAGCGGGAAACAAGTGGAACTGCACTATAAACAGTATCTGGGCGTCCTCCCCTGGCGGGGCATGGACAAACACATCGTTGACCGTGTCATTAGCGTCCGCGAGCCGCAAAACAATCTGGACTAATCCGTTATGAACCGAACGACTTCCCTGTCGCTGCTGCTGGCCGCGACACTCTTTTCCTTTTCCGCACGTCCCGCAGGCGCGCAGGAAGGCCGACGGCTCACCATGGAGGAGGCCGTCTTCTCTTCCAAGGTCTATCCCGCCGGTATCAGCCGCGCCAAAGCCGACAGCCTGCTGGGCATCCCCTCGGCCGACGAACCTCGCGTGTACACCCGCAATAACGCGCTGTACTGGCGGGCCGATGACGGCAGCGAACGCACCCTCGCAGCGAGCGAGGCGCCGGGGATCGTGTACGGCACCTCGGTGAGCCGCAACGAGTTCGGCATCACCGGCGGCATCTTTCCCTCGCCGGATGGCCGCAAAATCGCCTATTACCGCAAGGATGAGCGGGCCGTGACCCTCTTTCCCCTGCTGGACATCACCAGCCGCACCGGCTCACTCGTGCAGCTGCGATATCCCATGAACGGGATGGCATCGGAACACATCACCCTGCATGTGTACGATACCGCCACCGGCAGCACCGTGCAGGTGCAGGTGGACGATTTCGATGCAGAACGATACCTCACCGGCATCACCTGGTCCCCCGAAGGCCGATACTTATTCATCCAGGTACTCGATCGCGCGCAGAAGCACATGCACCTGAACATGTATCGTGCCGGCGACGGCCGCTTCATCCGCACCCTCCTGACCGAGGAGAACGACGCCTTCGTAGAACCGCAGGACCCGCTTTACTTCCTGAAAGACAGCTACTTATTCCTATATCGGACCGACAACCGCGACGGGTGGAAGAACCTCTACCTGTGCGATACGCTGGGCACCGTCCAACGACTCGTGCACACCGACGCCGACCTGGCCTACCTTGCCGACAACGGGAAAACCGTCTGGTACACATCGGCCGAAATCTCCCCCATCGAAAACCACCTCTTCTGCGTGTCGGTTAAACCCGGCCGCAAAGGAACGCTGCCCGCGAAGGTGAGCGCTCCCCGGCAATTGACCCGCGAACGCGGCTGGCACACCATCCGGATGGCACCGGGCTGCGACCGCTATCTGGATTCCTGGAGCCGGTTCGATGTTCCGCGCAAGGTCGAACTCTGCCGAGCCGATGACGGAACGTGCCTGGAGCCCGTTTTCAGCGCACCGGATCCGCTTGCAGGCTATCTTCCCTGCCAGGCAAAACTGGGAACGGTGAAAAGTGCCGATGGCCGCTACGACAACGCTTACCGCCTGTTCCTGCCCGCCGGATTCGACCCGCAGAAAAAGTATCCGCTCATTGTGTATGTCTATGGCGGTCCGCATTCCCAGATGGTCCGCGACACGTGGCTGGGCGGAATCCGGATGTGGGAAATGTACATGGCCCAGCGCGGCTATGTGGTTTATGTCCAGGACAACCGCGGCACCTCCAACCAGGGAGCCGCCTACGAAAAAGCCATTCACCGCCGGTGCGGTCAGGTGGAAATGGAAGACCAGATGGTGGGCATCCGCCAGCTGCTGGAGCAGCCCTGGATCGATCGCGACCGCGTGGGCGTGCACGGCTGGAGTTACGGCGGTTTTATGACCATCTCGCTCATGACGCACTACCCCGACGTGTTCAAGGTGGGCGTGGCCGGCGGTCCGGTCATTGACTGGAAATGGTATGAGGTCATGTACGGCGAACGCTATATGGAGACAGAGGCCACCAACCCGGAGGGTTTTGCGCAGACATCGCTCATCGGCCGTGCCAAAGACCTGAAAGGCAAGCTGCTCATCTGCCAGGGCGCCATTGACGACACCGTGGTGTGGGAGCACAGCCTGAGTTTTGTCCAGGCCTGCATCAAAGCGGGGAAACAGGTAGATTATTTCCCCTACCCTTGTGAAAAGCACAACGTACGCGGGAAAGACCGTATCCACCTGATGGACAAGGTTACCCTGTATTTCGAGGATTATTTGTAAAAGGAAGAGGTGCCTAGCGGAATCGGACCGCTGTACCAGGTTTTGCAGACCTGTGCCTAACCACTCGGCCAAGGCACCTTGGGAATGCAAAGATAGAAGGAAAATCTGAAAAAGCCAAAAATATTATGAAGAAGTTACGCATCCTGCTTGCCCTGTCCGGCATGGTCGCCCTGGCCCTGTCCTGCGGCCAGAAAGCATCCAAGGGAATCCCCGCTCCGGAAGCGGCGCAATACATCAAAGCGCATACGGGCGGTATCGTCACCCCGCAGGCGACGCTCCGCATCGAACTGGTTTCCGAGATTCCCGCCGACCGGCAGGTTTCCGACGGCCTGTTCTCTTTCCGGCCCGACTTGAAAGGAACGGTCATCTGGGACACCCCCGCATCGGTGGAATTCGTTCCCGACCAGGATGCGCTGGTGCCCGGGAACACCTACGAGGCTACCTTCCATCTGGCCAAGGTGGCCGATGTCAAGGAAAAAACGCTCCGGGACTTTTCTTTCCGGTTTGCCGTCCAGGCCCCCGAAGAAACCGTTTCCCTGGCCGATGTGCCCACCGGAGGCGATTTCCGCCTGGCCGATGTGCGGGACGAAGACGACCGCCTGGTCCTTACCTTTACGGACACCCTGTCCAGGAACGCGGCCCTGGCCGGCATGATTGAGCTGGAAGGCGTTAACCGCAGCTATGTCAAGTTGGATGGGCGCCAGGCCCTGGTCTATTTCGACGGCCGGTCCGACAAGATGACGCTCCGGGTGGACCGCGGCGTCAAAGACCTCCGCGGACGTGCCCTGGGATCGGTTTTTGAGCAAACCTTTGATGCCGTCAAGGCCAAACCCGCCGTCGAGATTCCGCTGAAAGGCAACATCCTCCCCGACCGTTCCCGGCTGTTGCTCCCCTTCCGCGCCGTGGCCCTGGACGCGGTAGATGTAAGCGTGATCCGGATTTATGAGAACAACCTGCTGATGTTCCTGCAGGACAACCAGCTCAACGGAAGCGACGGCCTGCGCCGCAGCGGCCGTCTGGTGTACCGGAGCCGCATCCCCCTGGGCGGAGACGCCGCCCGGGACCTGCAGCAGTGGAACGATTTCAGCCTCGACCTGAGCCAGTTGTTCGACCGCGAGCCGGGCGCCCTGTACCGCATCCGGCTGAGTTTCCGGAAAGCGTATTCCCTTTACGGCAAAGAAGCCGTCAACCGCCAGGTTTCCCTGGTCCCCTCCGACGGAACGCCTTCTCCCGAGGAGCAAGCCGAATGGGATGAACCTTCCGCATGGTATTGGGAGAATTGGATGGACTGGGACGAATACGACTGGCGGGAGCGGGAAGACCCCGAAAAGCCGTCCTATTATATGGATTCCGACCGGTTCCCGGCCGTGAACCTGATGACATCCGACATCGGTCTGCTGGCCTCTGCGACCGCGGACGGAAAGATTTCCCTGGTCGCCACCGACCTGCCGTCCGCCAGTCCGCTGGGTGGGGCCCAGGTTAGCCTGTACGACTTCCAGCTGCAGAAACTGGCCTCCGGGAAAACCGATTCCCAGGGTCTGCTCACCTTGAAACCCGAAGGCAAACCCTTTGTAGCCGTAGCGGCGAAGGGCAGCAGCAAAACCTACCTGAAACTCATCGAGGGCAGCCAGCGCTCCACCAGCCGCTTCGATGTGGGCGGAAAGGTGGTCGCCGATGGCATCAAGGCCTGTCTATATGGCGAACGGGGGGTCTGGCGGCCCGGCGACACGCTCTTTGTGTCGATGATCCTGAACGACCGTGAAAAAATCATCCCGGACGGACATCCCGCCACGCTGGAACTGTTTACCCCCGAGGGACAGTTCCACTCGCGATTCGTCCAAACGGGCGAAAACGGCGTGTTCTGCTTCCGCATCCCCACCCGCCCCGACGATCCCACCGGTTTTTGGGACGCCCACGTAAAAGTGGGCGGCAGCCATTTCCACAAATCGCTGCATCTCGAAACCATCAAGCCCAACCGGCTGAAAATTGCCACGCTCTTCCCCGAAGGAGTGCTCCACGCCGGCCAGCGATTGCCGGTAAAGGTGAAGGCTTCCTGGCTTACGGGACCGGCCGCCGCCGGACTGGAGGCCAAGGCGGAGATGACCCTCCGCCCGGCCAAAACGGCCTTCAAGGGCATGGAGGGCTATGTGTTTGCCGCGCCGATGTCCGATTTCTCCGTCAGTACGCATACGCTCTACAAAACCACCCTGGATGCCAACGGAGAGGCTTCCGTCCAGGTTGACCTTCCCGCAGCCGAACAGGCGGCCGGCATGCTGAACGCCTTTGTGGTATCGTCCGTCATTGAACCGGGCGGCGATGAGAGTTTCACAACCGAGACCTATCCCTACTCCCCCTTCACCCATTATGCGGGCATCCGCTTCCCGGATAAGCCCGTAACCGGGAAAGACCTGCTGTTCCGCGTAACCAGCGTGGACGAACAGGGCCGCCGCTGTGCCGGCAGGACCCTGGGCTATGCTGTCTTCAAGGTCAAATGGTCGTGGTGGTGGGAAAACCAGGGAGCCGGCCTGAGCGCCTACATCCAGGGAAACGGAACCCAAAAAGTAGCTGAAGGCGAAGTGGTTACCCCTGCCGGTGCGGACGCCACCTTCACGTTCAAGGCCGCCAACGAAGACTGGGGCCGGTATCTGGTCGTGGTCTATGACAAGGAAAGCGGGCACGTGACCGGCGACACGGTATTGATTGACTGGCCCGACTGGGACGGCCGCGCCGACCGAAGCGACCCGGAGATGCTTTCCATGCTGACCTTCTCGCTCGACAAGGAAAACTGCCGATGCGGGGAGACGGTCACGGCCTACCTTCCCGCCACCGCCGGCGGGAAGGCCCTGGTATCGGTCGAAAACGCCCACAAGGTGGTTTCACGCCACTGGGTAAGCACATCGGCCGACCAAGATACGCCCGTGCAGATTCCGGTTACCTCCGACCTGGCTCCCGGCTTCTTTATCCACGTAACCCTGCTGCAGCCCTACGGCCAGCTTTCCAATGACCTGCCGCTGCGCCTGTACGGCATCCGCCGCGTGCGCGTAACCGATCCGCAGTCCCATCTGGAACCGGTGCTGTCCCTGCCCGACAAACTGCATCCGCAGGAAGCGTTTACCCTGCAGGTCAGCGAGAAACAGGGCCGGCCCATGACCTATACCCTGGCCATCGTGGACGAGGGGCTGCTGGACCTGACGGCTTTCAAGACCCCCGACCCTTGGACGCAGATGAACGGTGACGAGGCCCTGGGGGTCAAGACCTGGGACATGTACGACGACGTCATCGGATCCCTGAACGGAGTACTGGCACCCCAGGCTGCCATCGGCGGCGACCAGGACAACCTCGTGGCCGCCCGCAAGGACAACCGCTTCAACCCGGTGGTCCGTTTCATCGGTCCGGTTTCCGTGGCCAAAGGACAGTCTGTCAAGCACCGCATCACCCTGCCGATGTATGTGGGAAGCGTGCGCGTCATGGTGGTGGCCGCCGGCGAGGATGCCTGGGGCTCTGCCTGGAAAACCGCGCCTGTCACCGCTCCGCTGATGATCCTCCCTTCCCTGCCGGCCCTGCTGCGCAGCGGAGACAAGGTCACCCTGCCCGTCAATGTCTTTGCCATGGAAGAGGGTGCGCGCGAGGTAAACCTGCGCATAAAGGCGGAAGGACCTGTCCGCATCCTGGACGAGGCATCCCAAACCCTCCGTTTCTCCCAACCGGGCGACCAGATGGCCCGGTTCCGGTTGGAAACCACCGGAGAGGGCACGGCCCATCTGACGGTAACGGCCGTCAGCGGATCGCGCAAGAGTACCGAGGAACTCGTGGTAACGGTTCAAAGTGATAAACGGGAAACCGTTGTGGTAGAGCGTCATACCCTGCCTGCCGGAGGGAAGCTTACCCTCTCGGGTGCGGGACAGCTGACCCTTTCCGCCTACCCGTCCTTCAACGCTTCCTCCCTGGCCCAAAAGATGCTGGACTATCCCTACGACTGCTCCGAGCAGCTGGCATCCAAAGGCTTCGCGCTCCTGCACCTGATGCCCCTGCTGGGAAAGGAAAAGGCCCGGGAGGCATCGACCGCCATTACCGATATTATTGCCAGGCTGTACGCCCGCCAGCAGACGGGCGGCGGCTTCGCATACTGGTCCAACGGTACCGTTGACACATGGGTCACGTCCATGGACGGAGCCTTCCTCACGGAGGCGGCCGCCAAGGGATTCCCGGTGAATGCCGACGTTCTCTCCCGTTGGAAACGTGCCCAGAAGGGCTTCTGCAAAGCTTATCGTGTGGCGCCCGGCAAACTGTTCCCGGACATGGACCAGGCCTACCGGCTCTATTCGCTGGCCCTGGCGGGCAATCCGGATTACGCCGCCATGAATCGCATGAAAGAGAATCCCGTGCATCCGCAGGCCCGCTGGATCCTGGCTTCGGCCTATGCCCTGGCCGGTAACCGGGAAGCCGCGGCCCAGCTGGTTTCCACGGCCGCCACCACCTTCGAGGCCTACCCGTCCAGCCATCCGACCTATGGATCGGTCCTGCGCGACAAAGCCCTGGCCCTGGAAGCCTGCACCCTGGTAGAAGACTGGAGTGCAGCCCTGCCACTGGCACGCGACGTTGCGGAAGCCATCGACAAAGGCAGTTATTCTACTTCCGAGGCGGCTTTCGCCGCCATCGCCCTGGACCGCCTGCATGAGAAATTCCCGACGAAGGCGATTGAAGTACAAGCGCTTATCGACGGAAAAACGGAAGACTGGGTGTCGGCCGCCTCGGCCTTGACGCGAGATCTTGCCGGTCCCGCCAGCCTGACCAGCCGCGTGGACGGCCCCCTGCACATGACCCTCGTATCCCGGCGTCCGGTTCCTGCCGGCATGCAGGTTCCCGCCCGCAGCGAGGGCATCGGCCTGAACGTCCGGTTCACCGACGCCAAGGGACAGGCCGTGGCACTGGGACAGATTGCCCAGGGAACCGAATTCTACGCCCACGTGAGCGTAACCAATCCCAGCACCCTGGACGACCGCTGCCACCTGGCCCTCTCCTTCCCGCTCGCATCCGGCTGGGAAGCCGTGAATGAACGCCTTCGCAGCGGTGCGGACAGCGCCGGCCACCTGGACATCCGGGACGACCGGGTGAACTGGTTCTTCGACCTGCCGAAGGGCGCGAAAAAGACCTTCTCCGTGAAACTGCGCGCGGCATTCGAAGGTTCCTACATCCTGCCTTCCACCACCTGCGAGGGTATGTATGACCCGGCGGTGGCCGCGAACACTGCATCGGCCCGAACGGCTGTTGTCCGATGAACGGACGGCGGATCCTGCTGCTGGCGGCGGGGGTCGTGGGACTGGCGTGGCTATGCTGCCTGCCCCGCGACCTCTTCCGCGGGCTTCCCTACTCCACGGTCGTTTGGGACCGCAGCGGCGTTCTCCTGGGCGCCCGGACGGCCGATGACGGCCAGTGGCGTTTCCCGCCCCGCAAGCAGGTTCCGTCCCGGTACGCCACCGCCCTTATCCAATTCGAAGACAGGCATTTCCGCTGGCATCCGGGAGTAGATCCCCTGGCCATCGGCCGGGCCGTGAAAGACAACCTCCGCAGCGGTCACGTGACCAGCGGCGGCAGCACCCTGACCATGCAGGTCATCCGCCTGTCCCGTCAGCGTGAAAGGACCCTGTGGCAGAAAGCCATCGAGGCGGTTCTGGCCACCCGCCTGGAGTGCCGGTACTCCAAAAAACGCATCCTGGCCCTCTATGCCTCGCACGCCCCGTTCGGGGGCAACGTCGTGGGGCTGGACGCTGCCGCATGGCGCTACTTCGGGGTTCCGCCGGAAGATCTTTCCTGGGCCGAAGCCGCTACCCTGGCTGTCCTGCCCAATGCCCCGGCCTCCATTCATCCGGGCAAAGGACGCGAGGCCTTGCTTGCCAAGCGCAACCGGCTGCTCAAGCGATTGTTGGACCACGGAGACATTGATGAACAAACCTACCAGGATGCCTGTCTGGAGCCCCTTCCCGATGCGCCCCAGCCCCTCCCTTCCCTGGCGTTCCACCTGGTGGAGCGGGCCCACAGAACGCAACGGGGGCAGGCCGTCCGCACCTCGCTGGATGCCGGCCTGCAAAACCAGGTAGAAGAGGTGGCGGGCCGATGGTCGGACCGGCTGGCTGCCCAGGGGGTGGCCGACCTCGCCGCCGTGGTAATAGACCTGCATTCCGGGTTGCCGGTCGCCTATGTGGGGAACGCGGCAACCTGGCGCAGCCGGCCGGGCCGGGAGGTGGATATCGCCGCCAAACCGCGCAGCACCGGCAGCATCCTCAAGCCCTTCCTCTTCTGTGCCGCCTGGCAGGAAGGCCTGCTGTTGTCCGGGACGTTGATCCCCGATATTCCCTTGAATATCAACGGATTCGCCCCGCAGAACTTTGACATGAAATACAGTGGGGCCGTGCCGGCCGGCGAAGCCCTGCAGCGATCCCTGAACGTTCCTTCCGTCTTTTTGCTGCGCGATTACGGCGTTCCCAAATTCCAGGCCCTCCTGCAGGAATGCGGGCTCACCACCCTCACCGCCGCTCCGGAGCACTACGGTCTCTCGCTCATCTTGGGCGGGGCGGAAGGGACCCTGGAAGAAATTACGCGGGCCTATGCCGGCCTGGCCCGTAGTTACGAAGGATGGGAGACCTTCCCGCTGCACGACCGGGTGGCCCTCTGGGAGACGTTCGAGGCCCTGAAAGAAGTCAACCGTCCGGAAGAACTGGACATCCACCTCCTTCCCTCCCTGCGTCTGGCAGCCTGGAAAACAGGCACCAGCTACGGTTTCCGGGACGCCTGGGCCGTCGGCCTCACCCCCGATTACGCCGTGGGCGTATGGGCGGGCAACGCCGACGGGCACGGGGTCAGCGCACTGACCGGCGCCCGCACCGCCGGACCGGTCCTGTTCGACCTGATCAACCTGCTTCCGCGCGGGAAAGACTGGTTCGATGCGCCGGACGGCGCGGGGGTATCGGCCCGCATCTGCCCCTTGTCCGGCCACCTGGCCGGCCCCCATTGTCCGGAGAGCGTGAGCCGCCCCGTTCCCGCGGCCGCCACCCACAGTCCCGTATGTCCTTATCACCGCCTTTCGGGCGGGGAAACCGTGTTTAAACTGCCTCCGGCCATGGAATGGTACTACCGCGAACGGCATCCGGAATATCGGACCGTTACGCTGAACGACACCCCGGTAATGGCATTTATCCACCCGTCCGAAGGCAGTGTCCTCCGCCTGCCGCGACAACTGGACGGTTCGGCAGGCAGCAGCGTCTTCCAGCTGGCCCACAGCGACCGCAACGCCACCGTGTACTGGCACATGGACGGCCATTACCTGGGCAAAACCACCTTCCTGCACCAGCTGGTCCTCACGCCCGGGCCCGGAAAACACGAACTGACGGCCGTGGACCAACAGGCCCGGACCGTCAGCGTGCATTTTTCGGTAGATCCCCTACTCCACGTACAGGAGTAAGCCTTTCAGGTATTCTCCTTCGGGATGATAGATGTTCACGGCATGGTCGGCCGGCTGGTTCAAGCGGTCCAGGATGCGCACGCTCCGGCGCGTCTGGGCAGCCGCCGAGAAAACAGCCAGGGCAAAAGCCTCCTTGTCCACCACCTGCGAGCAGCTGAACGTAAAGACCAGGCCGCCCGGCGCCACCCGGGAAATAGCGGCCGCATTCAGGCGCTGATACGCCCGCAGGGCATTGTTCAAAGCGCCGCGGTGCTTGGCAAATGCCGGCGGGTCCACAATGATCAAATCGTATTTCCCCTCCGGGACTTTGCGCAGGAATTCAATGGCATCGGCACAGTAAGGGGTGTGGCGTTCCGGCGTAAACCCGTTCAGAGCCACATTCTTGTCCACCATGGACATGGCCTTGGCCGAACTGTCCACCGAATCCACATGGGCGGCACCGGCGGCCAGGGCATAAATGGAAAAGCCTCCCGTATAGCAGAACAGGTTCAGCACCTGGCGGCCGGCGGCATATTTCGCCACCAGGGCGCGGTTTTCACGCTGATCCAGAAAGAAGCCGGTTTTCTGGCCTTCGGTCCAATCTACCAGGAAACGATTGCCGTTCTCCAGCACCTCGCGCTCGCCATCCCGGAAAGCATCGGACCGATAAAGATACCCGTCCACCAGGTCCAGCCCCGCCTTGAAGGGCGCCGTTCCGGAACTCTTGTCGTAAACGGCCAGCAAGACATCTCCGAACACCTTTTTAAGGGCGTCAGCAATCTGTTTCTTGCAGCGGAACATGCCCACGGAATGGGCCTGCAGGACCGCTACGCCCGCATACCAGTCGATAATGAGGCCGGGAAGGTTATCTCCTTCGCCGTGTACCAGGCGGAAGCAGTTGGTCTGTCCGGAGCCGAACAGCCCGGCCGACCGGCGTACCTGCAGGGCTCGCGAAAGCATCACCTCCCAGAAATCAGGAGCCAGGACATCCGAATCGAAACTGAGCACCCGGACAGCGATGGACCCGATCTGATAATGGCCACAGGCCAGGAAGCTGCCGTCTGCCGCATAAACGCCCACCAGGTCGCCTTCGGCCGGCTGGCCCACAATCTGGGCCACGGCGCCGGAAAACACCCAGGGGTGGAAACGGCGCAGCGATTCTTCCCTGCCCTTCCGCAAAATTATTTTCGTCATTTTCCGCTCTCCTTTTTCTGTAATTCCATATACATTTCCCGGCAGATCCAGGCATCGGTAGCCGCATAACGCTGCTGGGGCTCGGTCAGTTGCCGGGCCTCCCAGTTGGACAGCTGCTGGGTCTTGGAGATTTTCACCCCCAGGATGATAGCCGCCATTTTCTTGACACTGATATCCTGGATGCCATATTGATGGACCATCTTCTGCAGGTCCAGGAAGGAACGGGCCTCAAACTTATGGTATTTTTCCAGGCCCTGCACATCGTCCCGCACTGCGGCCCCCACCTTGATGATCTTTCCGTTGGCCAGGAGGTCCAGGAGGTTCGCAGGCATGCCGGTTTTCTTGATCCGGAACAGGAAAGCCCGTTCACCCGAAGAAAGTTGCAACAGCGATACCCCATGGGGCTTCTCGTCATTGGAAAAACACGGACGCGATTCCGTATCGAATCCCAGCACTTTCTGGGTAGAAAGATAGGCTACCGCCTCGTCAAAAGACTTTCCCAGTTTATCCAATACCACGATTTCACCGGTAAAGGCGGCTTTCGGGAGCGCATTCAGTTCCTGGGGAGAAATACTACTGCTGTACATAATCCGAATTCGAACGTTGGGTACGGAGCAGGACCAGACGGTCTTCCGGCTGGCCGGCAGCTAGCCGGATTTCGTAGAACTCCGCAAGTGGATAGGCGATATCGTGGGTAAACAGGTTGCGCTGGCGCAGCACCCGGTAGCATTCCCCGGCCGTACAGGCAAGGGCGTCCACCACCTCGAAATCCGGGGCAAGCAGACGACCGTACTGCATCATCTCCTCGGTATCGGACCGGCGAATCCGGGCCAGCGTAGCGCGCAGGCTGTCCGAAGGGACCGTCCGTTCATCTACCAGCAGGGCATTGAGCGGCAAGGTGTTGCCGGCATCCCGATACATATCCAGGAATCGCAGCAATTCGGTTTCAGGGCTTTCCGCTGCAGGAGAAAGGACGGTTACCGCACAACCGTCCAGTTCTTCCGGGAAGACGCCGGAAACGGCCATCTGGCGGTCGGCCAGCACCCCTACGTTGCAAGGGTAGGCATGGGCCCGTTTCAGATGGGCACGCATGGCACCCGGAACGGAAATGACGGGAATATCGGACCCGGCGGCATCGAACAGGACTTTCAAGTCATGCGCACCGTAACGGGCCAGGTATGGCGAAGCGAGCACCAGCATCTTGGCACGCTTTTTCGCGAGCAGGTTCTCGTGATCGAAAACGTTCCGGTTATACAGCGTATCCAAAGCCGCCAGCGACATCCGGACCGTTGCCTCCCGCAGTTGGACTTCGCGTCCCTCCTGCAGGCAGGCATCGTACGGGACAAAGGCGCTGTCCCGATAAGCCGCGAGCGTTTCGCCCGCGAAATCCGGCAGGCCGTCAGAGAGCAGCCTTCCGTCGATATTGTCGAAACTGTCCTGCAGCAAAAGGGTTCCCATCATCCAGCTCACGCGGTCCGGCTCGCCGATGACGGCAATGCTTCCCCGGGAGTCCTCCGCATCATAAGCCGCCAGGGGCGACCAGGCGGACACCGTCGTGTCGGCAAGGAGACTTGTAACCAGGGGAACCGGGACGAAGGTCACCACAGGCCGCTGCTCACAGGAGAGCAAAGCGGCGCCCAGGCCCAAAAAAAGCAAGAATTTTCTCATATCAGCCCATTTGTCAGATGCGGCCCGGATAGGCTTTCAAGCCCTCTTCCAGGATGTGCAGGGCCCGTTTGATTTTCGGGACCTCCAGCACATAGGCGATGCGAACGTGGTTGCGGCCGAAACCGGGCGTCTTGTAGAAGGAGGCGGCCGGGGTTACCATCACCGTCTCGCCGTCAATACGGAATTCCTCCAGCATCCAGCGGGCGAAGCGCTCGCCGTCATCAACCGGCATCTCGGCCACGGTGTAGAAGGCGCCCATCGGACGCGGGGAATACACGCCCGGAATCGCATTCAACCCGTCCACCATAGCGTCGCGACGGCGGATATACTCCTCGCGCACGGCGGCAAAATAGGAGTCCGGGGTGTCCAGGGCGCCGAGGGCGGCCAGCTGGCCATAGACCGGCGGGCACAGACGGGCCTGCGCATATTTCAACACGGCGGCCATCACCTCTTTGTTGTGCGAGGCGATGCAGCCCACGCGGCAGCCGCAGAGGTTGTACCGTTTGGAAACGGAATCGACCAGGATCACGTTCTGTTCCAGTCCGGGGATGTTCATGGCCGAGAAATGCGGCTCATCGGTATAGCAGAACTCGCGGTACACCTCGTCGCTGATGAGGAAGAGGTCGTGCTTGCGGGCAATTTCGCCCAGGGCCAGCATCTGTTCCTTCGTGTACAGCGTTCCCGTCGGGTTTCCGGGATTGCTGATGAGGATGGCTTTCGTCCGCGGGGTAATCAGTTCTTCAAAACGGGCCATGTCCGGCACGCTGAAGCCCTCGCGGATATCGGTATGGACGGCCTTCAGGGTAATGCCGTTCATGAAGCAGAACGTATTGTAATTCGTGTAATACGGTTCCATGACGATCAGTTCGTCTCCCGCGTCGCAGGTTACCTGCAGGGCTACGTCCACTGCTTCGCTGCCCGCAACGGTCACCAGGATCTCGGGGACCGTAAGGTCGATGCCGATCTTCTTGTAGTATTTCTCCACCAGCCCCTGCCGCAGTTCGATCATTCCGGCCGAATTCGTGTAGGAAACGTGGTCGAGCGTGTTGTTGCGCACCGCCTCCAGGGCGCACTGCGGGGATTTGATATCGGGTTGGCCGACATTCAGGTGATACACCTTGGTGCCGTTTGCCTTGGCGGCATCGGCCAGCGGGACCAGTTTACGGATGGCGGAGGCCGGCATGGCCTGGGCTTTCGAAGAAATCTTTGCCATATTTACCAATTATTATCTTATAATTGGCAAAGATACGCAGAATTGCCCGGATTGTCAAGAGTCAAAACTGAATGGAATATTTCAGACTGGGCATAATGGGGAGCAGGGATATCTGTTTCCACTTTCCGGTGTCGGGATCATAGGACAGCGAAAAGGGGTTGTGCCTGTTCAGAAGGTTGTACACCCCCACATGCAGGGTCTGTGGATGCCTCCGGCCGGTCAGTTCCAGGACGGCGCTCACGTCGCAGCGGACATAGGGCGGCATCCGGTAATTGTTGAAGGAGGTATAGAAATCCTGCTCAACGTATCCCGTAATGGGATCCGATATCCACCAACTCCCGGCAGAGACCGTCTCCATATGTCCGGACTGCCAGGTAAACTGGCCCGACACGTTCAGGTTCATCCGCTCGCGCGATAGCACGCGCACCGTGGCCGATGCATTCAGGATGTGCGTCCGGTCGTATTTTGCAGGGAAGGTGACGCCCTTATTCAGTTCCGGGAAATGACGGTCCGTCCGGGACAGGGTGTAGGCGATGCGCCAGTTCAGCAACTCGCCCGTCTTCTCGTACAGGAACTCCAGGCCGCGCGAGGTACCGGAACCAATCCGGATATTCTCCTCCCACCCGACGATGGCGGAATCGAACAACTTGGACGCATCCGAAAAATATACCAGCCGGTCCATATCCTTGTAGTAGGCCCCGGCCGAGAAATGATGGATGCCGGCATCCCCGTACAGGCCTGCATAGACCTGCACGGCCGTTTCCGGCTTGAACTGCTCCGACGGGGGAATAATCATGTCCAGAGACCATCCCAGCGGGATTCCCTCCAGGCTATGGTAGTACTGAACCAGGTAATCAGCCGTAACTTCCACGCCCAGATGCCGGGTCAGGCGCAGCCTTCCCAAGGCACTGGCTTCCGGAGCCAGGCCGGTAGCCGAGTTATAGTTCAGCCGGCCTGCGACGCGGAACATGCTCCGATCCAGGCTCCCCTTGGACACCTGGCCGTGCAAGGTCCCGGTTGCATTCTTCCGGGTATTGTCCACCAGCGGTGAACTGGTCTTGGGGAATAGGCCCGTCGTCTCCAGCACCCGGGCAGACCCCGGGTTGAACCAGGCCATCCGTCCCTTCAGGCCGAACTGCGTATGCCAGTCTTTCCCGAACGGAGTCTCCACCAGTGCGTGAACCATCCCTTCCTCCAGGAGGCTCCGGATCATCAGGTCGTTGGAAGTGGTGTTCATCTGTTTTTCCATTCCCTGCGAATTGCCGTAGTGGTTGTACGAAGCCGTCAATCTGAAACGGCCCTTTCCGAACCACGGGGCTTCATACTGCAGGATGCCGATGGCGTTGTCCCACGACATCATGTCTTCCGAGCCGCTGTTCATCCGGAACTTGTAGTTGTCCCTGCTGTGGAAAAACGACGCCGACAGGCTTCGCTTCCCGTCGAAACGGTATTTTAACTTCGCGTAGATATCATAGATGGCTGCACTTGCATTGGAAATATCAATGGCGTCCCGGTCTATCATCCCGGAGATGGCCTTGTACTCGAACGGGGCCGGCGACACCCGGAACGATGCCATCAGCGACAGGCGATCCTTCACGAGCGGGGTGCTCACGCAACCGCCCAGCATAAAGTTGCTTATATCGGCCTTGGCCGAGAAGGTGTCGAATGAGCCGTCCCGGGAGGACAGTTTGATGTGCGAGGCGCTGAGGTTCCCCTCCTCGGAGGGAAAACCACCAACCTGGAATTCCGCCACGGAAACGATGTCGGCGGGATAGGCCGTGGTGAGCCCGACCAGGTGCGGGGAGCCGTAGATGGTCACGCCGTCCAGGGTCTGTACGTTGCCGCCCATATTTCCGCCACGGACGTAGTAACTGGACGACCCGTCCGAGCCTGTGGCCACGCCGGGCAGCGTCTGGATAAACTTTACGAAATCCGGATCACCCGTAGGCGATGCCAGTACATTCAGGTCTTTCTGAATCACCACGCGTTCGCTCAGCGTCTTTCGGCCCAGCAGCGACGCCCGCTTGATAGCCGCCGGCAGTGTATCCGTCCGCACCGGTTCCTGGGCAAGGACGTTCACGGTATAACCGAGCAAAAGGAAAGGAATAAGGTGTAGTATGCGAAGCATAATAGCTTATAATACGGTTAAAATAGGAACCCCGTACGACAGCGCACAATTCTCTGCGAACCAAAGACGCCCAGGCCACCCTGTATGTTTGAAGGGACATCTTCTAATGAGTAGAAAGATGCAAATTCATCAGAATGAATCTGTTTTTTGGCAATTGTCCGCAAATATGCGTCATATTCTTTGGACAAGAACCGAACCCGATACTTATTTCCTGCCAATGAAGGGAAGTCGGCACATAACGTGAATAATGTTGATTTCCCTCTATCATAATCATAGTCGGCTAAATCATCAGGAAAAGAACTCTCATAACTATCTTGTTGATGGATTCGGACAAAACCTATGTGAATAGGCTCTGATGAACAATACTGTGCGTATTTTTGCCACCATTCTTCAGATCTTTCGAATTCCTTCCATTTTTCCACAAATGTAAGATCAATCCAAGATGTACTACTCACATTAAAACCATCCGCGCCCATGTGGTCGGTTGTTATTCCTATCCGCCCATCGGAATCACCTTCTGGAGTAATCCATGCAAATACTTCTTTCTCATAGGGGACGAAACTTCCAATGGAGGTTTGTCTTGACAGGTAATATGCGGCATAAAGCCTCGCCTGGTCTCCTATTCCGGCGGCATTGTTTGCCTTGGATGGAAAGACCCCGGTTAGGAAAACATCGTCCGGGAAACGAGTTGAAGCGGAGATTGACTTTCCGTCTGCGGTTTTGACCATTAGTTGATACTCCCGTCCTGACGAGGGGACGAAATCGCATTCCCACCTTTCTCCATTCCACACGAAGTCGTAACGTTCCTCCCCAGATACCACTCGGACAGAGGCATCCGTTATTGGCTGATAACCGGTTTCTGAAGGATGACGAGCCCGGTACAAATCCACATACTGGGTTCCGGTGGATAATCCTGATACATTACTATCGCCTTCTCCAGTGAGGACACAACTCACCACCACCGGCATCTCCTCCATTGGATCAAGAATAATCTTCTCGACGCAGGAAACGAGGAATATAGAAAGGCAAATTGTCAGGAGATAACTAGTTCTCATTCATCCTAAAATTATATACATTTTGGGGAATGGTTACGTCGCCGCTGGACAGTTCCCGTAGTCGTCCCGGAGATGGGCTCTGTCGAGCAACTTATGTTATCAGTAGTTATTGGAATATATACTTCACTGAAGAGGAAATTGATTTTTCTTTTTCGTAGAAGGTCACAGTGATCTTGTGTTCTTTTATGGCCGGAGTTTCAATGAAATAAAAACAAATATGTGACACAATGAGTAGTTTTAAATCTTCTGGCGTTATTTCTGAGAGAAGGCCGTTGACTGGAAATACTTCAGGGATTTGGAAATGCCGATTTCCAAACTTCGTATAATCCGACGGCATTTGATCCCAGGAATAAGTCCGGGCCCCTCCGCTCATTAACCATTTTTTAGGAGAAACGGCAATCAGCCGGACTTTCGTTGCAAGGGAGGCTCCTGCAGGGATATTGTTAAAATCCCGATCACTTGTCACGTCTATTTTGATAAAGTCGTTCATGCTCACAAGAAGTGGTTCTACCTG
>ONIQ01000053.1 GCA_900317925.1 uncultured Bacteroidales bacterium | reverse complement strand
TCCCGGAAATCACTCCGTATGATGTCAGGCAGTATCTCGCCGAGACCGACTCGGCCGACCTCCCGATTGTCCCTATCCGCTACCAACTGAGTCAGATCTGCATCTATCCGGACCGCGAAGCTGCGGCCCTGGCCGTGAAGGAGAAACTGCTTTCGCTTCGGGAGCGGATCATCAACGGAGAGAAATTCTCCACGCTGGCCCGTATCTATTCCGAAGACCCGGGCAGCGCCCGCAAGGGTGGCGAACTCGGCATGGCATCCAAGACGATTTTCTGGCCGGCCTTCTCGGATGCGGCCATGGCCCTGAAACCCGGCATGATTTCGCAGATTGTGGAGACGCCCGATGGCTTCCACATCATCGAAGTGCTTGAGAAGAAGGGAGATATGTTCAATGCCCGTCACATCCTCATCAAACCGCAGTACACCCAGGAAGATCAGGACAAGGCATTTAAAACCCTGGATAGCCTCAAGACGGAGATCAACAACAAAGCCGTAACCTTCCAGCTGGCTGCCGCTTTCTATTCCCAGGATCCGGCCACCCGTACCAATGGCGGGCAGATGTGCGACCCGAACACGGGTTCGTCCTATTTCGAGAAAGACCAGTTGAAACCGGCCGATTATCTGGCTATCAAGGCCTTAAAGGTGGGCGAGATTTCCGATCCGGTTTCCTCGCTGGACAACGAGGGCCGCAGCGGGAACACGGTGTACAAGATCATCCGGGTCGATAAGATCCTTCCCGCCCATCCGGCCACGTTCGAGAATGATTTCTCGGAACTGCAGGCCATGGTGAAAAGCCGCAAGCAGCACGAGGCCATCGGCAAATTCATCGACAAGAAGATTTCAGAAACCTATATTGTCATCGATCCGTTGTTCGCGGATTGCGATTTCAGCCGTCCCGGTTGGAAAGAAAAGATAGCCAAGGAGTAAGATGGCCGTTTTCCGGAGAATCCTGATCACCTTATTGTGCCTGCTGCCGGCTGCGGCGGGCCTTTTCGCCCAAGAGACGGAGCGGAAGGATTCTCTGGTAAAGGAATTGAGCGCCCAGAGCGCCCAGCTGCTGGAAATTGACGGGGTCAGTTACCGAAAGGTCATTGGACCGGCGCGTTTCCTGCACAACAATACCTACCTGCTTTGCGACACGGCGCTTTGGAACGTGAACGACAAGATCATCAATGCCATCGGCAATGTAAAGATCATCCAGGACCAGACCGTTCTTTCCAGCGACAAACTGGATTATCTGATTGATGAAGACCTGGCACAGTTCCGCGGCTCGCTCGTCCAGTTGCAGGACAAGGACCGGAACACGCTGCGAACGCATTATCTGGATTATAACACCCGTGACTCCGTGGCAGTTTTCCGCAACGGCGGAGCCATGCGGGACAAGGACGGGCAGATTATCGAAAGCCGGACGGGGACTTACGATTCCAAGACCAAGCTGTTTACCTTCTCGGAGCGGGTGAACATGTTTACGGATTCGGTATTCGTGAAGACCTCCAAACTGGTCTATGATGCCGGGAACAACGTGGCTACGTTCGGGAACAAAACCTTCGCCTGGAAGGAGGACAACATGCTCTCGGCCGATGGCGGCTGGTATGACCGCCTGCGCGAGGTGTTCTTTTTCCACAAGCACGTCCATGTGATGAACAAGACCCAGGAAGGTTGGGCCGATTCGTTGTTCTTCCACCGGCTGACCAACGACGTTGAATTGCTGGGACATGCCCAACTGATTGATACATCGCGCAATGTGGCAGCCCTTGCGGGGCGGGTCTTCTATGAAGATTCCCTGTCCCGGGTAACGCTCACCCGCGATCCGGCCGTCATCGGCCAAACCGAGGAAAAATCACGGGTCGATACGGTCTGGTTCGGAGCCGATTCCATGGTCTATCGGGCTATCCGGGTGTGCGATATCGATTCCTCGCTGGTGAAACTTGCCAAGGAGCGACGGGATGAGGTGGATACCGATCCGGTAACGGAATATCGCCGAAAGGCGGCGGAGGAGGCGGCCAAGGCGAAGGAAGAAGCGGCGAAAAAGGCGGCCGAAAACGACCCCAACGAGATTGGCAAGCGCAAAGCGGCCGAGTTAGCGGCCGAGAAGGAAAAGGCTGAGAAAGAGAAGGCTGAGAAGGAAAAAGCCCCTTTGGATACCCTGAAAGCCGGCGCGGATCCCTTGCTTGCGGGCTCGGACTCGTTGAGCGTTTCGGACTCGTTGAGCGTTTCGGATTCCCTGGCTGTGCCGGCGGTTCCGAAGGATACCTCCCGGCTCGGCTTCCTGACCGCGGTGGGCAAGGTGCGCGTCTTCCGCAAAGACATGCAGGTGGCCTGCGACTCCCTCCTGTACTGCGATCTGGATTCGCTGGCTCGCCTGTACCTCGACCCGATTGTCTGGAACGAGGGAGTGCGGCAGTATTCTGCAGATAGCATGACGGTGGTGGTCCGGAACCGGATGCTCTCCAAAGCCAGTTTGATGTCGAACGCGTTTATCACCGTTCAGGAGGATACCCTCTGTTATGACCAGATCCGGGCGACGGAAATGCTGGCCTATTTCGATTCGACGGGCGTGCTGGCCCGCTTCGATGCCCTGGGAGGTGCAACGGCCATGTTCTACATCGAAGAGAACGGGGCCCTTGCTACGGTTAACAAGGTGGATACCAAGATGTTGTCGGCGTTTATGGCCAATGGTACCCTGGATCGTCTGTACTATTTTGACGACCCCAAGAACGATGCTTGTCCGTCGGCGCAATTGCTGCCCGAAGAACGCAGGCTGAAAGGCTTCCGCTGGGATCCGGACCGGCGTCCGAACGGACCGGAAGACATCACGGAATTAACCTTGCGTCCTTCTGAACGGAAACGGTATGAGCACGAACCGCATGCCGATTATCCCCAGACAGAGGTATATTTCCCGGGTTATATGGCAGAAGTGTACCAGGGACTGGCGCGGCTCGATTCCCTGAAACGGGTCCGCCGGGCCGAGGAAGAGCGCCTGGAGCAGGAGCGTCTGGAACGGGAACGTCAGGTGGCCGACAGCCTGGCCAAGGCTGCGACCCTGGCTCCGGAAGCCCTGGCTACCGGAACCCTGTCTGCTGAAACCCTGGACGAGAAAGCGATTGAGAAGCCTGCGGAGGCGAACGATACCCTGGCTGCGTCCAAACCGGTTGCCGTGTCGGATACCCTGGCTCCTTCTACGCCGCCAGTCCTGACGCCGGAACAACAGAAAGCGGCCGAAAAGGAAGCCAAAAAGAAAGCTGCTGAGGAGGCCCGTCAAGCACGGATTGCTGCCCGGGAGGCCCGCTGGGCCGAACTGGATGCCCGGGATGCGGCCAAGAAGGCTGCCAAAGAGCAGAAGGCCCTGGAACGCAAACAGCGTAAAGAAGAAAAATTGCGCCGGGCCGAGGAAAAACGCCGGGCTCGGGAGCAGCGTCTGATTGAAAAGTACAAGGCCCGTTACGAAAAACGTCAGGCTAAAAAGACTGGAGTCGTTTCCGATATTCCCGTGGAGACAGTCCCAGACGGTGCTTAACGAATTTCCCGAAAACAGCGAGATCCTTAAAATGGTATCGGAGCGCAATCTCCTTGATGCCGTTTTGGGAGAATTCCAGATCCTGCCGGATCCGGGCTGTCATATTGGACAGGATGAGTTCGTGCGCGCTTTCCCCGCAGATTTCCTGGGTGACGCTGGAGAGGTATTTGGGCGTGACAAATAGGTCCTCCGCATAGTGCCGGACGCTGCGATGCGTGCCGTCATCGGTCGAAAGCATCTCCATGAACTGTTTGAAAATCATATCCTTCCGCGTATCCGGGTGAGCCGATTCAACGGCGCCGATATCCCGGTTCAGAATCACGCAGAGCTCATAGATCACACACTGGAGGATGGCGTGGAGGATCTCGTCGTAGTAGTAGCTTTTGCGGGTGCGCAGTTTCCCTTCTATGACCTTATAATAACTGGAGGTCAGGTTGCGGTCATTCTCGTCCAGGTGAAAAACGGGGTTGCTTCGGGCGTACATCAGCACCGTCCAGACGTTTCGGCCGGTTCGGATCGATCGCAAAAACTCCCGGTAACGGACCCCCAGGTAGCGGACGTCCGCCTTGCCGGAATCGGCATCCGAATCTTCGAGGGGCATATCCGGCGGGAGGATGAGGATATCGCCGGTGCCGATGTGGAATCGATTCCCTCCGATCGAGAGGGAGAAGGACCCGGTCTCGCAGATGCTGATCAGGACCAGGCCGCCGCTTTCTTTCGAGGCGGCTTGGTACATCGTACGGGCCTCCTGGAACGAGCGGGGAATGAGGATTTCTGCTTGCATGGGGCAAAAATACGACTTTTTTCCAACATAATGGGAAATTTTGACTAGTTTATACCCAAAAACAGGTAAAAATTTTCCATATCTTTGCCCCGGATTTTTAAAACGAACAAGATGAATAGATTCATTACCACTTGTTTAGGTCTTGGCCTTCTGGCCAACCTGACCGCCTTTGCCGGCGGCTTTGTCACGAATACCAACCAGAATGTCGCCTTCCTGCGGAACCCTGCGCAGGATGCGGCCATTTCCGTAGGTGCCGCTTATTCAAACCCCGCCGGTGTCGGTTTCCTGGACAGGCGCGTGCACCTTTCCCTGAATTGGCAGATGGCGAAGCAGACCCGGGAAGTGACGGCCAACTATGCTCCGCTGGCCTTTTCGCAGGAGAACCAAAACCCCACCAGATGGTACGAGGGGAAAAGCTTTGCACCCGTGATTCCTTCCTTCGACGTTGCCTGGCGTTTTGACGAGCATTTCTTCGCCTCCGCCCATCTCGGAATTATCGGTGGTGGCGGCAAGGCCGATTTCGCCTCCAGCATCGGCTCCATCGAAAGTCAGATCGCGATTATTCCCGCCCTCCTGAACAAACTCGCCGGTGCGCCGGTCTGCTTCTACAATGCCGATTTGAACATCGTCGGTGAGCAGTATGTTTATGCGGGGCAGATCAATATCGGCTATCGCGTGAACGACCATCTCTCTGTTTCCGCAGGCTTGCGGGCCAACTATGTCAGCAACCATTATACGGCTGATATCAAGAGCATCAAGATTTCCGGCCTGGAGAATTTCCCCCAGCTTCAGCCGAGCATGCAACAGATCGGCGCGCTGCTCCAGGACCGGGAGCTGAACTGCTCGCAGACGGGTTGGGGCTGGACGCCGATCCTCAGCGTGGATTACAAGGTGGGTGCGTTCAATTTCGCCGCCCGCTACGAGTTCAACACAAAGGTGCGCCTGACCAATAAGACCGGTATCGGACAGGATGCCGGCATGCCCCAGTACGTGGACGGTTTGTCCGATATCGCCTCCGATATTCCCGCCCTGCTGACGGTGGGTGCGCAGTGGGCGGTGATCCCGGCAGTGCGCGTGAGCCTGGGCTTCCACAACTTCTTCGACAAGCAGGCGTCCTTCTACAACGCCGCTTCCGGACAGAATGACCGCCAGGATGCCATCAAGCACAATACCCGCGAATACCTGCTGGGCGTTGAGTACGATGTCCTGAAGAAGCTGACCCTCAGCGTGGGCGGACAGCTGACCCGCTTTGGCTGGGGAGACGACTATGGCTTCATCTATGACCAGTCTTTCAACGTGAATTCGTTCTCCCTGGGCATTGGCCTGAACTATCGGATCAACGACCGAATCAGCATCGACGCAGCCTTCTTCAAGACCTTCTATGATCGGGTAGACAAGCAGATGGCCGATTACAACCGGACGGGCGATTCCACCTACACCAAGCTGCAGTCTGCCCTGGGACAGGGTGCTGCCTATCTCGGCCTGACCAAAGAAGCCCTGACCATCCCCGGTTCGGATAGTCTCTACCGGACCAATACCGTTTTCGGCCTGGGCCTGAATTACAGTTTCTAAGAGAGTCGCCTTTACCGGCACTCCCGCCCCGACCCTTCTGGCTCGGGGCAATTTTTTAGGGGACCGGATGAAAATACCTGAATTCTTTGTAAGTTTGTCATTGGAATCAAAGTTGCTTTTTCTGAGATGGAGATTACAATCGATCAGATAATTGCCACGGTGAAGGAAGCTTCATCGCGCATGGTGCGTTCAGGTTTCGAGGTACACGACAAGGGTTCGCGCGAGAACCTGGTCACCTCGTCCGACCTGGCGGTGCAGGATTTCCTTACGGAACGCCTGTCGGCCTTGCTGCCGGGCAGCGGTTTCCTGTGCGAGGAAGAGGATCTGAACGATTTCGAAGGACACGCGTTCGTGTGGGTGATCGACCCGATTGACGGAACGGCGAATTATGCCCGCGCCAACGAGAACTGTGCCATCAGCGTGGCCTTGCTCCGCGAGGGTCAGGCGTACATGGGCGTGGTCTATAGTCCCTGGCGGGGAGAGTGTTACTGGGCCGTGAAGGGAGGGGGCGCGTTCTGCAACGGGGTACCCATCCATGTCTCGGACCGTCCGTATGAGGATGGTCTGCTGTACACGGCCATGAGTACCTACCACAAGGAGTGGGCCCGCAGCTGCCATGATATCATTTTCGATATCTACCTGGATTGCAACGATGTGCGCCGGACGGGCTCGGCGGCCGTGGAACTGTGCCTGCTGGCCTCGGGCTATGCCGACCTGTATTTCGAGTTGCGCCTGATGCCGTGGGATTATGCCGCTGCGGCGCTGATTCTCTGCGAGGCGGGCGGAAGCATCTGCAGTTTCGATGGTGCCTTCCCCTCGTTGACGGTTCCTTCGCTGGTGGTTGCCGCGAATCGGCCCGAATCCTGCCGCCGCATCCTGTCGGTCGTACACCGTCATCTGAAACAGTTGCCCTATGCATAAGCGTTTCATAAAGTATCTTGCCGCTGCGCTGATGCTGGCGGTCTGGACGATGGGGGCGCAGAACCCTGCGGGGCGTCCGAAGCGCCAGAGCGAACCCGCGTCGCACACATTGCGTCCCGATACGCTCATCGCGCAGGCGAGCCCGTATCGGGCGGGCAAAAACTTCGGCAAACGCATTGCCGTTTTCGGCGGATCGCTGTCGGTGAACCGCGAGTCGGATGTAGCCAAGCAGCTGTGGGCCGATTTGTTGGGCGCGGAGGTCGTTACCTACGGGGTGGGCGGTGCCGGTTTCTCCCTCCAGCAGGGGTATTCGATTCAGCGTCAGGTCGATACGGCCGGTGTTTTCGATGTCTATGTGCTGTGGGCTTCGACCAACGACTTCACGCATGGGCGCGAATGCGGTTCGTGGAAAGATTATACTGAGTACGACGGGTTCAATCCGGAGCGGCGTTCGACGCAGTGCGGCGGCATCAATTATTGCATCCGGACCCTGCTGGAAAAGAATCCGCGGGCCGAAATCTATTTCTTTACCTCGCTTCGTTTCTTCCGTTCAGATGCCGATCCGGAGGCGTTTTCCGCCTATATCCAGGCGCAGAAAGACTGCTGCGCCCATTATGGAATACCGGTGCTGGACCAGTATCATCTTCAGGGCGTGAACCGCTTCAATTGCAAAGAATTCTACAAGAAAGACCTCCTGCACATGACGGAGGAAGGGTATCGCCGCATCGCCCCCGTCCAGGCCGCCTTCCTGGCCAACGGACGGTAAGGGGATTTTTTCGCACTTTTTCATAGAGTTTTTTAAGCTCCTCAACTAATAACGGCAAATCCAAATGATTGGACTTGCCGTTAATCAAACTTGAATTATTGAGCTTACCTGCTAATAATAACCATCATAAGGAGTAACGTCGTTAGCAAAACGGATGGTGATGATGTCGCCAGCTGTTGATGTAATAACGATGTTGATATCGGCATCTTTATTCTGATGTCCCTCATAATCGATATAGGACGCGAATTGATAGGACTTGATTTGGACATCCTTAATCAGCTCGTTTCCACCCTTGTACTTACCTTGGTCCATGGGGATATTAAGACAAGAACCGAATCCCAGTGATTCATCGAGCCCATTAATAATAATCTGGTCGATGTACTGCCCTGACAGGTTATACTCAATACCATTATGACGGAACCCGTAAATCGTTACGAGGGCTTCTACCTGGTCCCAGCGAGGACCTTCCGTGAACTTCTCTTGGTAAAAATGACACCTGTGGGATGAACCTTTACTTGGATCGGCGATGCCCCCACCTACGAAAACGGAGCCAATAGAATAAACAAGGGTACCGTCCTTAGTAAGCGTGCCACTATCAGCCTTAGTGGTATTAGCAGGCTTTACGATAACCGCATTCCCATTGGCATTGTCGGAGTCTAATATTCCCTTTTCGCATCCAATCAAGCAACATCCCATCAAGAGAGTGGATATCAAAGCTAACTTGTATCTCATATCCTTTGTTTTTTTATTTTTAAACGCGTTGAGAGTTAGAATCTTGCTTCAAAGGTATGGAAAAAATAGCACTCGTCCAAATTTGTCCATTTCTTAATGCATTGCATTCTCTTCAAATATGAAGCCGGAACACGTCCCAAAATATATGTGATGGACTCGTGGTGAAACGCCTTGCGCAGGCCGTCAGAGAAGTCGCCGAAGTCTTGCCCGAAGGTGGAGGCAAGGGTATCTCCTTCCGTCTCGAACATCAGTCCCTGCTCGCCGTTCTCGTTGAGGGCCTGGTATATGGCCGTCGAACTGCTGTTGGCGGGCAAAAGATTGTTGAATGTATGGAGAATCAACTAATACCCAGTGAGGAGAAGGGCGAGATCGTTCTTTATCAACCAGATGACAGTGTGCGCCTGGAGGTAAGACTTCAAGACGAGACGGTCTGGCTGACCCAGCAGCAGATGGCGGAACTGTTCAGGACCACCAAACAGAATGTAAGTTTGCATATCAACAATAGTTTCCGTGAGGGTGAGTTGAAGCCAAATTCAGTTGTCAAGGAATCCTTGACTACTGCCGTATAATCTACACCCCCTTATCCAACTTTTTCAGAAGGTCGTGGATTCTGAAAAGGTTACGGGAGATGTTAACCAAAAGTTTGAGGAAGGCCCAGCTGATTATACCTGTGATAAGCGCAACTATCCCGGCACCAATCAGGATGCCTCCGATAGCCTCCTTGCCAACAATGATAATACCAATAAGTACGGCCAATCCTCCTCCGAGGATTCCAATCCATTTTAGGGCTTCGGCCATTAGTGTCTACTAAAAAAAATTATATATAGGTCTTTGAAAATATTGATAGTTAGATAGTTAGGAGGTGTTAAGTTGTGGATTTCAAGAGCTTACGGTGGCTCGAAGGCAGGACGCAGCCCGGGCGATATTCCCCTTGGGGGGCTAGGGGGGGATT
>ONIQ01000021.1 GCA_900317925.1 uncultured Bacteroidales bacterium | reverse complement strand
GGCCCTTACCCCGCACTTCGTTGTCGATGAATTGGAGTTTAACACCCCGAGGCTCAACAAGCTATCATGGGCCTACCTCAATTTCCTTCGCGTAAAAAATTGTATCTTTGTACCCGGCCTGCACACAAAGGAAGACCCGCTGGCCCTGCAACAGATACAGCAGTTCTACCCGGACTGCAAGGTCATCCAGGTGCAAGGATGTGAAGAACTGGCCCGCGACGGCGGTGCCCTCCATTGCGTGACATGGAATGTCCTTGCCGATGTTTACGAGTGGGCAAAAGAAGAAGCATAAAAACTACTATATGATCAACGAACAGTACATAGCCACCCACGGACTCAAAGAGTGCCTGTATGCATTCCGTGGAGCAGGAGACGGTTCTATCGAGGCTAAGGAGTTAGCTCTTAAAACGGAGTTCTACCATCTTGCCCAGAAGATGCTGTACGGCGGCTTTTTGCAAGTCGGGGATGATTATGAGATTTATATCCGCACGGTGGAGTTCTATTACTACGAGGAAGAAGAGTCTAAGAATCAGATTCAAGACCCAATCGTTTATCACCGCAACGGTAGATTTCCCGGCAGGGACCTGCCACCGTTTCCGATGATGTCCCTCCATGCCCATTGGTCCGGATACGATATAACATTCGAAGATTCATGCGGTCAATACCGGGCTTCGGCACTTATCAGGGAATTTGCAGTCTTTGACCGCCGTGCGGGAGAACACGGCAGTTGGGTCTACTGGTTCACCGGTAAGGAATATGGTGATGGCTGCTACAAGACAGTACCGGAACCCAAGTTCGATGACCGTTCCACATACCTTCAGTTCTTCTTGAATGGATTCAGCATTGACGGAACGGCCAATCGAGTTATCTGGAAAGACTTCAAGTCGCCCGAGTATGGCAAGCCCACAATCAAGACCCGTCGAAACGTCTTCCAGGACGAAGAGAAGAAAGTGCCGTGCGACCGTCAATGGGCTTACCGTCGCGACGACCTTCTGTATAGTTTGAGAGAGCTCTAGTTTTAGCATAAGAATTATTTATTCGATTATGAAAAGAATACTTGTAATCCTTCTTGCCATAGTATTATTTGCATCCTGCAGCAGGGTGTCTGGCACCTATGTGAGTGATGGAGGCGGCTTAGTCGAACAAATCGAGTTCGTAGGAAAGAACTCCTGCGTATTAACTTACTTCGGCATGAAGCTTCCAGCATCATATAGGATGGACAATGGTCACATCGTCGCTGATGCCGGTCAAAACCTCATCGTGATGTTCAAAGTTCAGGACTCTAATACCCTTATTGGTGAGAGCGAGTGGAACAACGCAATTTATAGAAAGGGCCAGCCGATTTCAAACTCTCAGGAATCAGAGCCATTAATTGTTTCGGGCCGATAGAGGAAGCGGTCATCCGCATCCGGCAGTCCAGCACAGCTGGCCAGCCCAATGCGGCTGGGTTCAATAAGTGCCCACCTGGCCAGTATTTTTTTTGCCTTGCACTATTTTTTGTGCGATTTTTACAAATAACCGCACTATTTTCAGTGCAAAGTGTTATATTTGCAAAAAAAATAAGCTCGTATGGAACAGCTATACAATACTTTCCGCCTCAAACTCTCCCTGACCCCGATGGACTATGTCAGAGAATTCCATGACAAAATCAATTGGTCCAACCGTCTCATCTGCATTATGGGGCAGAAAGGTGTCGGCAAATCCACCATGCTCCTCCAGCATATCAAAAAGTTCGACAACCTGGAGGAAACCCTCTATGTCACTGCTGACAACATCTATTTCTCTGGCCACACCCTTTATGATTTGGCGCAGTCTTTTTTCAAGGCTGGAGGAAAGCGCCTTTACATTGACGAAATCCATAAATACAAGCCTTGGTCAACGGAAATCAAGAACATATACGACGATATACCGCTTCTTCAAGTAATCTATTCCGGCAGTTCGCTCCTTGCCCTCCAGAAAGGGAACAAGGCCGACCTCAGCCGCAGGTCCATTCCATACACGATGCCCGGCTTGTCCTTCCGCGAGTACCTTAATATTCGTAATGGCTGGTCGTTGAAGGCAGCTTCACTTGACGAGATTCTGCACGGGCGCATCGACTTTCCATACGGGGAACATCGGCCCCTTGTTTACTACAAAGACTACTGCAAAACCGGTTTCTATCCTTATTTCCAAGAGGGCGATGCCCCTATTCGTCTTGAAAATGCCGTCCTCAGCACCGTGGAAAACGACATCCCTGCTTATGCGGAAATGACTGTTGCATCTGCAGTCAAGCTGAAGAAACTGATGTACATCCTTTCCAAGAGCGTCCCTTACAAGCCCAGCAACGATACGCTGGGCCGCGACCTTGGCATCAGCCGCAACATTGTTCCTGATTACATCGAGTATCTCACCAAATCCGGCCTTTTTGGCGCCCTGCACGAACCCGGTCACAGCGACAATCTGCTGATGAAAGTGGAGAAACTTTATCTTGGCAACAGCAACATTGCCATTGCCCTTTCCGAAGACGGTATCATTGACTCAGGCAACATGCGTGAGACCAACTTCCTGGCCTGGACCTCGCAGGTACATAAAGTCACATCTTCCAAGATCTCCGATTTCGAGATTGACGGCATTACCTTTGAGGTTGGAGGGAAGAACAAAAAAGGGAAACAAATCAAAGATGCCGAGGTTGGATATCTCGTAAAAGACGATATGGAATTTGCCGCAGGCCACTCCATTCCCATCTGGATGTTCGGCTTTATCTATTGAATGTCAATTATATCAAAATGTCAATTATATCGAAAACTGAAACAAAAAGATGCCCTACAATTGCTTGTAAGGCATCCTTAAGCGGTGCGGACGAGGCTCGAACTCGCGACCCCCGGCGTGACAGGCCGGTATTCTAACCAAACTGAACTACCGCACCAGTGTTGCAGGTGACGTTTCCGTCGATTGCGAGTGCAAAGATAGGCATAATTTCGAAACCTGCAAACATTTTTTGCTTAATTTTATTTCACTTCGATGAATTTTTTCTCCTCATCTACGTGAACTTTCTTCACCTTGGGAATCTCGACGGTCAGGATGCCGTTTTCGACCTTGGCGCTGATCTGCTCCCGTTCGGCATCGTCCGGCAGCAGCATGGTCTGCTCGAATTTGCCATAGTGGAACTCGCGGCGCAGGTAGCGGCCGTCTTTCTTCTCTTCCTTGTTGGTCTTGTGCTCCATGTCGATGACCAGGTCGCCGTTGTCGTTGAGGCGTACCTTGAAGTCTTCTTTGGTCATGCCCGGAGCGGCCAGCTCCAGTTCGTAACCGTTTTCATTCTCCATCACATTGATGGCCGGAGCGGTGGCGGAGGCACGTTCCATCCAGTTGCGGTCGAACAAATCGTTGAACACATCGGGTAACCAAGACTGGTTGTTTCTGCATGTAGGTACCATAATCAAATCTCCTATATTAATTAATTATACTTCTAACGTGAGGGCTGCCGGCCTCTTTCGGGTCTTCCGGAATTCCGGAGGACACTTTAGGATATGGCAAGGGCTGTGCCGCTTGCCGATAACGGGGTGGAATGGCGACAAAATGTCACCTGTAACTGTCAAATAGTCAATGATTTATGACAAATTGTCGCTTTTTGGGTCAAAATGGCTGAGCCTTGGTATTCGGCTAAAAATCCTTATCTTTGCACATTATTCTGAATGGAATGGATACTGAAGGCAATATTGTGATCCGGGGTGCGAAAGTAAACAACCTGAAAGACATAACCGTGGAGATTCCCCGCGGGAAGCTGGTGGTAATCACCGGCATCTCCGGATCGGGAAAATCCTCGCTGGCCTTTGATACCCTTTTCGCCGAGGGGCAGCGCCGGTTCGCGGAGAGCCTTTCTTCGTATGCGCGCCAGTTCCTCGGACGGATGACCAAACCCGATGTGGAGTCCATCGAGGGAATCCCGCCGGCCATCGCCATCGAACAGAAAGTGAACGTGCGCAATCCGCGCTCGACCGTTGCAACTACGACGGAAATATATGATTATCTGCGCATTATCTTCGCCCGCATCGGCCGGACCTATTCGCCGGTAAGTGGCCGGGAGGTGCGATGCAACACCCTCTCGGACGTGGTGGACTGCCTGCTGGGGCCTGCGGCTCCCGTCGGAACGGCCTACCTGCTGGCCGACCTGGACTGGGACAACCGGACCGACAAGGTGGAACTCATGCTCTCCTTGAAAGAGGAGGGCTATACCCGTCTGATGGGACCGTCCGGTCCGCTTCGCATCGAGGAAGTGATGCAGCGTGCCGAAACGGGAGACTATCCGGCGGGGGTCTGCCTGCTGATCGACCGCGTCCGCGTCCCCGAGGTGCGGGAAGGCCAGGAATGGGACGATTTGCGCGCCCGCGTGCTAGCCTCCGTGGCCGATGCCTATTCCCGCGGAAACGGGAAAGTCTATGTCCAGCGGGAAGGGGAGACGGATCGATCTACCTTCGTGAACCGCATGGAAATGGACGGGATGGCCTTCAAACAGCCCGATGAATACCTCTTCAGCTTCAACAGCCCCCTGGGAGCCTGCCCGGTGTGCGGCGGCTTGGGAAAGATCATCGGCGTGAGCGAAGATCTGGTGGTGCCCGATAAATCCAAGAGCCTGTACGACGGCGCCATCGCCTGCTGGCGGGGAGAGAAGATGAGCTGGTTCCGCGACCACATGATCCGGCTGGCACCGAAATATGGCATCCGCCCGTTCGAACCTTACTGCAACCTTACGCAGCAGGAGCGCGATACCATCTGGAACGCCCACAGCGTGCCCGGGGATGATGACTCCCTGGTCGGGATTGCCGAGTTTTTCGAGTGGGTGGAGTCGAACCGATACAAAATCCAGTACAAATATATGTTGAGCCGGTTCTCCGGCCGGACCACCTGCCATGCCTGTCACGGGACACGTCTGCGCGCGGAGGCCCTGTACGTCAAGGTGGGCGGACGGAACCTGGGAGAATTGCTGGATATGAACGTGGATGAACTGCTGGCATTTTTCTCTTCGGTGTCGCTGACCGATGCCGAGCGGACCATTGCGGGGAAGGCCATCGAAGAGGTGGTTTCCCGATTGCAGTATATCCGCGATGTGGGCCTGTCGTACCTGACCCTCAGCCGGCCTTGCAACACGCTTTCCGGCGGGGAAAGCCAGCGGATCAGTCTGGTGACGGCCTTGGGAAGTTCCCTGGTGGGATCGCTCTATATCCTGGACGAACCCAGCATCGGCCTGCATCCGCGGGACACCGCCCGCCTGATCGAAGTGCTCCGGCGGCTGCGCGATATCGGCAACACCGTGGTGGTGGTGGAACACGACGAGGAGATGATGCGGGCGGCCGACCTGCTGATCGACATGGGACCGAAAGCGGGTTCCGAAGGGGGACGGGTGGTCTTCCGCGGAAACCTGCAGAAAGGCGTTCCGGAGTTGAAGGAATCCCTTACCCTGCAATATCTTACGGGTGCACGGCCGCGTTTTGTCCGCCAGCGTCGCGGGTGGAACTATGCCATCAAGATAGAAGGTGCCATGGAGCACAACCTCAAGGATATCGACGTTCAGTTCCCCCTGGGGGTGCTGACGGTGGTAAGCGGCGTGAGCGGCAGCGGGAAATCGTCCCTGGTGGGGGATATCCTCTATCCGGCCCTCCGGCGCAAGCTGGAAGAAACCGGCGATGTGCCCGGCGTGTTCCGCAAGCTTTCCGGTAACCTGGACCGCATCCGCCGGGTGGAATACGTAGATCAAAGTCCCATCGGCAAGAGTTCGCGTTCCAATGCCGTCACCTACTTGAAGGTGTATGACAGCATCCGCAAGTTGCTCTCCGACCAGCCCTATGCGCGCATGAACGGCTATACCCCCTCGTTTTTCTCGTTCAACCAGGATGGCGGGCGCTGCCCGGAATGCCAGGGAGAGGGCGTCGTGCACATCGGCATGCAGTTCATGGCCGATGTGACCATGGTCTGCGAGGCCTGTGGGGGAAAGCGGTTCAAAAGTGACATCCTGGAGGTCCGATACAAGGGAAAGAACATCGACGATATCCTGGATATGAGCGTAGAAGAGGCGATCGCCTTCTTTGGCTCGCAGGAGGAGGCGGCGGCCCGCGAAGTGGCTGCCCGCCTGCAACCGCTGGTGGATGTGGGACTTTCCTATATCAAACTGGGACAGAGCAGCAGTACCCTTTCCGGTGGCGAAAGCCAGCGTATCAAACTGGCTTATTTCCTGGCAATGAGCGGGGAGGAAGGTTCCCGTCGCGGAAACATTCTCTTCCTGTTCGATGAACCCACCACAGGCCTGCATTTCTACGACGTGGAGAAACTGCTGAAGGCCTTTGACGTGCTGCTGGCGAAGGGCCATACCGTCGTGGTGGTAGAGCATAACCTGGATGTGATCCGCAATGCCGACTGGATCCTAGACTTGGGCCCGGATGCGGGTGACCGGGGTGGGGAACTGGTCTTTGCGGGGACGCCGGAGGAACTGGTGGCCAGGGGAAACACCTTTACAGCAGAATATTTGAAGCCATGTATGCAGTAGAAAAAGCGAAAAAGTTCATCCTCGGACGACGGGGTCAGATGCGCAGGATTCGGGAAGCCTGCAAGGGTGTGGAGGAAATCCTGTGGTTCCATACGGCCTCCTATGGAGAGTTCGAGGAGATCCGTCCGGTCGTGGAGCAGGTCCGCGGACGCTATCCGCAGAAAAAGATTCTGCTGACGTTTTTTTCGCCCTCGGGCTATGAGGCCCTGAAAGATACGCCTTTGGCGGACTGGGTCTTCTATCTGCCTCTGGATACGCCGGGTAACGCCCGCCGTTTCGTCAAGGCCGTGCACCCGGAAAAAGCCATTTTCTCCATGGGCGAGTATTGGCTTTGCTTCCTGGCGGCCTTGCGTCGCCGCAAGGTGGATACCTATGTAATTTCGGCCCGTATTCCGGCCGATACGCCCTATTTGAAATGGTATGCCCGTCCGTACCGGAAAGCCCTCCGGACGACCTACCGGGCGATTATGGTCCAGAACGAATTGTCTGCCAGCGTGATGAAACGCATCGGCGTGCCGAATGTCATCCGGACCGGCAACCCGCGAATCGACCGGGTCTGCGACCTGGCGGCAACCCCGTGGAAGGATGAGATTGTGGAGCGATGGGCCCAGGGCCGCAAGGTCTTTGTGGCGGGCAGTACGGCTCCGGGGCGCGATGACGAAATGGTGGTCTCGCTGGCCAATGCGCATCCTTCCGACAAGTTCCTGCTGGTCCCGCATGAACCGGCTCCGGAGCAGATCCGGACCATCCGTTCCCTCTTGCGGGTCCCCTGCGTCCAGTACACCCAGGTAGAGGCCGGCCAAGTCAGCGAAGAAGCGCTCCAGGCTGCTTCTGTGCTGATTATGGACAAGGTGGGAACCCTTTCCAAACTCTATCGATACGGATTTGCAGCCTATGTGGGGGCCGGTTTTACCACGGACGAACCGCATTCGGTCATTGAGCCGGCGGCTTACGGCCTTCCGGTTGCGACGGGACCGCGCATCAAACACAATCCCCATTGTGTCATCTTGGTGGAACGGGGCGCCGGATTCGCTTTTGCCACCGAGGCGGAAATCGGGGCCTGGTATGACCGCCTGACCACCGATCCGGCTTATCTGAAGCAGGTAAGCGACCTTGCCCGTTCCTATTGCGAGGAAAACCGGGGCGCGACCCAGGCCACCCTGGATGCCTTGTTTGCCTAAGGGAATCAAGGACCGCTTTCCAGGGCACTGCGGTCCAGCTGCCAGTTGTCCCGGGCCTGAAGGCCGTCTCCCTTGGGACGGATGGTATAGTGGTAGTGGCAGTTCCGCTCAATGCTGTATTCTCCTTCGTCTTGCAGATAGAACCTGTAAATCAGGTACTTCCCGGCTTTGGTATGCCAGGTGGGGGAGTAGTACTCCGCTTGCCATTCCACGTAGGGGCAGAGTTCGTTCAGTTCGTCTCCCTGCATGTTTTCCAACAGGTATAGGGACAGGTCCCAACTGTGCCCCAGTTCTTTGTCGATGTTCAGGGCATCGGACTCATAGACCCCTCGCGTGAATCCTTTCGGGAACACGTCCTGGCGCGTACGGGCCTTGCTGCGCCCGAAAAGGGTGGCCGACCGCGGGCTGTTCCCGATGCTGACCTGCCGTACCAGGATGCGCACGTCTTTGTCCAGGCCGGTGCGGTCCATTTCCAGGGTGATTTTCCCCATCATCCGCTCAAGGGGGAGCGTGCACGTGCGGGTACTGTCTATCTGGAAGCCGTCCAGATGCGTGCTCATGGGGATGCCGGTCCGGTATTCGTCCGGATAGATCAGGTAATACCGTTTTTCGAACAGATCATCGATGGTGCGGATGCCGCTGATGGCGTAACCGATATTCCCGGTTGCGTAAACATCGTACTTCTCTCCCGTGAAAAGATCCACTTCCGCTTCGGCAGAGGGGGAATAGGTACAGGCCTCCAATACCCCGTATTGATTGAAAACGAAGAGGTTGATATCGTTAACGACGTCTTCTTTCGGGTTGAGTGCCTTGGTGACACCGTTCCCCATCCGAAACAGGATGGTGGCGGGTTTCTTTTCCGTCCAGGGGGCGGCTTCGCACCGGACCGTGACCATTCCGCCTTCGGCTGCTACATCCGGATCGGTGGTGCCCAGGCGCGTGAGGGTCAGGTCTATCTGGTAGCGGGTATTCCGTTCCATTCCCGGCAGGTTCACCGGATAATAATAGGTCTTCCCCATAATCTTTCCTTCCACCACCAGGCGGGTAAAGGGCCGCCCGGTACCTTCCCGGAGGGTCCCGTTCGGGTAGCAGTACAGGCTGATGCCGGGTGTCGTGACGTTCGTCCCCACTTCTGAGGGAAGGGATTGCTGCAGCATCTCCGGATGCATCATCTCTTCGTTCAGACGGTCATCCAGCCGTCCCTGGTTCAGCACATCCGTCAAAGGGAAACTGTCTTCCCGTGTCGTCTCGCAGGAGCCACTGACATTGATCAGATAGACTTTGACCTCTTTCAGTGTCTCCCCTTCATAGGATCGGCCGGAAAAGTCACAGCGAAGGGAACGGAGTTCCACGCGGCTCAACAGAGGCTCCAGCACAATGGACGCTTTCCGGTCATATCCGACGGGAAGGCTCGCCGCGCCGCTCATCAGTGGATGCTCCGGATCTTCTTTCCGCAAGTCGGACAGGTGGTTGCGGAGTCCTTCGTAGGAATGTACATCGGACCAGACCAACTTGTCCGATGCCTCGTTGGCCAGGACGACAATCCGCTTGGCACCGGCCGTAGAAGCGCAGCGGACGGTTGACTCGCCGGTCCAGGGGATGTGTTGGTACGCATCCAGACGCGCGAGCGCATCGTCGTTGAAAAAGAAGATATCCAGGTGGCGGATCGGCAGGCCGCCGGCGCTTTTCAAATGGAGGGAAACCGTTTCTACAGGAGAATCGGGGACCTTTTCATCCGAGCATCCGGGAAGGAAGAACAGGAATAAAGAAAGCACAATAGTCGGAGGCAGACGCCGCCTGTCCCGTCCAGAGTGGATGGGTGTAACAGAAAGGGTGAAAGGAATCTGTTTTCCCTTCCCGGTGCAGTGGATGAGGTTTTGAAGCTGTCGCATATCTTGTCATCAACAGGGTAACCGAATGCAAAACTAACGTCTTGGCACTGTATATCCGCGGTTTCGAAAAAAACTTGCGAAAAGATTATATCTTTTTTTTGATTATGTGGTGAAATGTCCCAAAAAAGGCGTTAAATTTGAACGCTAATTATTTAGGGTTATGTTTTTTTTAAAGAGAAAAAAACTGATTCCAATCTTCTCGCAGCAAGCCGCCTTCTTGTGTCAGACATCTGCGGCTCTGGTAGAGATGATGAAGTATGAGTCGGAAGAAGATTGGAAGCGGGCTGAACGCGAAATCAAAGCATGCGAAGTACAGGGAGATGCCCTGCTGACCGAATTTCTGGGGCAGCTGACCGATGGCTGGATGGTCCGGACGAGCAAGGCGGACCTCCAGTCGCTGGCAATAGAGATGGATGACTGCCTGGATGTGGTCAAAGACGTGGCGAAGGCCATTCTGATTTACCTTCCGCACAAAATCGACCCTCAGTTGCGGGAACTGTCCCAATTGGTGAAATACCAGGCGGACGCTTTGCGTGAGATGATGAATTACCTGGCCGATATCCCCAAGCATTATTCAGCCATTTCCCTCCAGTGTGAGCGGGTAACCGAACTGGAACACGCGGCGGACGACGCCTATGAAGACTATGTGGGCTATATCTTCCAGCACGAGGAAGATGTCCGGGAACTGATTAAGTATAAGAATATTGCAGAAGTATTGGAAACGTCCACGGACAATGCCAAGGTCGTATCCGATACGGTTCGCCGGATTCTTCTCCGGTATAACGAGTAGGAATTACAGTTTTTCCAGAACATCCAGCCATTCGCCGATGAAGCGCTCCTTGCTGAGCTTTTCTTCGGCTATGCGGCGGCTTTCTTTGCCAAACGCCTTGAGCCCGTCTTTGCCCAGGGCTAAGAGTTTCATAAGGGCGGCAGCCACGGAATCGTTGTCGGCCGGATTGAAGGTGAATCCGTTCCGTCCATCGATACAGTAGCGGACGTTATCGCTCACATCGCTGACGAAGGCGGGAAGGCCGCAGGCCATGGCCTCGATGAGGGCATTGGGCGTGCCCTCGTAGTAACTGGGCAGGCAGCAGATATCGGCCTTGCGATAGGCCGACGCTACATCCTGTGTTTCCGGATGTACTTCCACCAGGCCGTTCAGGCCCAGACGGGCAATTTCCGACTGGCAGAAAGCCAGGTACTGGGTGTCTTTAACACAGCCGTACCAATCGGCCCGTACATCGTAACCTGCCTGGCGGGCATGTGCGACGGCATAAATGAGGGCTGACAGGTTTTTCCGCTTGGACACGCGGGCTGTGGATACAATCCGGTAGGTCTGCGGACCGGAACCGGAATCGGCCGCCGGATGGTATTTCTCCAAATCGACAAAATTGACGATGGTTCCCAGTTTTGCTGCCTGGGCGGGGAAGTGGCGGCGGATAAAATCGGCCTGTGCATAGCTGTTGGTGATGATGCGGTCGGCTTTTCGGTAGAAGAGAAAACGCCACCGGTCGTACAGGTGATAGGAGGTGTTGAAATTACGTTCCGAAACCACCAGTTTGAAGCCCGGATATAGCATCTTGGCCATGCAGGTCTTGGTATTGGGACCGGTTACAAAGGAAATGACGGCATCGACCCGCTCGTCGCGGAAATATGCCGCCATTGCCTTAACCAGTTTGATATTGCTGCCCGTACCTTCCAGGCTGATGACGGGGACATGGTTCTCTTCCAGATAGGACCGGAAGAAATCCCCTTTGCGGTAGGTCATGACAGATACGTCGTGGCCTTTTTCTTTCAGCTGGACGGCCAGCCCGAAGAGCTGCCGTTCCGCACCGCCCATCACCAGGGCCTGGATGATACAGACAATCTTCATAGGAAATTACGCACCGAAGTTATCGTACAGAATGCTCTCAGGAGCTACGCCGAGGCTGTCGAGCAGGTTGTTGACGGAAGCTACCATCATCGGAGGACCGCACATGAAGTACTTGATGTCCTCGGGAGCCTCGTGGTTCTTGAGGTAGGTCTCGTTCATGACATTGTGTACGAAGCCGGGGGTGTACTTGACGCCGGCGGCATCGGCTGCCGGATCCGGACGGTCCAGGGCCAGGACGAAGTGGAAGTTCGGGAACTCCTTCTCGATTTCGGCAAAGTCTTCGAGGTAGAAGGCTTCCACCAGGGCGCGGGCGCCATAGAAGAAGTGAACCTGCCGCTTGGTTTTGAGCGTCTTGAACAGGTGCATGATGTGGCTGCGGAGCGGAGCCATACCGGCGCCGCCGCCCACGAATACGTATTCCATATCCTCGGGATCGTTCTCCGGGAGGAGGAACTCGCCGTAAGGGCCGGAAATGGTCACCTTGTCGCCCGGCTTGCGGGTGAAGACATAGGACGAGGAGATGCCCGGAGGAACCGGCAGCATTTTGAAGACGCCCTTCGGCTGGCTGCGGTCGAACGGAGGCGTGGCGATACGGACGTTGAGTTTGATGACGTTCTTCTCGGCCGGATAGGAAGCCATCGAGTAGGCACGGACCGTAGGAACGGTATTCTTGTACTTGATGTCGAAGAAACCGTATTTCTCCCAGTCGGCCTTGTAGATGGGATCCACATCGATGTCGTGGAAGTCGATATCATACTCGGGAATGTCGATCTGGATGTATTCGCCGGACTTGAATTCGATGTCCTCGCCCTCGGGGAGCTTGACCGTGAATTCCTTGATGAAGGTAGCCACGTTCTTGTTGGAGATGACTTCGCATTCCAGTTTCTTCACGCTCAGGGCAGACTCGGGAACCTCGACCTTGAGGTTGTCCTTGATCTTGACCTGGCAGCCGAGGCGCCAGTTGTCCTTGATCTGTTTGCGGGAGAAGAAACCGGTCTCGGTGGGGAGGATTTCGCCGCCGCCTTCCAGGACGCGGACCTTGCACTGGCCGCAGTTGGCCTTGCCGCCGCAAGCGGAGGGAAGGAAGATGCCCTGGTCGGCCAGGGTGTGCATCAGGTCACCGCCCTGCGGGACGTCCAGCATCTTCTTGCCATTGTTGATGTCCAGGGTAACATTCCCGGACGGGGTAAGTTTGGCCTTGATTACCAGCAGGAGGGCAACCAGGATAAGCGTGACGACAAGAATGGTCGCAACCGCGCTGAAAATAGTATTTACCATAGTGCTTCCTCCTCTATTATAAGGTAATACCCATGAAGGTCATGAAGGCGATACCCATCAGACCGACAGTGATGAACGTAATACCCAGGCCTTTCAGCGGGGCGGGAACGTTGGCGTACTGGAGCCGCTCGCGGATGGCTGCCAGGCCTACGATGGCCAGGAACCAGCCCAGGCCGCTGCCCAGGGCGTAAACGGTGGCCTCACCTACGTTGGCGAAATCTTTCTGCTGCATGAAGAGGGAACCGCCCAGAATGGCACAATTCACCGCAATCAGCGGCAGGAAGATACCCAGGGATGCGTAGAGGGAGGGGGAGAACTTCTCCACCACCATTTCCACAACCTGCACGATGGCGGCGATAACCGCAATGAAGATGATGAAGCTGAGGAAACTCAGGTCCACTCCGGGGATCAGGGCATCCGGCTTCAGGACATACTCGTTGAGCAGGTAGTTGATGGGAAGGGTAACCAGAAGTACGAAGATGACCGCGACGCCCAGGCCGGAAGCCGTCTTCACATTTTTCGATACCGCCAGGAACGAACACATTCCCAGGAAGTAAGCGAAAATCATATTGTCCACAAAGATGGACTTGACGAATAAGCTAAGATATTCCATAGGGCGTGTCTTTTATTTTTCCTGAAGGTCTTTCTGGATGGAACGCTGCACCCAGACGATGCATCCCAGCAGGATGAGGGCGAACGGGGGCAGGATAACGAGGTTGTTGGTCACGTAGCCCAGGCGGCCCAGGATATCGACACCGAAAAGGGTGCCGCTTCCCAGCAGCTCGCGGAAGAACGCGACGATGATGAGGATCATCCCATAACCGGCACCGTTGGCGACGCCGTCGAGGAACGAAGGCCAGGGCTTGTTGCCCAGGGCGAAGGCCTCGATGCGGCCCATGACGATACAGTTGGTGATGATAAGGCCGATGTACACGCTCAACTGCTTGTCAATGGCGTACGTAGCCTCGAAGGATTTCAGGATCTGATCCACCAGAATCACCATCATGGCCACGACGACGAGCTGGACGATGATGCGGACCCGGCCCGGAATGGTATTCCGGAGCAGGGAGAGAATCAGGCTGGAAATGCCGCAGACTGCAATGACAGAGAGGGCCATGACCAGCGCTCCTTTCAGCGTGACCGTAACGGCCAGCGAGGAGCAGATACCCAGCACCAGGACGGTGATGGGGTTCCCCTTGAAAATAGGGTTCAGAATGGTTTCTTTCAATTTTGCATCCATGGCTTATTCCTCCTCTGCGCTAAACTTCAGGAAATGATTGGAATAGGCACCCAGCCAGGTGTCGATGGCGGCGTCCAGACCCTGGGAGGTCATCGTGGCACCGGTAATGGCATCGATCTGGTTGTCCATGACCTCTGTGCCGTCGGCGTTCTTCGGCGAGCCACCCTTGACGATGGCGAAGACGTTCTCGGCACCGAAGCAGGGAATCTCGCCCTGGAACTTGGCCTGGAAGGCAGGATCATCCTTGATGCGGGAGCCCAGGCCGGCCGTTTCGCTTTCGTGGTCGAAATAGGCGCCTTTGATGACGGGAGTACCGTCCTGGCCGATTTCAAAAGCAATATAGCCCCAGATGGGACCCCAGAGGCCTGCGCCATAAACGGGAACGACGGTAATGCCGTTCTTGAACACAAAGACGGGAAGTTCCGGCTCGGCGGAACCCTTGATGTTGTAATTCTGCTTCTTCAGTTCGGAAGGGCTGTACACTTTGTCCAAAGGAAGGTCGGTGACCTTGTCGCCCTGGACATTGACGGTATAGGCCTTTTCAATCTCATCCGCATACTTCTGCAGCACGGCAGCGTTGCCCATTTTCTGGAAATCGGCCTTGGTGCCGAAGCCGGAGGCGGTCATCATCTGGGAGATGGTGTCGGCCTTTTCGTTGGCTTCCTGCTTGCTCTTGAGGGACTGGGAAACGAAGGCGAGAATCGCCGCCACCACCGCTACGATGATGGCCGTATAAATGACCGTATAAAGGTTATTGTTCGTATTCATACCTCTTTCTATTTAAGCGACGTTGAATTTCCTGGCCCGGCGGCTCACGGCGATGTCGGTGACATAGTGGTCGATGAGCGGGGCGAAGCAGTTCATGAGCAGGATGGCGAGCATCATGCCTTCCGGATAACCCGGATTCCACAGACGCACGGTCACGCAGAGGGCGCCAATCAGGAAGCCGTAGATCCACTTGCCGGTTTCGGTCTGGGCCGAGGTGACGGGGTCGGTGGCCATGAAGACGGTACCGAAGGCGAAGCCGCCCAGTACCAGATGATAGTAAGCCGGAATATCGCAGGCACCGGTCAGGTTGGCAATCCAGCCCACCAGCAGGGCGCCCAGCACGGAGGAGCACATGATTTTCCAGCTGGCCACGCCGGTCCAGATCAGGATCACCGCACCGATGAGGATGGCCACGACGGAAGTCTCGCCCACACTGCCCGGGATGGTTCCCAGGAAGAAGTCCAGGAAGGAGGTGCCATACTGTACACCGGCATCCGTGAGGGCGTTGAAACCGTCACCGATGAAGGAAAGCGGCGTGGCGCCGGTTGCTCCGTCCACCATCGTATCCTTGCCCAGATGGATCCAGGTTTCGGAACCGGACATCTTGGAAGGATAGGAGAAGAACAGGAAGGCGCGGGTCAGCAGGGCCGGGTTCAGGAAGTTCATGCCGGTACCGCCGAAGACCTCCTTGCCGAAAACCACGGCGAAGGCAACTGCGATGGCCAGCATCCACAGCGGCGTGTCCACGGGGACGATCAGCGGGATGAGGAAACCGGAAACGAGGTAGCCCTCGTTCACTTCCTCGCCCTTGATCTGGGCGCCGGCGAACTCGATGGCGAGTCCCACTACATAGGATACGACGAAGAGCGGAAGCACCCGCAGGAAGCCGTAGAAGAAGGTGGCCAGGAAGCCGGCTTCGGTGCCGGTGGCCAGGTTGTGCTGGTAGCCGACGTTCCACATGCCGAACAGGGCGGCGGGGACGAGGGCGATCACGACGAGGATCATCACCCTTTTCAGGTCGATCGCATCGCGCACATGCGCACCCTTGCGGGTAACGGTGCCCGGGACGCGAAGGAAGGTGTCGAAGGCATCGACAGTCGAGTGAAGGAATCCGAATTTCTGTTTATTTTCTTCCATAACGATTGTCTGTTTTATGCCATTTCTTTGATCATCAGGTTGATACCCTTCTGGATCATGTCCTGGATTTCATTCTTCGACGGATCGACGAACTCGCACAGGGCCAGGTCCTCGGGAAGGACTTCGTAGATGCCGAACTTCTCCATCTTGTCGATGTCACCGGCCAGGCAGGCCTTGGCCAGATAGACCGGGAAGATGTCCATCGGGAGCACCTTGCCATAAACGTCGGAAACGACGAAGGCGCGCGGGCCGCCGTGGAAGTTGGTATCCATCGCATATTGTTTCTTCGGGCACAGCCAGGAGAAATAGGCGCGTGAAGAAGAGAACTGGTTGAAGCGGAACGGTTTGGCCCAGCCCAGGATCTCGCGCTCCGTACCTTCGTGCAGGAGGGTGACCTGGTTGTCGAACCAGCCCAGATAGCCGTCTTCGCCCACGGAGGTGCCGCTGAGGGCATCGCCGCTGACAAAGCGGACATCCGCCTTGGAATTGTCATAGAATGCGGAGAGCGCCTTCATCGGAATGCCCGGAAGCGCCTCGACATAAGCCGGATTCACGGCAACGGGACCGGTGACGGCCACCTTGCGGTCCAACTGGACCTTGCCGGTGAGGAAAAGTTTGCCGATGGCGGCGGCCATCAGCGGGGAGATGGTCCAGACGTACAAGGTGGCGGTCAACGCCGCCACCATCGCCACGAAGGCAAGCACTGCGGCTCATCTGGTTTGGAAAGGGGTGCTGGCGGCCTTGTCGCCATCGATGCAGACGTGGACACCGCCTTCGGTCAGTTTACCGAGAGCGATGAGACCGGCCTGGATGGCGGACATCTCGCTTCCGAGGACGAAGTCGGTATCGGCAGCAAGCGGGGCGGTGTTGAAAGCCGACATGAAAATGGCCTTCGGCTTCAGGGACGGATTGGCGATGATGCCGTAGGGGCGCTGGATGAGGGACGGCCACAGGCCGCTGGCGAGGATGGCCTCGCGCACCTCGTCGGTGCTCAATGTCTCCACATTCTTCACGCCGAAGTCCACATACTCCCGCTGCTCGTCCGCTTTCACGACCACGGCAAGCAGTTTTCTCTTTTCGCCCCGGACAACAGCCTGGACCGTACCGCTCACGGGTGAGCAGACCAGGATGTCGGGGCAGTTCTTGTCGGCCAGGACCGGAGAACCCGCCAGGACGCGGTCGCCTTCCTTCACCAGCAGACGCGGGAGAAGTCCCTTGAAATCAGTGGGTTTGATGGCGATAACGTCTGCGGCAACCGGACTGGCTTTGAGGCTGGCAATTCCGCTGATGGGGATGTCCAGACCTCGTTTAAGATGGATGCTGTTTGACATTATATTTAAAAATATTTAGAGTACTTTAAAAATACCGCGCGAAGATAGTGATTTTTTTCCGTATTTTTGCATGTTATGGCAAACATTAGTGCGATTTTAGAGGGATTGAACAGTGAACAGCAAGATGCTGTCTCCTGCCTGGACGGGCCGGTACTGATTGTAGCCGGGGCCGGATCGGGAAAGACACGGGTTTTGACCAGCCGGATTGCCTACCTGCTGGAAAAAGGCGGTGATCCGGGAAGGGTCATGGCCCTGACTTTTACCAAAAAGGCAGCCACGGAAATGAAGGAACGTATTGCCGCCATGGTCGGGGAACGCAAGGCCCGGCGGCTCTATATGGGCACCTTTCATTCTATATTTATAAGGTTCCTGCGTGAATATGCCCAGGACCTGGGGTATCCGTCCTCCTTCACCATCTATGACCAGTCGGATTCGGTGAGCGCGGTGAAAGCCTGCATCAAGGAACTGAATCTGGACGACAAGGTCTATAAACCCAAAGAAGTGCAGGGACGCATCTCCATGGCCAAGAACAACCTGGTCACGCCCGATGCCTACCGGGCCAATGCAGACGTGATGATGAAGGACCTGCATGCCAAACGGCCGAGGCTGCATGAAATCTACGCCCTGTACTGCACCAAGTGCAAGCAGGCCGGGGTGATGGATTTTGACGATATCCTGCTGAATATGAACATCCTGCTGGCCAGGTTTCCGCAGCATTGCCTGGAAATCGCCGGCCGGTTCGACCATATCCTCGTGGATGAGTACCAGGATACGAATTACGCCCAGTACATCATCCTGCGGCGCCTGACGCGCAACGAAAAGACGAATCCGAAGGGACACGACAACATCTGCGTGGTGGGCGACGACAGCCAGTCCATCTACGCCTTCCGCGGGGCCAAGATCGAGAATATCCTCAATTTTAAGCGGGACTATCCCGGCTGCAAGGTGTTTCGCCTGGAGCGGAACTACCGCTCTACCCAAAACATCGTGAATGCTGCCAACTCGCTGATTGCCAAGAACGAAGGACGCATCCCGAAGAAGTGCTACGCGGTAGGCGAGGAGGGCGAGAAACTCCATCTGATCCGGGCTTATACCGAATCGGAGGAGGCCCTGCTCATCGTCTCCAAAATCATTGCGCGGATGCAGGAGGAACGTGCACAGTATCAGGATTTTGCCATTCTGTACCGGACCAACTCTCAATCGCGCGCCCTGGAAGAGGCGCTGCGCAAACGCAACCTGCCGTACCGGATCTATTCGGGCAACGCCTTCTTCGACCGGGCCGAGGTGAAGGACATGATGGCCTATTTCAAGCTGGCGGTGAACGTGAACGATGACGAGTCCTTCAAACGCATCGTCAACAAACCTGCCCGCGGAATCGGCGGTACCACGATGACGGCCCTCGAAGCGGCGGCCCGTTCCTTCGGGACCTCTTTGTTTAAGGCGGTCTATCACGACGGTCTGGAGGCCTTCGGGCTGAAAAACGCGGCTGTAGAACACCTGAAGGCATTCTGCACGATGATCGATGCCGTTGCGCAGCGGGTAAAATCGGACCCGGCCGATGTGCTGGCACGCAGGCTGGCGGACCAGTCCGCCCTGCTGGCCTCTTTCAAGTCCGACACGTCCATCGAAGGACAGGCCCGCGCCGCCAACGTGGAGGAATTGCTGAACAGCGTGGCGGTGTTCGTGGAAGACCGACGCGAGGAAATCCGCGAGGAGATGCTCGCCGACGAAAACGTAACGGAGGTAAGCGACGAGGATCTGCCGGTGGTTACGCTGGATGTCTTCCTGGAAGATATCTCCCTGTTGAGCAACGTGGACCTTTCGGAAGATGAAGAGAAAGACGCATCCAACAAGATCACCTTGATGACCGTCCATTCCGCCAAGGGTCTGGAATTCCCGTATGTCTTTGTGGCGGGCATGGAGGAAAACCTTTTCCCGTCCGGGGGCATGATGCTGGGACCGGCCGAACTGGAAGAGGAACGCCGGCTGTTCTACGTGGCCATCACGCGGGCCAAGAAGACGGTGGACCTTTCCTATGCCCAGACCCGGATGCGCAACGGCAAGCACGAGAGCAATGCTCCCAGCCGTTTCCTGCGGGAAATCGATGCGCAGTATGTGGCCAATCCGCTCCGGCGCAGGGAAGAGGAGGACGAGGACGACGACGCCCCCGCCTTTGGCGGCTTTGGCGGCTACGGCTACCGTACCAAGGCAAAGCCCGTTGGTTCTTCGCCGTGGGGCGCCTCCGGCGAAGCCCGTACCGAACGGCGCCCGGCTTCCGTCATGCCTGTCCGTCCGACGGCAGCCCCTTCAGCCCGTCCGATGGCGGCCCCTTCAGCCCGTCCGCTTCCGCCCAAGGAGGAGAACTTCGTTCCGGATTCGCCGGATAAGTTCCGCGCCGGCCAGACCATCACGCACGACCGTTTCGGCCGCGGTAAGATTTTGGAAATCAATGGTGCTACCGTCCTGGAGTCCAAGGCCCGTATCGTCTTTGAAAAATATGGCGAGAAAATCCTCCTGCTGAAATACGCCAAAATGCGGATAGAAGATTAAATGAGTCTGATTCTATGCGGGTAGTGCTGGACAAGGTCGGAAGCGTTCTGGAGCGTTGCATCTTCGGGAAATACTGGAAAGGGTAACCTTGGGACACAGAACGGCTATTATTGTCCAAATTCTGCAATTTTGAAGCTCATGGGACAAAAAACGACTTATCTTGTCCGGAAACGGAGCTATGACGGCCCGGTTCGGACAAACAGGCCGGACGTCCACAGGAAGTTGCCGTGCATCCGGATAAGAATCTTGAAAATAATTTGTATTTTTCGAAATAATCGCTATATTTGCACTTGAAGTTTTTCATAGTTTAAGTTTAGGTTAAGTGGGTAGGCGGCCGTCGGGAGACGACTGCCTACTTTTTTTCAAAAAATATTTGATATTTATTCAAAAATCCCCTATCTTTGCAGCGAAAGATTGAATAAAAATACAAAAGCAAATGAAAGGGAAATCGGAAAGACAGAGTGTCATCCGGAGTTTGGTCCGACGCGAAAACATCGCCAATCAGGAGGAATTGCAATCCCTGTTGGAAAAAGAAGGCTTTATCGTGGCTCAAGCCACGCTGTCCCGTGATTTGAAAGAGCTGGGTATTATCAAAGTGCATGATGGAACCGATTATCTGTTCCGCCTCCATGCATCGGCGAACCCCGCCCCGACGACGCAGATCAATATGACTTCCAGTGTTCTTAGCGTGCAGTTCTCCGGTAACCTGGCGGTGTTGAAGACCCATCCCGGTCATGCCAGTATGGTGGCCTCTTTCCTGGATTCGGGCGCCGTGGTTCAGATTATCGGCACCATTGCCGGCGACGATACGGTCCTGGCTATCCTGCGGGAAAGGACGCCTCAGGATGCCGTCCTGAACGGGCTTGCTTCCCTGTTTCCCGATATCCGGAGCAAATACATCCGGTAATTTTTTATAAGGATTAAACATCTTATTATATTATGGAAGAAGAGATTATTACGGTTGAGGTGGCAACGGAAAAGCACCTTAAGTATGTGGATGAGATCTTAAAGACCATTGAGGATGCAGCGAAGGTACGCGGAACCGGCATTGCCAAGCGCCGTCCGGAGTATGTGGCGAGCAAGATACAGGAGGGGAAGGCCGTTATCGCCATGTGCGGTGACGATTTCGCGGGTTTCTGTTACATCGAGAGTTGGGGACATGAAGAGTTTGTTGCCAATTCCGGCCTGATCGTAAAACCCGAATATCGTCAGCGAGGCCTGGCCAAGAAAATCAAACACAAAGCTTTCGAGTTGTCCCGCCAACGTTTCCCCAATGCAAAGATTTTCGGTCTCACCACGGGACTGGCGGTGATGAAAATCAATACGGAACTGGGCTATGTGCCCGTGACTTTCTCCGAACTGACGGACGATCCGACCTTCTGGAAGGGTTGCGAGAGCTGCGTGAATTACGATGTGCTGCTGCGCAACAATTATACGCGCTGCCTTTGCACGGGCATGCTCTACGATCCCGCTAAGCATCATGAAGCCACCGAGTCCGAGATTCACGATCAGCCGCTGAACCTCTGGATGAAACTGCGGTCCCTTGTTCATCATCCCGAAAAATAAAAAGAAATAGATATGGCAAAAAAAGTAGTAGTCGCATTCAGCGGCGGACTGGATACCTCTTTCACGGTGATGTACCTGGCGAAAGAAAAAGGTTATGAAGTATATGCGGCATGTGCCGATACGGGCGGTTTCAGCAAGGAACAGCTGAAGGCCAACGAAGAAAATGCGTACAAGCTGGGCGCCAAGGAGTATGTGACCCTGGACGTAACCCAGGAGTACTATTCCAAGAGCCTCAAATACATGATTGCGGGCAATGTCCTGCGGAATGGAACCTATCCGATTTCGGTTTCCAGCGAACGGATTTTCCAGGCGATGGCGATTGTCCGCTATGCCAAGAAAGTGGGTGCGAACGCTATCGCACACGGTTCTACGGGTGCCGGCAACGATCAGGTCCGTTTCGATATGACCTTCCTGGTGATGGCTCCGGACATGGAGATCATCACGCTTACCCGCGACATGGCACTGACTCGCCAGTACGAGGTGGATTACCTGAACCAGCACGGCTATTTTGCTGATTTTACCAAACTGAAATATTCCTATAATGTAGGTCTGTGGGGTACGTCCATCTGCGGTGGCGAAATCCTGGATTCCAAGCAGGGACTTCCGGAAAGCGCGTACCTGAAGCAGGTGACCAAGCAGGGGAGCGAAACCCTGGCCATCACCTTCCAGAAAGGAGAAATCACGGCTGTGAACGGGGAAGCCTTTACCGATAAGGTGGCGGCCATCCGCAAAATCGAATCCCTTGCCGCTCCGTACGGAATCGGGCGCGACATGCACGTGGGCGATACCATCATCGGCATCAAGGGCCGCGTGGGCTTCGAGGCGGCCGCCCCGATGCTGATCATCGCCGCCCACAAGTTCCTGGAGAAATTTACCCTGAGCAAGTGGCAGCAGTACTGGAAAGACCAGGTGGCCAACTGGTACGGCATGTTCCTGCACGAGAGCCAGTACCTGGAGCCGGTTATGCGCGATATCGAGGCGATGCTCGAGGAGAGCCAGCGCAACGTGAACGGTACCGTGACCCTGCAGCTGCGGCCTTACGGCTTTGAAACCGTGGGTGTGGACAGCAAGGACGACCTCGTGAAGACCAAACTGGGCGAGTATGGCGAGATGCAGAAGGGCTGGACCAGCGAAGATGCCAAGGGCTTCATCAAGGTCATGAGCACGCCGCTTCGCGTCTATTATGCCAACCATACGGAAGAAGGCAACGAAATTGAGAACGCCCTATGATCCGGGTCGGAATCATCGGTGCGGCCGGCTACACGGCCGGTGAATTGATCCGTTTGCTGATCAACCATCCGCAGGTGCAGATCGTCTTTGCCCAGAGTTCCAGTAACGCCGGAAATCCGGTGTGGGCCGTCCATTCGGGCCTGTTCGGGGAAACGGACCTGGTCTTCTGTGAAGAAGCGGATTTGACCGCGGTCGATGTGGTCTTCCTTTGCTCAGGTCATGGGAAAAGCAGCGCTTTCTGGGCGGAGCATCCGCGTCCGGCCGGACTGAAGGTCATCGATCTGGCCCAGGATTTCCGGGACCAGAGCCAGGGCTATGTGTACGGCCTGCCCGAGTGGCAGCGCAACCGCATCGCCGGGGCCGACCTCATTGCCAATCCGGGCTGCTTCGCCACGGCCATCCAACTGGCGCTTTTGCCGCTGGCTGCCGCCGGTCTGTTGAACGGCGAAATCAGCGTAACGGCTGTGACGGGCTCTACGGGAGCCGGTGTCAAACCCGGTCCCACGACCCATTTCAGCTGGAGAAACGATAATCTTTCGGTCTATAAAGCCTTTGAGCATCAGCACCTGCTGGAAATTAACCGCAATTTGAAGGCCCTGCAGCCTTCTTATGCCGAGACACTGGACTTTGTGCCGGTCCGGGGCGATTTTGCCCGGGGCATCCTGGCCACCGCCCACCTCGATTGCACCCTTGCGCAGGAAGAGGCATTCGCCTTGTATCAAGACTTTTACAAGGATGCCGCGTTTACCTTCGTGTACCCGGGGGCCGTGGACCTGAAGCAGGTCGTGAACACCAACAAGTGCCTTTTGTCGCTGGAGAAGCATGGCGGACGGCTGCTGATCTGCTCCGTCATCGATAACTTGCTGAAGGGAGCGTCCGGCCAGGCGCTGCAGAACATGAACCTGCTGTTCGGACTCCCGGAAAGGACCGGACTCCAGTTGAAGGCTTCGGCTTTTTAAGAGATAGAAACCATGAATTTATTTGACGTATATTCTTTATTCGATGTTGCGCCCGTGCGCGCGAAAGGATGCCGGGTGTGGGACGATAAGGGGCAGGAATACCTGGACCTGTACGGTGGTCACGCGGTGATTTCCGTCGGTCACGCCCACCCCGACTATGTGGCAGCCCTGAAAGACCAGTTGGACAAGATCGGGTTCTATTCCAACAGTGTCCACAACCCCTTGCAGGAGGGCCTGGCCCGTAAATTGGGCGAAGCCTGCGGCTACGAGGACTGGAGCCTCTTCCTGGTGAATTCCGGCGCCGAGGCCAACGAAAACGCCCTCAAACTGGCTTCCTTCCATACCGGACGGGACAAGGTTGTGGCCTTCCACGGAGCCTTCCACGGCCGCACCTCGGGCGCCGTTGCCGTGACGGACAACCCCAAGATCCAGGCTCCCTTCAATGCCCACCACAAGGTGGCTTTTGCCACGCTGAACGATCTGGACAGCGTAGAGCGGGAGCTTCGCGGGGGCGATGTGGCCGCTGTCATTCTGGAGGCGATCCAGGGCGTGGGCGGCATCCGCATCGCGACGGATGAATTCCTGCAGGGCCTGCGTACCCTGTGCACGAAATACGGTACCGTCCTCATCATGGACGAGGTACAGTGCGGCTATGGCCGTACGGGCTGGTTCTTTGCCCACCAGAAATCCGGGATCGTTCCCGATCTGGTATCGGTGGCGAAGGGCATGGCCAACGGTTTCCCGATTGGCGGTGTGCTCATCTCACCGCAGTTCCAGGCTACCAAAGGCATGCTGGGAACGACCTTCGGCGGGAATTATCTGGCCATGGCAGGGGCGCATGCGGTGCTGGACATCATCCGGAAAGAGAACCTGCTGGAGAATGTAAGCCGCACCGGAGCCTGGCTGAAAGCCAACATCCCCGCTTCCCCGCTGATCAAAGAGGTGCGCGGCGAGGGTCTCATGCTGGGCATCGAATTTACGCAGCCGGTGGCGGATATCCGCAAAAAGCTGCTCTTTGAAAAACACATCTTTACGGGCGTATCGGGTACGTCGATGATCCGCCTGCTGGCGCCGCTGGTGCTGAGCGTGGACGATGCTGCCATTTTTGTACAGGCCCTGAAAGAGGTATTGAACGCGTAATCCATTATGAAACAATTTCTTCACGTATCCGATATCGGTGACCTGAAAGCGGCCCTCGCCGAGGCCCGCCAGGTCAAGGCCGCTCCCTTTGCCAACCAGGAACTGGGCAAGAACAAGACGGCCATCTTTATTTTCTTCAACAGCAGCCTGCGCACCCGGTTGAGCAGCCAGAAGGCGGCCCTGAACCTGGGCATGAACGCCATCGTCCTGAATGTGGGTGCCGACAGCTGGAAACTGGAAACGGAGATGGGCGTCATCATGGACGGTGACAAGCCCGAACACTTGCGCGAAGCCATCCCGGTGATCGGCAGCTACTGCGACATCATCGGCGTGCGCTCCTTTGCGCGTTTCGAAAACCGCGAATTTGACTATGGCGAGACCATCCTGAAGCAGTTCATCGAGTATTCCGGCAAGCCGGTTATCTCCCTGGAATCGGCCACGGTGCACCCTTGCCAGGCGTTTGCGGACCTCATCACCATCGACGAGTACTGGCAGAAGAAAGCATCTTCCAAGAAGCGTCCGAAGGTGGTTCTGAGCTGGGCTCCGCATCCGAACGCCCTTCCCCAGGCCGTCCCGAACTCCTTCGCCGAATGGATGAATGCCGCCGACGTGGACTTCGTCATCACGCAGCCGGAAGGCTATGAACTGGCTCCCGAATTCGTAGGGAACGCCCGGGTCGAGTACGATCAGATGAAGGCCTTCGAAGGCGCCGATTTCATCTACGCCAAGAACTGGTCTTCCTATAAAGAATATGGGAAAATCCTGTCCAAGGACCGTTCCTGGACGGTTTCCGCCCGCCAGATGGCCGTAACCGACAATGCCTATTTCATGCATTGCCTGCCCGTCCGGCGCAATATGATTGTTGCGGACGAGGTCATTGATTCGCCGCAGAGTATCGTCATCCCCGAAGCCGCCAACCGCGTGGTGTCGGCCCAGGTGGTGCTGAAACGCATGCTGGAAAGCTTATGAAAGTACAGGTAGTCAAGGTGGGTGGCCAGGTGGCCGAGGACCCCGTCCAGCTGCAGGCCCTGCTGAAGGGCTTTGCCGCGATGGAAGGGCCCAAGGTCCTGGTACACGGTGGCGGTCGGGAAGCGACGGCCCTGGCCGGCAAGCTGGGGATCCCTGTCCAGATGGTGGAAGGCCGCCGGATTACCGATGCGGCCACCCTGGAAGTGGTGACCATGGTCTATGCCGGTCTGGTAAACAAGCGCCTGGTGGCGCAGTTGCAGGCCCTGGGCGTAAATGCCATCGGCCTATGCGGGGCCGACGGCGCCCTGGTCCGCTCGCACAAACGTCCCCCCGTGAACGGCATCGACTACGGTTTTGTGGGCGATGTGGACGGCGTGAATGCCGATTTGCTCGCTTCGCTGCTGTCTTCCGGCTTCGTGCCGGTGGTGAGCCCGCTTACCTATGATGGAAAGGGCAGCCTGCTGAATACCAATGCCGATACCATCGCCTCGACCGTTGCAACAGCACTGGCCGGACAATTTGACGTGACGCTGACCTTCTGCTTCGACCTGGAAGGCGTGCTGGACGCTTCCGGAACGGTGATTCCGCAAATCGACGCCGCCTCGTTCGAAACCTTGAAGACGACCGGTGCCCTGACCGGCGGTATCCTCCCGAAGATTACCAATGCCCTGGCGGCCGTGAAAGCCGGTGTGGGCGCGGTTCGCATCGCCAAATACGACCTTAAGAACCCCGGAACCCTGATTCAATGATAGACCTGCTGAAACAACTCATCGCGACTCCTTCGTTCAGTCGCGAGGAAGGTCCCGCCGCCGATCTCCTGGAAGCGTGGATGCGCGGCCAGGGTCTGCCGGTGCACCGGTTGGGGAACAACCTCTGGTGCGAGACCCCCGGAACCACGGAGAAAACACTTCTGCTGAATGCCCATATCGATACGGTAAAACCGTCTTCCGGCTATACCCGTGATCCGTTCTGTCCCACATTGGAGGGCGATACCCTCTATGGGCTGGGGTCGAATGACGATGGCGGCTCGCTTGTGGCCCTGCTGGCAGCTTACCGTGAACTGTCTGCGAAACCGCAGCCTTATCGGCTCATTTTCAGCGCTACGGCCGAGGAAGAGATTTGCGGAAAAGGAGGCGGGATCGACCTTCTGCTTCCGGAGCTGGGGAAGGTGGACCTGGGCATCATCGGAGAACCGACGAAAATGCAGATGGCGGTTTCCGAAACCGGTCTGATGGTCTTGGACTGCACGGCCCACGGCGTAAGTGGCCACGCGGCCCGCGAAGAAGGCGTGAATGCCTTGTACAAGGCGATGGAAGACATTGAATGGCTTCGCAGCCAGCCGCTGGATCAGGTAAAACTGAGTGTAACCATGATTTCGGCCGGCACCCAGCACAACGTGGTTCCGGACACCTGCACCTTTGTGGTGGATGTCCGTTCCAAGGGCAGGTATTCTAATTTGGAAGTCCTGGATAGGGTGAAAGCGGGCCTGAAAAGTGATGTGAAGGAGCGTTCCACCCACATCAATGCTTCGTTCATCCCGCAGACGCACCCGGTGGTGCAGCGGGGACTTGCCCTGGGACTGACCTGCTTCAATTCTCCCACAACCAGCAACCAGGCCCTCTGTCCGTTCACCACGTTGAAGATCGGTCCCGGCGATTCGGCCCGTTCCCATACGGCCGACGAATACATCCGTATCAGTGAGATCGAGGCGGGTATCAAGACCTACGTCGCCCTGTTGGACGGGCTTGCATTATAGGCGGTTTTTTCTTATTTTTGGGTCATGAACGCGACTTTATTGATTTCTCTGCTGGCCGTGCTCATGACGGCCTCTCCTGACGACGGATCCAAACTGGTCAACGATTTCCGGGAACCGGCCCGGACTGCCCGTCCCTATGTCTGGTGGCATTGGATGGACGGGGAAGTGACCCTGGACGGCATCCGGAAAGACCTGCTTTGGATGGATGAAATGGGCATCGCGGGTTTCCATCAGTTCGATGCCGGCGGGGTGAACATGCCCAAAGCCGCCCCGTTCAAGCGGCCCTATCTGTCCGATTCCTGGAAAGAAGCCTTCCGCTATGCGGTTCAACTGGCCGATTCGTTGGGAATGGAGATGACGGTGGCCAGCGCTCCGGGCTGGAGCAGCACAGGCGGTCCGTGGGTAAGCCCCGAAGATGCCATGAAAAAACTGGAATGGCAAACGGTTGAAGTTCAAGGCGGTTCGATAAATCTTTCCCTGCCCGCGCTCACGCTGGTGACCGGCCCGTATCAGGATATCCCTGTCCGTCACGAGCCGCTTCCAGCCCCTTCCTATGGGTATGATGTGGCTGTGATTGCAGTCAAATTGCCGGAGGCCGAAAAGACCCGGGAAGAACTGGGTGCCGTGGTTTCCCGCGATGGGGAGCAGTCGGTTACCGTGACCTTCCCGCGCAAGACCCTGGTCCGCTCCTTTACCCTCCGCAGCCTTCCTACCGGCATCCGCCCGCGTACGGGATCGCCGGATGGCCCCAATGAATTACAAGTCAGCGACAACGGGAAGGACTGGACAACCCTTCTGCGCATCCCGAAATCGCCCCAGGACTTTACGACGATGAACATCCCGCCCACCAAGGCGCGTTATTTCCGGGTTTGCGGGCCCCATGTGCAGGATCTTTCTCTCCATACCGTCTGCAAGGTGGAGCATGTCGAGGAAAAGGCTGAATTCGCCCTGTGCTACGACTTCAACCGTTATCCGACCGAGACGGCTGCCTCCGATTCGTTTGCGGCTCCCGGAGACGTGCTGGACCTGAGTGACAATCTTACACCTGACGGAAGGTTGGTCTGCTCCCTGCCGGCCGGCCGTTGGCGCATCTACCGTTTTGGCGCTTCGCTGACCGGGAAAATGAATCATCCCGCTTCCCCCAATGCGACCGGATTGGAGGTCGATAAAATGGATAAGGGCGCATGGGAGCGGTATTTCCGGCAATATATAAACTTGTATAAGGAAGCCGCCGGCGGACTGCTGGGCGAGCGGGGCATCACGCACATGCTGGTGGATAGTTATGAAGCCGGACCCGCTACTTGGTCGGCCCATCTGCCGGAGGAGTTCCTGGCCCGTCGCGGTTACGCCTTGCAGCCCTGGCTGCCGGTGCTGGCCGGTGAAATCATCGACAGTGCCGAGCGGAGTGAACGCTTCCTCGCCGACTGGCGCCAGACCCTGGGAGAACTTTTTGCAGAAAATTACCAGCGCCTCAACGAGTTGATCGCCGCCTATGGCATGAAGGGCACCTATATCGAATCTCACGAGTCCGGACGCGCCATGGTGGCGGACGGCATGGACGTGAAAAAGAAAGCGACGGTGCCCATGTCGGCCATCTGGATGACGGACAGCCCCTCCGGTTCGATGCTGGGCTCAGCCCTGTCCGATATCCGTGAGAGTGCCTCCGTGGCCCACATTTACGGCCAGAACCTGGTAGCGGCGGAATCTTTTACCGTCAATGGAGATGACAAGTGTGCCTATACCTACCATCCGGGCAATATCAAGCGGATTGCGGATATCGCGCTGGCCAGTGGATTGAACCGCTTTGTGATCCACGACAGCGCATCTCAGCCATCGGACGATTATCTTCCCGGACTGGGCCTGTTCCGTTACGGGCAGTGGTTCCACCGGAACGAAACCTGGGCCCCTTATGCCCGCCTGTGGACGGACTATCTTGCCCGCAGTTGTGCGATGATGCAGGCGGGCCGCAATGTGGCGGATATCTTGCTATTCTATGGGGAAGATACCAATGCCACCGCCGAGTATGGCGGCGAATATCTTTCCTTCCTGCCGAAGATACCGGCAGGCTATAGTTTCGATTATGCCAATCCGGATGTGGTTTTGAACCAGGTTCGTCCGGAAGGGGGAACCCTGGTTACCGACAGCGGTCAGCGCTATCGGGTACTGGTACTGGGCGGAAACTGCAGGCGTTATATGTCTGCGCAGATGAGGACGCGTATAGAAGCCCTGAAGGGGCAGGGGATTCCGGTCTGCTATGAGAAGGAACTGCCCTCCCTGCTGAAAGAACGCGGGATCGGTCCGGACCTGTCCTTGTCCGGTCCTTCAACGGGCGATGAGGGCTTCCTTTTCGGTGGACAGGTGGCACGCAACAAGCGGGGCCACGACGCAACCCTGACAGGCATCCAGTTTGTGCACAGGACCGTTCCGGAGGGCCAGATCTATTGGCTGGCCAATTTCACCGGGAAGGCCTGGCAGGGAACGGCTACCTTCCGTGAAGGGGCGCGCCACGCCGCCCTCTTCAATGCCGAAACGGGCGAAATGGTCCGGTTGCCGGGTGGAGGCAAGGAAGTGGAAGTGTCAATGAATGCGGGTGATGCCTGCTTCTTTGTGCTGACCGATGAACCCCTGCCCATTCCGGAAGCGAAACCGGCCTATCGGTCCGCAGCGGTGCTGACCCTGGATCGATGGTGGGATGTTGCCTTTGACCAGAAAGGCGGCGAAAAGGCCTTGGAGACCTTCTCGCAGTTGAACGACTGGACCACCAACAGCGATCCGGTGGTTCGCTATTTCTCGGGTACCGCGCATTATCGCTCGGCCTTTAGGGTGCCGGCAGGGGCCCTGGACGCGTTGAAAGAGGCCCGGATCCACCTGGGAACGGTGCATGTGATGGCGGAATTGATTGTGAATGGACACAATGCCGGCGTGCTATGGCGCGCCCCCTTCGAGAGCCCGGACCTGCTGCCCTGGCTGAAAGAAGGCGAAAATACAATAGAAGTAAATGTTACGAACCTCTGGGTGAACCGGATGATTGGCGACAGACAGCCGGGAACGGCTCCTGTGACCCGTGTACGGCGTTTCTACAATGCCGGCGACAAACTCCTTCCGTCCGGCCTGCTGGGTCCTGTAAAACTGATCGGTTATTATGGCAAATAAACTCTGGGACAAAGGATTTTCCATCGATGCGAAAATCGAAAAATTCACGGTCGGACACGATCGGGAGATGGATTTGTATCTGGCACCCTTCGACGTGTTGGGAACGATGGCGCACATCACCATGCTGGAAAAGGTAGGCTTGCTGGGATCGGACGAGCTTCCGGTGCTGCTGGCGGAATTGCGGAAGATTTACCGCGAGGCGGCCGAGGGCCGTTTCACCATCGATCCGGATGTGGAAGACGTGCATTCGCAGGTGGAATTCCTGCTGACCCGCGCTTTGGGCGATCTGGGGAAAAAGGTGCATACGGGCCGCTCGCGCAACGACCAGGTGATGGTGGATGTGAAACTTTTCTCCCGCGCACGGATTCGCCGGACGGTGGAAAAGATGCAGCACCTCTTTGCTGTCTTGCAGCAGGGGAGTGAGCGATACAAGAATGTCCTGATGCCGGGTTATACCCACCTGCAGGTGGCCATGCCTTCGTCTTTCGGCTTGTGGATGGGCGCTTATGCCGAGAGCCTGACCGACGACATGGAACTGATGCAGGCCGCCTGGAAAGTGGCCAACCGCAATCCGCTGGGAGCGGCTGCCGGATATGGGTCTTCCGCTCCGCTGGACCGGTCCATGACTACGCGCCTGCTGGGCTTTGACGGACTCAATTACAACAGTGTTTACGCCCAGATGGGCCGCGGCAAGACGGAACGGGCCATCTCCTTCGCCTATGCTTCCCTGGCCGAGACCATCGGCCGCCTGGCCATGGACGCCTGCCTGTACAACAGCCAGAACTTCGGTTTCATCAAGTTGCCGGATTCCCTGACCACGGGCTCCAGCATCATGCCGCATAAGAAGAATCCCGATGTGTTCGAACTGATCCGCGCCCACTGCAACAAGATCCAGGGCGTTCCGAACAGCATCCGGCTTATTACAGGGAATCTGCCGTCCGGCTATTTCCGCGACATGCAACTCATCAAGGAAGTCTTCCTCCCGCTCTTCGACGAGATGGACGAGGTGCTGGATATCACGGCCTATGCCATTGAGAATATGAAGGTTACAGAAGGTCTGATGGAGGATCCCAAGTACAAGCTGGCCTTTACCGTGGAGGAAGTGAACCACCTGGTCTCCCAAGGCGTTCCCTTCCGGGATGCATACCGGCAGGTGGGTGCCGCCGTCCAGAATGGCACATTTGCGTACCACGGTACCCTTCACCACACGCACGAAGGTTCGTTGGGGAACCTCTGTAACGACGCAATCGCCTCCAGGATGGAAGCGATTGTGTCTGGGTTTACCTTCGCCCGCGTAGAAGAAGCGGAGCGTACACTGCTGGGTTAGTTCTGGATTTCAAACAGGTTTAAGAACCCCGTCATCATGAAGACTTGCCGGATTACCGGTGAGATGCTCTTGATGATGACTTTCCCGCCCTTCGAAGCAGCGGTCTTGCGGAGGGTAAGGAAAATACGCAGACCCGAACTGGAAATATACTCCAGTTCGGAGCAGTCCAGAATGAGTGTATGGGCTGCTGCAGCCTGTAATTCATCCATATTCTGACTGATTTCCTGGGAAGCAGGGGTGTCCAGGCGGCCAATCAGATGGGCCGTCGTGATGTTGTCTTGTTGGGTAAGCTTGATTTCCATATCGTTAGATTTTTTTTGTCATGGTGAGGATGTTTCTGTCATTTTCCCGACGGTAAGCTACGCTGTCCATGATATTCATGACCATGTAGATGCCGAGTCCGCCAATGGGACGTTCTTCAACATCCAGCGAGATATCCGCCTTGGGTGCTGCAGTCGGGTCAAAGGGTTTGCCGCTATCGGAAAGGATGAACACCAGGCTGTCTTTCCGCACAATGGCTTCCAGATCAACCAGACCTTGAGACCCTTTCGGATAAGCGTACATAATTACATTGGTGACGGCTTCTTCCAACGCCAGATTCAGGGTCATGGCCAATGCCTGGTCCAGATGACTCTCCTGCGCGATGGTTTCGACAAAGTCGGCCAGCTGCGGAATTTGTCGAACGTCGTTCTGAAGTAATAAATGTCGTTCTGTCATATCGCTATAAAAAAAACGCGTTAATCTTCTTCGGTGTCTCCCATGATAATGACCAGCCGGTCACCTGTTTTCAGCTCCAAACTGCCGTGGGGGACGATATACTTTTCGGCACGCCGGACCATGATCACCCGGATGCCATGGGGGAGGTGCAGGTCGCGGAGGGTCCTTCCCATGACCAGGTCGTCATCCGAGACGATGTGGTCCCGCAGCATACCCATCTCTTCCGGAACCTCCATGCCGAAGGTCTCTACGACAGGATCTTCATCGATGCAAAGATCCAGCTTCCTGGCAACCCAGGACAGGGAACTTCCCTGTATGACAAGGGATAGAATCGTTACCAGGAACACGATGTTGAAAATCGTGTTGGATCCTTCCAGGCCGGCCAGTACGGGGGCCAGGGCGAAGAGGATGGGACCGGCTCCTTTCAGGCCCACCCAGGAAGTAAACAGCTTGGCACGAGTAGAAAATCCCTTGAACGGGAGGAGGCTCAGGAAGACACCCAACGGACGGGCGACAAAAATCAAGAATAGGCCGACCATCAGGGCGGGAAGGAAGACATCGCCCATTTCAGAAGGCCGGGCCAGCAGGCCCAGCATCAAGAACATGAGCAACTGGCACAACCAGGTGATGCTGTCAAAAAACTTCAACACATCCCGTTTGGCTGGCATGGAGGAGTTGCCAATGATGATGGCGGTAAGGTAAAGGGCCAGGAGGCCGTTGCCATTGAAGGCTGATGCCAGGCCGTCGGACAAGAAGGCCAGGCTCAGAATCAAGATGGCATAGAGGGAACTATTCGTAAGTTTTACCTTCTCCAGCAGTTTGACGCTGATTTTCCCTACGCCATACCCGATGAAAGCGCCCAGGGCAACCTGCAGCAACAGGTAGAGCAAGCCGAGTCCGAGGGATGCGCTGTCTGCGATGGTCTTAACCAGCATGAGGGTAACCACGTAAGCCATCGGGTCATTACTACCGGATTCGAACTCCAGCATCGGTCCCAGATTCTCCCGCAACTGCAGACGGCGGCTTCGGAGAATGGAGAAAATGCTGGCGGAATCGGTCGAAGAAAGCACCGCACCCAGCAGGATACATCCAATGAGGGTGGCCCCTACGCCGCCGATCTTGGGACCCAGGACATAGAATGAGAAAAATCCCAGGGCCACGATGGTAATCAGAACGCCCAGAGAAGAAAGGACGATGGCCGGTTTCTGAACCGGCCGGGTCTCTTCAAGAGAAGTCTCCAGACCGCCGGTCAGCAGGATGATTGTCATGGCCAGATGCCCGAGGAATTCGGCCAGGTGCAGGTTTTTGACGGATAATCCAATACCATCCGGTCCCGCCAGCATGCCCAGCAATAGGAAGATGAGCATGACGGGGACACCAAACCGCGTGCCAACCTTGGTAAAGAGGATGGCAATGACCAGCAGAATCGAAATCGGAAGAATCAGGTTGTCTGCCAGCAGCGGAATGGAGAAGATGGACAGGATCATCGGCTTACAGAATATGGGTGAGGCAAGCGCGGAATTCCGGCATCGGACGGAGGGTATCGCGCTCAACGATAAGGGTCTTCAGACCGGCATACGGAGCAATCAGCTCTTCAATTTCGGCCAGCGTCTTATCTTTCCCGAAATAGGCCGGCGCAAAACACTGCCAGAATTTGGTGGACAGGGATTTGGGCATGTGGAAGGCTTCCTGGATGAAGGCTTCATTAGAAAGCACGCAGCACAAATACACCATCGCAACGTCGAAGAGGGGATTCCCGTAGCAGAAATCGCCCAGGTCGATGAAATATTTTTGGTCGCCAGTGAAAATGGCGTTCCCGTATTGCAGGTCACCGTGGATAGCCGTATCGGAATCGGGTACGTCTGCGATAAAGCGGGCCAGGTGCTCCTTTTCCGTCGGGATGAAGAAGGGACTCTCCTTCAAGAGACGGAAGTAGCGGTCCTTGACATTTTCAAACTGGGTGGTGTCCACATGGATCTGGTGCAGATCCCGGCACATCTGGGCAAATTCTTCGGCATATTCCTGCACCTTCTCCGGATTGTCTGAAGTAGCGCGGGCATAGGATTTCTTGCCTATGATTCGTTTGAAACGGATGCCGTAACGTCCGTCCTCGGTAACGACGTATTCGCCCGGTTCCGGGGTAGGGATGCCGGCTGCATAAACCTTGCGGGCAACCATCATCTCGTCCAGCGGCTGCTGGATTTTCCCGGGGAAATAGAGTTTCAGCATGACCGACGGGTCGGTCTTGTGGTCAAAACTTTCTCCGTTGGCTCCACCGCCGGAAAGGACGTAATCGTCCAGGGATATTTTAATGGCTTCCATCATGCAAATACTTGGTTGATTAACTGTTCGAATTCCTGGAAAGCCGGTGTGTCCTGCAATTCCCGCAAGGCGTCGGCCAGGCCACGGTAATGCCACTCATGATCTTTGGGATCTTTCGCGTGGAAAATGTTCCAAAGCGCATCTCCCTGGGCCGCATAGTCCCGGGCGATGGCCCGCATATTAGACAACTTGTCGCCGAGTGCTACAATCTTGGCATCGTGCGGTGCGCGGGCCAGCCGGTCGATGGCTGCCTTTTTGCGTTGATGCCAGGTCTCTTCCTCGCTTTTCCCCTCGGTAAAGACATCGCTCTCATCGGCCACCAGCTTGGCCACACGTTCGCCGAATTCGGCGCGCAGGACATCCAGCGTGATATCCGTGTCTTCTACGGTATCGTGCAGGGCCGCTGCAGCCAGCAACTCAGGGTCCGGAGTAATGGTGGCGACGATGGCCATCGCCTCCATGGGATGGATAACATACGGGAAACCCTTGCCCCGGCGTTCGGTGCCGGAATGGGCTTTTACCGCGAACAGGATGGCCCGGTCAACGAGCTGTGTGTCAAGTGGCTTATTGGCCATAGTATTATTGGTTCATAAAGGGAAGTGATTTGGCCTGTTCCACCAGGAATTCGGCCATGGCTTCGTTGGCTTCGTGTGTGCCTCCCAGGGCGTCAAACATCATGCGGACACCGGCCTTTCCGCCGCCGCTCTTCAGGATATAGGCGATGCAAAGGTCCTGAGGTGCAAGGGAAGAGGAAATGATATCCAGGTCGGTCAGGCCAATCTGGTAGGTGGCTATCTGGTAGGCGGCGTCGCCATATTCTTTGATGAAGCGGTTGATGTCGCCCAGCGTCTTGAATCCAAGGCCTTTGAGTACGACCAGGTAAGGCATGAGCGGAACCTCCTGTATTTCTGCCTGGTTAACAGCGGCGATCCGTCTGTTAAGGGCCAGGAAGGGCTTCAGTTCCAGGTAACTGCGGAAGGTGTCACCATCCAGCGGGACCTCGTCCAGGTTGCCGGAGGCCACGAGGGCCTGGACCTGCCGCCGGTAATCCGTCAGTTCCGTGCGCATCTTGCTGAATTCTTCATCCACCAGTTCCAGCATGCCGGCCAGGCGGCTCATGGATCGTCTGTACCGGATGGGAATCTCCACGCCGCTCTTGTAGCCGGTATCGTGGTTCATATTGGCCCAGGCGTGTTGCAGCAGGGTGCGCATCTGGACTTCGAACCGATAGGGAAAGTCCGGAAGGGAGCAGATGTAGTGCAGGGAAAGGTAGCCGAAACTGTCGATTTCATGTGCCTTGCGTTTGTCGATGGAGTTTTCCCAGTCGATGACGAACAAGCGTTCCAGGGCGGAAGCCACTTTGTCCACATCATCAATATAGAAGGTAATCACACGCAGGCCCAGAATGTCTGTCAGATCCTTTAGGCTCTGATATTTGGACCCTTTCAGTTCAAGTTTCCCTTCCAGCGAGGATTCCGTCTTGACGCGGGATTCAATGGCAGCAACCAACAGGCCCGCGTCGTCGAGGGTCTGTTTGATGGTACGATGGACGGTTTTTCGAACTTCTTCGAACCGGGGCAGCAGGCTCCGGTATTCGTCCATAATCGCTTCACAATGCGGGTCTAATGCACTCATAACTCACAAATATATGAATATATTCTTGGAAATCAAAATTAGTATTCGTACCTTTGTGTCATGCGGAATTAGCTCAGTTGGTAGAGCGTTGGCTTCCCAAGCCGAAGGTCGCGAGTTCGAACCTCGTATTCCGCTCTAGCGGGCGTTGTACGCCTGGAGGGCTTTGCCGAGCACGATGAGTGCCTCGGCAAGTTCTTTTTTCTCCAGAACGTAGGCCATGCGGACCTGGTTGCGACCGGCACCCGGAGTAGCGTAGAAACCGGCGCCTGGAGCCATCATTACGGTCTTTCCCTCCCAGGAGAAATCCGTCAGACACCATTTGCAGAAATCTTCGGCATCCTCTACCGGAAGTTCCACCATCGCATAGAACGCACCGCCGGGCTTGGGTGCCATCACGCCGGGAATCTGCCGGAGCCCTTCCATAAGGAAGTCTCGTCGGGCGAGATACTCGTCATATACGCCTTTCAGGTAACTCTGGGGCACATCAATGGATGCCTCAGCCACGAGTTGGCCCAGCAGGGGCGGGCTCAGGCGTGCCTGAGCAAGTTTCATCGCAGCTGCATAGAACTCCTTGTTATGCGTTACCAGGGCCCCGATCCGAATGCCGCACTCAGAGTATCGCTTGGATACGGAATCGACCAGAATGACCTGATCTTCAATCCCTTCCAGGTTCATCGCGGAGAGGTACGGCTCGTCGCTATAGACAAACTCCCGGTAAACCTCATCCGAGATGAGCACCAGGTTGTGCTGCCGGACAATGTCGCGCAGGCGCAGCATCTCCTCCCGGGTGTACAGGTAGCCGGTAGGATTGTTGGGATTGCAGATGAGGATGGCCTTGGTGCGCGGGGAGACCAGGGCCTCGAATGCTTCCACATCCGGCAGGCGGAATCCTTCCCGGATATCGGTATGAACGGTTTTCACCGTTGCGCCGCAGGCCAGCGCCATGGTTTTGTAATTGGCATAGAAAGGCTCGGTGACGATGATCTCGTCGCCCGGATCCAGCAGGCACAGGAAGGCGAACAGCACGGCTTCGGAGCCGCCTGTCGTTACCAGAATCTCTTCCGGTGTCAGGTGGATGCCGAAACCGGCATAATAGCGGACCAGGGCTTCCCGGAGGGAGAGGATCCCCTGTGAGGGACTATAGTCCAGAATGGTACGGTCGATGCGGTGCAACGCATCCAGGGCACATTGGGGGGTAGGGATGTCCGGCTGGCCGATATTCAAGTGGAAGACCTTGATGCCCCGGCGCTTGGCGTCATCGGCAAAGGGGACCAGTTTGCGGATGGGCGAGTTGGGCATCACGCGTGCCCTTTCTGAGAGCATCATAAGATTGGCTATTGTGCCGCTTCGCGGCGGAAATACGTTAAGATTGTAGTAAATACACGCTGCATATCTCGCTCATTGTCAATCGTCTCAAGAGGAAAACCGATGCTGGCGGCCTTGTATCCGTTACCGTCAAAGACGATACCGGCCGGGATGCTGTTCTGGGAGAAGCGCAGGAAGATCTGCGCCTTGTCGGAGGCGGGGGAGAGGCCGTCCACGGTGCCGGCGCCCCAGGAAACGCCATCGTCGCCACGCAGGTAGGCAAAGGCCTTCCCGGCAAGGGGACCGCCCGGAAGGAAGCGGACGTTACCCTGGATATCGGCATAATTCGTAAGCCATTGGTAGCCAAGGACTTCTTTGGCAAACTGGCGCGCCTGGGCCTGATACAGGCTGTCGGCCCCGCCGGGATAAACCTGATCCCACAGATCGGTTCCGATGTTGGAACCCGAAACCAGTACATGACCGCCGTCCTGCGTGAACGCCCGGATGGCCTTCTGGAAGTCCTCGGGGAAAACCTGATACTTGGACGGCACTGCCCCGGGACGGCCGGAGGGCGTCGTCACCTGTTTCCCGCAGAGGATATCCAGGGCCTTGGCGTTCCGGGCATAACCGGCGCTGAAAGCGTCGCGGCTGGCCGAGCAGAACGGGTAACCGGCGGCCATCAGGGCCTGTCCGTGGATGCGGACGAAATCGAAGGTATTGCCGGGCACCACGACACCTGCCTTATCGGTATAGGAGGCGCCGAAACCGGGATTGTCGTCGTCCAGCCAGGGCAGGTTGCGCCGGATCTGGTATTGTTCACCAATATAACTGATGTCATAATTGTAGGGGACACCATTGTCGAGTTTGCCGTCAAAGCCGGCATGATCCGGGCTGTCGAACCAGGCAGGAGGACCGACGCGGTCGAAATCGTTCACCACCGTTACCAAGTAGCCATTGCTCCGGACGGGCCGGCCGGCGCAGAGCACCTCGGACGGGAAACTCTTGCCGCCCTCGTTGAAGGCGATGATCCGCCAGCTGTACAGCTGTCCGGGCTGGATGGAGAAACAAACGTTCTGGAAGCCGTTGCTCTCGTACGGGTCGATCACGGTCCCGTTGTCGAAGGCACCGTCGCCCAGACGCGTCTGCAGCAAGTAGCCGGTCGGTTTGGCTGTCGGTTCGGCCGGATCGTCCGTGGGCCGCCAGCGAAGGGTGACGATGTTGCTGTCCAGCTCGGCGGCGAAATCTCGTATCGGGAGGGGTTGGACCACGTAGTCAAAGCCGTAGCGTTTGCTCAGGAACTTCAGCATTCCTTTATAAATGGCACGGCTAACGGTGAATCGGAACATCGGGTCCAGGCCGTATTTCATATCGGCAAAATTCTGGTGGGAAAGCAACTCCAGCAGCATGCCGGGCACGCCGGTGGTGCGGGACTCGCTATAGGAACGGTCCCATAGCTGGCGACGGCTCCAGTTGGGTTCGTGGATGCGGCGGATGTCGTCCACGATGGCGGTCTGGACATCATCGGCCAGTACACGGCCCAGCATGCGGTCCTCGCCGTTGGGATATTTTTTCTCTCCGTCGCACAAGCGGGTGTAGATGGAAAGGGTGCCGATGATGGAATCGTTCGGGGTGGTCCCGGCATCGGTGTGGAAGGCGAGGGTGAGGTCGAACGGGATGCCTTTCCCTTCCATCTTCGGGTTCACCCGGGAGCCGCCGGACATCATCTGTACCCAGGCGCCGCGGTCCCCGTAATCCTCTACGTAATCGTCCCGCTCATGGGTTCGGGTAACCGTGGTATCCACACCGGCCCATTGCATCCAGTACAGGGCCCCTTCCGTAAAGGAGGGGAGGCCGGAGGTTTCGTAGGTGGCGATGTCGGCATCGGCCTGGCCGCGCGCGATCTTTCCCATTCCGCCGCCAAAGCGGACGGCATCGGCCGTAACCATGTAATGCCGGTCGAAGTGGCGTCCGGCGGGAACGGCATTGTCCAATTCTACATAGCCTTCGTGATCCGGATCAAAGGGGAAGGTACCCAGGTAAATCCAGGTCCCGCCGCCTTTTTGCTGGTTGACGATGAAGGACTGCTCTCCGCCCAGATGGTGGACGGTATAATGGGCCGAAGGTGTGCTGTACGGCGTGGTTTTATAGGAAACATAGACGGCATATTCGCCGCGTTCGGGGATGTCGGCTGTCCATCGGGCCGTGGCGGATGCTTCGCCTTTGCGCTCGCAGGCCGCCTGGCGGGCCGTTCCCATCGTGAAGGGATTCTCGTCCAGGACATAGAACGGCTTCACATCGGCAAAGCCCTCTCCGGCATCCTCCCAACGACCGGTCTCGGAATAGGTACCGCTGCGGCGCAGCAGGCCTTCCCGCGGCTCGTCAAAAGCCCGGTCGTTATCCGTAACGCATTCGTACACTTGCGGGTCGCGCTCGCGGGGCGTCATGACATAGGCGCCGGCGTTTTCCAGCATGGGCATCAGGAAGGGAACCACGTAGCTTTGGGTGTACAGATCTTCTACCGTCCGCAGAACCGGGGCGCGCTGCCACTCCCAACGGGCAGTTTTCTGCTCGTAATACCGGCCATGGCTCTGCCAGAGAGCAATGTTTCGCCCGGTAAGGCCTTTGCGGAAAATCATGCCGCCTTCTTCCTCTACGAAGGGATGCTCGGAAGACCGGTAGTCGGCTTTCCGCTCAACCTTTACCACCAGGTCTTCCAGCGGCATATCCTTGCAGAGGATGCGTCCGACCGTGTGATCCTTATAGGCATCGGGCAGGGCGGAGGCCAGCTGGGAGCGGAACCAGTCCAGGTCTTCGGCCCGCCAGGGATAGTCGGCCAGTTCGCGGGAGAAACGGAAATTCAGGATATCGCCTCCGTGCTGTGAAACCTTTTCCAGCTTGATGCGGCTCAATACGGTGGTCCGTTCTTGCAAGCGGACTTGCAGGGTATCGCAGGTGGCGTTGAATTCGCGGGGACTTTGGGCGGAAAGGACTGTGCCTGCCAGCAGCAGAAAGCAGGAAACAAGATATCTCATTTTTGTTTGGAAATGTCGAGTATAAAAACCAAAAGGGAACAGATGGCCATGGCCAGGGCATCGGCAAAGAAGTCCAGGGAGTCGGCCGACCGGTATCCGGTATAGTACTGGCCTACTTCTGTGGCTGCGGCAATCACGCATCCGGTCAGGAAGGCGCCGATGATGAACAGCAGGGAATGCCATGTCTTGCTGGTATATTTGTCAAAAGCCAGCCACATCAGGAAGGGCAGGGGAAAGAACATGATGAAATGAACCACCTTGTCTTTGGGGATGCCCAGGAAATAGGGATTCATCTCGGGCAGTTTGTCAAAATGTCCGAAGCAGGCGAAAGCAATCAAGCCGAGATAAACGACCAGAAAGATCCGAGCCAGAATGCGGTTGTTGTGGTCCATGGAATCAGTGAATAAGCAATTCTCCAAAAAATTCGGGCCGATGGAAATCCGGTTTCGGAGTCTTGATGGGATTCCAGCTCAGGTAGTGGGGATGCGCTGTTTTGTCTCCGCATTTGTAGAAATTCCCCCGCAGGCTTACCGGCAGGGCGGCCGGGTCGATGCCAATCAGGCGGAAGGGGATGAGCAGGGCGGCGGTCCAGCTGAAGATCTTTCCGGAGGATTCCACGGCCTGGTGGGGGAAGGTGGTGAACCGCGTTACCTGCGCCAGTTGGTCGGGGGTGAACATCACTTTCTCCGTCCGGCTGGTCCGTTTGGCGGCCAGCAGGGTACCGATGCAGTTCAACTCGAAATTGTAATACGTTCCGTCGAAGGGATGCGTGACGAAAAACTCGCAGCAGCTATCCTCCCAGGTATTCCCGTTGTCTTCCAGTTCCACGCCCCGGATATCCAGCCCGCGCACATGGTAGGCAATAGCCAGGTGCTCCTTGCTCCGGGCAATGACGCCGTTGCAGTCCGGACCATAGGGAAATGCGGCGGGCCAGTTGTTCTCATTTACGGCGAACTTGCTGCCGGTGCGTTCCAGCGCCAGGTCCAGTTCCGAACAGGAAAGCTGCTCCAGTCCTTCGATATAGGGAATCTTGATGCGTTTGACCGTATTCATAACTTACAGGGCTTGCATGTCGTGAAGTTTCTTGTAATAGCCATCCAGTGCCAGCAGCTCGTCGTGGCGGCCGCGTTCCACGATGCGGCCCTCTTTCATGACGATGATCTCGTCGGCATTCTTGATGGTGGAAAGCCGGTGGGCGATGGCAATGGTGGTGCGGGTGGACATCAAGTGGTCCAGCGCTTCCTGCACGATGCGTTCCGATTCCGTATCCAGCGATGCCGTTGCCTCGTCCAGGATGAGAATGGGCGGGTTTTTGAGGATGGCGCGTGCAATGGAAAGCCGCTGCCGCTGGCCTCCCGAAAGCTTGACGCCCCGGTCGCCGATATTGGTCTGGTAGCCTTCTTCCTTCTCCATGATGAATTCGTGCGCGTTGGCAACCTTGGCCGCCTCTACCACCTGTTCCATGGTGGCATCCTCCACGCCGAAGGCAATGTTGTTGAAAATGGTATCGTTGAAGAGGATGGGCTCCTGGTTCACGATGCCCATCATGGACCGCAGGTCGGCCGAACGGAAGCTGCGGATATCGGTCCCGTCGATGGTAATCTTCCCCTTCGTGGGATCATAGAACCGCGGAATCAGGTCCACCAGCGTGGATTTGCCGGCACCCGATTCGCCCACGATCGCGACGGTTTTCCCTTTTTCGATGTCCAGATCGATATCGAACAGGATCTGCCGGCTGTCGTTGTAGCGGAAACTGACATCGCGGAAGCTGATTTTCTCGCGGAAACCATCCAGTTTGGCCGGCTGCACGGGCTCCTGGATGGAATTGTCCGCTTCCAGGATCTTGTTGATGCGTTCCATGGAAGCGAGTCCTTTCGGGATGGCGTAACTGGCTTTGGAGAATTCCTTGAGCGGGTTGATGACGCTGTACAGGATGACCATGTAGTAGATAAAGGTCGGTGCGTCGATGGGCGCGTTGTCCGAGAGGATGAGCGTGCCGCCGAACCAGAGGACGATGCAGATCATGATGGTGCCCAGACACTCGCTCACCGGGTGAGCAGAAGCCTGGCGGATGGTGACGCGGTTCAGCTTGCGCCGCATGGCCCCGGTAACCCCGTCGAAGCGGCCGGACATGCCTTTCTCGGCGTTGAAGGCCTTGATGATGCGCAGGCCGCCCAGGGTTTCCTCTACCTGCGACATGGTGTCGCTCCAGAGCGACTGGGCTTCCAGCGAGCCGCGCTTGAGCTGTTTGCCGATGACGCCCATGATCCAGCCCATGACGGGAACGAAGAGGATGGTGAACAGCGTCAGTTGCCAGCTGATAAAGAGCAGGGTGCCGAAATAGAAGATAATCAGGATGGGGTTCTTGATCAGGACCTCGATGGAACTGGTGATGGAATTCTCCACTTCCTGCACATCACCGCTCATGCGGGCGATGATGTCGCCCTTCTTCTCTTCGGAGAAAAAGCCGATGGGAAGGCTCAGGATCTTGTTGTAAATCTCCATGCGGATATCCTTCACAACACCGGTGCGGATGGGAATCATCACGGCCGACGCGCCGAAATAGCAGGCGGTCTTGAGGATGGTGGTCACGCTCACGAAGAGGCAGAGCAGCAGGAGAACCTTGGAGGCGCCGATGGTCTGTGAGAACTCGGTCACATAGTAATACGAGTTGTTGGTGAGTTTCGCCATCAGGTCCGTTCCGGCGGCATCCCAGGGGATGAACTCATAGGCTCCCTGCTCCAGGCCGAACAGGATTTTGAGCATGGGGATGATGAGGGCGAACGAGAAAATGTTCAGGACAGCCGACAGAATGTTCATGATGACGGCCCCGCCCAGGAACCGTTTATAAGGTGCCACATAGCGCAGCATGATTTGCCAGAATTCCTTCATAAGCTACTTCTCCGTTTCCAACGAATCAAAAATGAAGGGGAGGATATCCTCCACGCGGTCAAATACCTTGATCTTGTCTTTCCCGTACAGGATGATGGACATGGGAACGCCCGATTTTCGTTGATACTCAGACATGACCTGGCGGCAGGAACCGCACGGACTTACCGGTTGTCCGGTGATGGTATAGCGGTGGCCGCCGGCGATGGCGATGCTTTCCATGGCCAGGCCGGGATGCTGGGCGCTGGCGGCGAACATGGCGGTCCGTTCGGCGCACAGTCCGGCCGGAGAGGCGGCGTTTTCCTGGTTGGAACCCTTCACCACCGTCCCGTCCTCCAGGCGGACGGCTGCCCCCACGTTAAACTGAGAATAAGGGGCATACGAAGTCTTCTGTGCCTCGATGGCAGCCTCGGTAAGGGCCCGGTCCTTGGGATCAAGTTCTTCCAGGGAATCGTATTCGCGGTAGCGTATAACCCAATTCGTGTTTCTCATCTTCTTTTTCCGTTATTGAATTCTTACAAATATAGTGTTTTTTATCTATATTTGCACCAATATTAGGAACGGAATCCTGATGAAAATATGCGTTGGTTTATCCGGAGGTGTGGATTCTTCCGTCGCGGCTTTGCTGCTTAAGCAGCAGGGCTACGATGTTTTTGCCATGTTCATGCAGAACTGGCACGATACGGAAGGGACCCTGCATGGTGACTGCGAGTGGGAAGAAGACCGCTTCGTGGCCGAGATGGTGGCCCGCAAAATCGGCATTCCGTTCTATTTCGTGGACTTGAGCAAGGAGTACCGGGCCCGCGTGGTGGATTACATGTTCGATGAATATGCCCGCGGCCGCACGCCCAATCCCGATGTCCTCTGCAATCGGGAAATCAAGTTCGACGCCTTCCTGAAGGCCGCCGCCCGTCTGGGGGCCGATTGCGTGGCCACCGGCCACTACTGCCGCCGGGAGCAGGCTGCGGACGGCTCCTACCGTCTGCTGGCGGGGGTGGACCCGGGCAAGGACCAGAGCTATTTCCTGTGCCAACTCAACCAGGACCAGCTTTCCAAGGCGATGTTCCCCATCGGTCACCTGCTCAAGAAGGAGGTACGGGCCCTGGCGGCCGAAGCCGACTTGCCGTCGGCCGACAAAAAGGACTCCCAAGGCATTTGTTTCGTGGGGAAGGTGGACTTGCCGGTCTTCCTGCAGCAGAAACTCAAGAGCGTGGAAGGAGAGGTGGTCGAGGTCTATGACGCATATTATGCGTCCGATCCGCTATATATCCGCCAGATGGGAATGCTCTCTTCGCTGGTGGCGGACGGGACGGATTTCCATCCCGTAACCAGCTATATTTCAGAAGATAAATGCTCGGCCGCGGCGGCCCGCAACGTCTATGACCCGGACCGGCTGAACGGCCTGACGGACGAGGACCTGGCCCTGCTTGCCACCCCGCTGCATTACGACATTTCCTTTGAGCCGGAAACCTATCGCAGCGGAAAGAAGCATGTCCGCAAGACCCGCTGGAAAGAAAACCCTTACGGAAAGATCGTGGGTGTCCATGAAGGGGCCCAGTTCTATACGGTAGGGCAGCGCAAGGGACTGAATATCGGCGGGCACAAGGACAGCCTGTTCGTCCTGGCTACAGACATTCCCTCCAACCGGATTTACGTGGGGGAGGGCCATACGCATAAAGGATTGTCACGTAGCTGTTTGCGTATTTTGCCGGAAGAAATACACGAAGTCCGTCCCGGCGGTCTTCCGGCCCCTGGCGGGATGCGCCGTTACCGGGTCCGCATCCGGTATCGCCAGCCTCTTCAGGACGCCTGGGTCTTCTGCCGTGAAAACGGCCTGTTCGTCCTCTTCGACGAGCCCCAGCGGGGCATCACCCCCGGTCAGTTCGCCGCCCTCTACGACGGCGACGAAGTCCTCGCCAGCGGGGTTATTTCGGCATAAGGGAATCAGTCCACTTCCACAACATTCCACTTGTCGGGGATGCCGTTGGTGCCGGTTTTCCATACGGCACCTGCCTTCTTGTAAAAAGTACACTCAGCAGTATTTTTGGCGTTTTGCAGCCACTTGTCCGTGGCATTGATGCTTTTCGAATTGGTGGCAAGACACCTGATGCTTGTAAGCGAGGAACAGCTCTCGAACATCCCGAAGAAGCTGCCTTGCTCGAACTGGGTCACACCACTTAACAGACCCGCCGGGACGGAAGTGAGACCGGTACATTGAAAGAACATTCTGTACATGCCGTAGCCTTCAACGGTCTGCAGACCGGACAAGTCGGGAAGAGACGTGAGGGAGGTGCAGCCCTTGAACATATTCAGGCATCCTCCATACGTTTTTTGTGCATTGCCGTCGCCGTTGGTTCCGGAATTCCAATTGCCCGATTCTACGGTTTTCATCTTGCTCATATCCGGGGGAGCAGTAAGGCTGGTACACCCTTCAAACATGGACAAGTAGCCGGATGTGCCCACCGTCTCCGCCGACAGAACAAGCTCCTTTTCCGGGTCAATATCGATATTTGTCCGGCCCTTGAAGGATTCCTTGAAGGCATTCGTCGCAGTAAGGGAACGCAGGGGTTCATAGTTCGCATCACAGACCAGGCTCATGAGGTCGCCATAGATGTAGACCGGATTGTCGGAAGTGAATAATCCGCCGTAACCGGTCCGTTTGCCGCGGAAGGCGGCAAGGCCGGTAATGTACTCTTCGGACCGGGGGTGCGGATAGGGTCGCATCACCCCTCTGTACATGCGCAGAGCCTCGATTTTTGCCAGAATGCCGGAAGTGCCCACCTCCACGTAGCAGTTGGGCGTAAACTGATCCATGGCGCTATTAATTTTTCCTCCCTTCACTCTCACCTCACCCATACTCTACCCATACTCATTGAGTAAGCCTGGAGCGAGCCTAGAGTATGGCTAGAAGCAGCTTAGAGTATGCTTAGAGCGAGCCTGGAGTATGGCTAGAATGTATACGTCACCGTTCATCGGGTCCCCACCAATCTTATTCCGCACCACTCCTGAGAGCGTATGAAAGCTCTTTCGCATGTTTTCCGCTCCTTGATCTGGCAGGCTTTATGGGATTGGGAAGAAAAGATCCTCCTGATACCAATTGTAGGAACTCGCCGGCGGTATCGTCTCCCTGTTTGGGTGCATATCTGGGCGACCTCTTCCTTTGTCATCATGGCTAATAAGTCTTTGATGCAAAGGTAGCCACTACCAGGCAGTCCTAATAGACGTGGTTTATCGGATGCTTACTGTCAAACTTAAAGCAACCGATTTGAAGTTCCTGCCTAACCGCAGCTGGCACCGGTTAACACCGGCAGGTGGTACATTTGATTCTGATATGCCCGGTACATTTGAAAGTGATACAGGGGGTACATTTAATCCGCTGCTATCAAGAAGCGTCTTTACCTGCTCTGCATACGGCACGCTCCGGCCCTTCAGGCACTGATATTGGTATTGGGCCTTAGGGCTCAGGTACAGTTTCATAGTGCGTCAATATCTGTTACCTCTATCAGTTGCCCGGCGGCCATCTGCCGGACGCCTTCCCGGATATCCTTCATAACCGATGAGTTACCAAGGATTTCCAGCCTGCGCTGCATGGCATTGTACTCCCGGAGCGGGATGAGAACCGCCCCCGTGTCTCCTTTGGTTATGATGAGCGGTTCCTCCGTGAGGAGCACATTGTCGTAGTACTGCTTGATGTTGGCCCGGAAGGCGGAGATGGTGGTCACTTGCATAGCACAAAATTTGAGGTTTGCAAAAAAAGGCCTCTCCGAAGAGAGGCCGGGGGTATATGGTGGTTATTAGTTGCTATTCTTCTCCATCGTTTTTCATATTCCACTCCCCGGGAACAACACCCATCCAGTTAACACTACTGTAACCAGGGGGATTATTCTTTCTCCAATACTCCATACCAGGATTCTTGACAAACACACTCGTGGACTTGTTATTTAAGGGTTGGTTATTCGTCGTAACGAGCCACTTGTTAAAAACACTCCAGGAGCTAATCATATCCCAGATTTCCAAATTATCGGCAGGCGGATCAGCCGTATTATCATACACTTTATCATTGGGATTCGAGTAGACAATTCGTTGTTCAGCGGAAAGTACCATCAGGCACTTGACATAGCTAATATTCGTGCAGTTCCTGAATATGGCAAAGTAGCAGGCCGGAGCAGGCGTGGTTGCCAGCAAATCCGGAGCTACCGTTAAGCTGGAGCATCCAAAGAACATACGGAGGTAACAAGCCTTGGCCAGCGTGAGCGCAGGAAGAAGGTCGGACGGGATTGTAGCCAGCTTAGAGCAACCCTCAAACATTTTCCGGTAGCAGGCAAAGGCCAGCTGGGTCCAGGGAAGGAAGCCTTGCGGAATGGCGGTAATGCCCGAACACTCCAGGAACATGGAATCAAAGCAGCGATTGACAAGAGAGACACCACTGCCAGGCATTTCCAGATTCTCCAGAGAGGTAATTCCAGTGCAGCCTCTGAACATTTCAAAATAACAACCCGTACTGAGGGTGGTAGCCGACAGTTTCAGTTTTTTCTCCGAATGAAGCTGCAGCCAACTTGCCTTATAAAAAGCCCGCTGGAAGGCAAAATCCGCCTCAATCTCCTTCTTGACCTTGTACTTTTCATCACACATGAGAAACATGAGATCTCCGTACACATAGCTTGCTTTGTCAGCAGTGAGAATTCCACTATTCCCCGTCTGCTGGTAATTGGTCCCCTTGCCGCGAAAATAAATCTTGTCCCCGTCATTGTATAGCGTTACCGCACTGGTGTAGTTCTTCCAGTCATAACCGTCCAGACTGTATTGAATGCCATTATTCGTCGCTTTGTTAAAAGTAACCTTCGTCGGACCATCAATAGCCTCAACGGTCAAGTAATCCCGCATGAATGTGGGACGTTGAAAAGTATAGTAGCTACTTGCAGCCAAAGTCTGGTCATTCATCGGCAAGATAACAGGGGCCTCCTCTGCTTTGCTTACCACGACCTTGGCACCACTCACCGCGGTTCCGCCTTCGAACGCAGTAACCCAGGAAATCTCCATGTCACCATCTGCAGCCTTCACGGGAAAAGACCCGGAGAATAGAGATGTTTGAGTTTCCGAAGAATAATCATTATACAAGGTAACCGAAAACACATCGCCCGCCGAAACACGTTCCTCGTCAAACTGCAAACAGAACACTACAAAGGAAGACTGCTGAGTGAGTGTGAAGCGCAAGTCTCCGAACTTACCGGAGGCCGTAAAATGACTTAATCGCCGCACAGCCTCGCCCAGAGATTCGGCACTTTTGTTACCATAATCCGCCGCACTCAGTTTCCCCCCGGAGACGGGATGAAGTTCATCGGCAACTCCCACCAGAACCAAAGTGACAGGGGTATCAGCCAAAGGGGAAAAGCCCTCCTGGCAGGTAAGATCGCCTTCAAAAAGAGCCAAAGAAGTTCCCGCATCGCTTTCCTTAGACAACGACAGAAAGCCATAAATCTCTCCGCCCTCACTTTCCAGATACACCCTGTCGCCAGCCTCAAACACATACTTCATGTTCTCATTCACCGTGGCACGGGTACCAGGGTCGGCCTCAACCGAGGCCCGATAATGCACCGTTTTCTTGACGGGCGCGGGGTCCGCCGTCTGTTCCGGCTCCTTGGCGCAAGAAACACTTAGCAGAACAAAGGGCAAGATATATTTGAGCACAGCTTTCATCATAGTCCTCCTCCGTCATTAAGGCCGCCGTTACCGAAGCCGATATCACCGCCGGCATCCTCAAGCGTACCGTGGAAGCCCCGAAGGACGATACGCGTAATCACAATATCCTGGTTATAAGGAGCATCCATTGACAGACGTCCGCTGTCTGTTCCCCAAGGAATACTCCAGCAATATTCATAGTTATTGCCCGGATAGCCGTAGTAGAGACTTCCATCCGGATAGGCATCTACCGTTGCATCACGCGGCTTCAAGGGCGTTCCGCCATCCACGTAATAGAAAATGTGCGCATAATACAGGTAAAAATCATTGTTGGCCGTTTCCAGGTTGGCCCGCAATTCGTAATGTCCTCCGGACGGAAGGATAATACCGTTGGAAGCTCCGTGGCGACGGATGGTTTTACCGTTACTGGCAGTGATGGAAAAAGTAAATTTCCTTTTAATACTGTTTT
>ONIQ01000041.1 GCA_900317925.1 uncultured Bacteroidales bacterium | reverse complement strand
TACAAAAAATATGTCAGACTACCAAATCTATTTGATGGTCTGACAAACTTTTTTTATATGTCCTACATGACGGTCAGAAGGGTTTTTCAGTGCCCTCAAAAAAAGGGGAGACTACTAACACCCAGACCTCCGTTGGTAAACAAAATGGGCTTGTTTTGTTTACCGAAATCTTCCTTAACTACCGACCGTCCGGGATCTGGGGCTCCTATGTGGATAGTCCCCACTTGAAACCACCCACTATCCACGCCAGAGGCCGTTTTCCCGGCTGGTCAACGTTTGGAGCGGGACGGGGTGGTGCAAGGCGACATGCCACCCCCGGCTAGGGGGTGCCTGCGAAGCGATTGGCCTTGTGCGGATCGCGCAGGCGGGGGTCGCCGGTGCCGCCCCGTCCCGTGATGCCAAGAAGGCCGGCACCACCACCGCCGGGCGGCCAGGAGCGGCGGCTACGGCTCGGGCGGGATGCGGGGAACTCAACCCAAAAGGTTCTCCTCCCCGGCCGGCCGTTACCGGTGCCAGCCAAGGATCAAAATAGGTGCATTTGTAATTGCTTGATACTCAGACATATCCCAGAAAGCCGGTTCCCAAAATACAGGAACCGGCTTTACGGGATGTCGCTCTACAGCGTCTGCTTGATCTCTACGATGTGAAATGCTTCGATGATATCGCCGATCTTGATGTCGTTGAAGTTCTCGATGCCCACACCGCATTCCATGCCGGCCTGGACTTCTTTTACCTGGTCTTTGCCCCGCTGGAGTGAAGACATCTCGCCGGTATAGACCACGATGCCGTCGCGGATCAGACGAATCTTGCTCTTGGTGAGCTTGCCGTCGCGCACCAGGCAGCCGGCGATGGTACCCACCTTGGAAATCTTGAAGGTCTGCTTGACTTCGGCGGTGGCTGTAACTTCCTCCTTCTTTTCCGGTTCCAACATACCTTCGAGACCATCCTTGACCTCGTTGATGGCATCGTAGATAACCGAATAGAGCCGGATTTCGATACCCTCGCGTTCGGCACTCTTGCGTGCTTCGGTGGACGGACGGACCTGGAAACCGATGATGACGGCATCGGACGCTTCGGCCAGCAGGACATCGGACTCTGAAATGGCACCGACGGCCTTGTGGATAACGTTCACGCGCACCTTCTCGGTAGAAAGCTTGATGAGGGAGTCGGAGAGGGCCTCCACGGAACCGTCCACATCGCCCTTGACGATGACGTTGAGCTCCTTGAAGCTGCCGATGGCAATCCGGCGGCCGATTTCCTCGAGGGTGAGGTGCTTCTGGGTCTTGATGCCCTGGATGCGGATGAGTTGCTCGCGTTTGTTCGCGATGGACTTGGCTTCCTTCTCGTCCAGCATCACCTTGAATTTCTCACCGGCGGCGGGCGCTCCGTTCAGACCCAGGAGGGAGACCGGCGTCGAAGGACCGGCTTCCTGGATCTTCTGGCCACGTTCGTTGAACATGGCTTTTACACGGCCGTAATAGCTGCCGGAGAGGAGGACGTCGCCCACGCGGACGGTTCCGTCCTGCACCAGGATGGTGGCCAGGTAACCGCGGCCCTTGTCCAGGGAACTCTCGATCACGGCACCGCTGCCGGGCTTGTTGGGATTGGCCTTGAGGTCCAGCAGGTCGGCCTCGAAGAGGACCTTGTCCAGAAGCTTATCTACGTTCAGGCCCTTTTTGGCCGAAATCTCCTGGCATTGGTATTTGCCGCCCCAGTCTTCTACCAGGATGTTCATCTCGGAGAGCTGGCGGCGGATGGTGTCGGGCTGGGCGCCCGGCTTGTCTATCTTGTTGATGGCGAACACCATCGGGACGCCGGCGGCCTGCGCATGGGCGATAGCCTCCTTGGTCTGCGGCATGACGGCGTCGTCGGCCGCGATGATGATGATGGCCAGGTCGGTCATCTGGGCGCCGCGGGCACGCATGGCGGTAAAAGCCTCGTGACCCGGCGTATCCAGGAAGGTGATCCGACGACCGTTGGACAGTTTTACGTTATAGGCGCCGATGTGCTGGGTGATACCACCCGCCTCGCCGGCGATCACGTTGGAATTGCGGATGTTGTCCAGCAGGGAGGTCTTACCGTGGTCCACATGGCCCATGACGGTGATGACCGGCGGCCGGCTCACGAGGTCTTCCTCACGGTCCGGTTCCTGCTGCTCGATCTCATTGGTCAGCTCTGCGGTGACGAATTCTACCTTGTAACCGAATTCCTCGGCCACCAGGACCAGGGTTTCGGCATCGAGGCGCTGGTTGATGGATACCATCATACCCAGGCTCATGCAGGCGCCGATTACCTTGATGACCGGGGTATTGTTCATCAGGGTGGCCAGGTCGTTGACCGTCACGAATTCCGTTACTTTCAGAATCTTCTTTTCGGCCAGTTCTTCGGCCAGTTCCTCCTGGGCACGGTTGGCGGCGGCTTCGCGTTTCTCCTTGCGGTACTTGGCGCCGAAGTTGCTCTTCTTATTATCATTCATCCGGGCGTAGGTCTCCTTGACCTGCTTCTGGATTTCCTTCTGCATGGCTTCCTGCTCCTCCTCGGTCATGGCCGGTTTGAAGCGGTCGCGGTCGCGTTTGCGACCCTTGCCTTCCTTGCCTTCCTTCTTGGCGGGAACGTTCTTGGCACCGGGTTTCTGCCCGTCTTTCTTGCCGGGCTTGTTGTCGGCTTCTATCTTGTTCACATCCACCTTCTGGCTTCCCTTGGTGATGCGCTCGCGTTTTTTGGTTTTCTTTTTGTCGAACTGGGAAAGGTCGATCTTGCCCAGAACCTTGAATCCGGATGCATCTTTCTCCTCTGCCGCAGGGGTCGGTTCGGCAGCGGGTTCTTGCTTGGCGGCGGAAATTTCAGGTTCGGGTTCGGCCACGGGTTCGGGTTCAGCCACGGGCTCCGGTTCCGGCTCTGCGACGGGCTCCGGTTCCGGCTCTGCGACGGGCTCGGGTTCCGGTTCGGGCTCGGCGACAGGCTCGGGTTCGGGCGCTGCCACCGGTTCCGGTTCAGGCTCAATGACGGGTTCCGGTTCGGGTTCCGAAACCGGTTCCGGTTCCGCTACCGGTTCGGGTTCGGGCTCGGCAACGGGCTCCGGTTCCGGCTCTGCGACGGGTTTGGGTGCGGGCGCGAAGGTGTTGGTCTTGATGATGGTTTCGCGGACCGGTTCGAACTCGTCCTCTTCCTCCTGGTCCTGGCGTTTGCCGGCCTTTTCGAGGATGTCCGTGATGCGCACGTCCACCTTCTCGGCGGCCTGCTTGGCCTCCAGGTCCTTTCCGAATTGCTTGTCAAGTGCCGGTTCGTACTCATCCGAAACCTTGGCGTTCGGATTGGCCTCCACTTCCACACCTTTGCTTTGCAGGAAGTCTACCAGCGTCTGGAGACCGATGTTGTATTTCTTGATAAGTTTGTTGAGTCTGATTTCAGCCATATATAACCCCTTTTTTATTTTCTGAATGTTGACTAGTCTTCAAATTCGGCTTTCAGGATGCGGAACACCTCTTCGACGGTCTCGTCTTCCAGGTCGGCCCGCTTGGCGATGTCTTCCGGCGAGAAGGCGAGTACGCTCTTCGCGGTGTCGCAGCCGATCGCCTGGAGGCGGTCGATGACCCACTCGTCGATCTCGTTGGTGAATTCGCTCAGCAGAACGTCTTCCTCCTCTTCGGCCTCATTTTCAGCCACTTCGCGCCAGACCTCGATCTCGCGTCCCACCAGCATGCCGGCGAGCTTGATGTTGCATCCGCCTTTGCCGATACCTTTCTTGACCTCATCCGGCTGCATGTAAACCTTGATCTTGTCCTCGAGGCTGGAGCCCAGGTCGATGGACGAGATGCGGGCCGGATTCAGGGCGCGCTGGATCAGCAGCTGGGTATTGTTGGTCCACTGGATCACGTCGATGTTCTCGTTGTGCAGTTCGTGGACGATGCCGATGATGCGGGAACCTTTCACGCCGATGCAGGCACCGATCGGGTCGATGCGCTCGTCGTAGGATTCCACGGCCACCTTCGCCCGCTCGCCAGGGATGCGGACCACCTTCTTGATGGTAATGAGGCCGTCGTAAATCTCCGGAACCTCCATCTCGAAGAGCTTCTCCAGGAAGTCCTCGCTGGTACGGGACAGGACGATGTACGGCGTGGTATTGTTGCGCATCTCCACGCTCTTGATGATGGCGCGCACGGTGTCGTTTTTCTTGAAGCGCTCGCCCGGGATCTGCTCGGTCTTGGGCAGGTGCAGCTCATTGCCGTCTTCGTCCAGGATGATGACTTCCTTGGACCAGGCATTGTAAATCTCGCCCGTGAACACCTCGCCCACGCGGTCGGAATACTTCTTGAACACATTGGCTTTGTCGATGTCCATGATGCGTCCCTGCAGGTTCTGGCGGATGTTCAGGATGCCGCGGCGTCCGAAAGAGGCCAGGCTGAGCTTGCGGGTATAGGTGTCGCCGATTTCGTAATCGTCGTCGCCCGTCTCGGCCACCACGTCTTCGAGGGTGATTTCCGTGTTCGGATTCAGGACATTCTCCACGATCTCGAAGTTCTGGTAGATTTCGCAGTCACCCTTGTCCACGTTGATGATGACGTCGAAATTGTCGGAGGAACCGTAGGTCTTGGCAATCTGCGTCATGAACACATCCTTGAGCACGCCCATCATGACCGGGCGGTCGATGTTCTTCTCTTCCTTAAAGTCTTTGAAAGCATCGATCAGGGTGATCACTTCTTCCTTGTTCTTTTTCATTGTTTTGTATGTGTTTATTATTTAAAATCGATGTGGGGGCGAACCGCGTTCAGAACCGCGTAGGGGAAGGTCTCTTCGTGCTCGACAAGCACCTTTTTCTTCTGTCCGTCCACGGCTTCCTTCGCGCTCCAGGCCAGGCTGACGCCCGTTTCGTCGCAGGCGAGCAGCGTTGCGATGAGCTTACGGCCATCGCGCACCAGGACCTCGACCTGGCTGCCGATGGCTTTGCGGTACTGGCGGATGTCCTTGAAGGGCAGGTCCAGTCCGGCCGATGTCACGGTAAGGGCGTAATCATCCACGTCGCGGTCGAAGGCGGCCAGCACGGCATCGTTGACCGCAATGCAGTCTTCCATGCCTACGGTGCCGGTCTCTTTGTCCAGGACCACGGTAATGTCATTGTCCCGCGTCACGGTAATGTCCACGACATAGCAGCCCTGCCGGTTGGCGGCGGCTTCGGTGACGGGTGTAATATCCTTTGCTGTCATAGCCGTTCATTAAAACAAAGATAGGAACCCTGCCGGCCCCTATCCTTTCTCACCGGGCACAAAGATACGGAAATATTTCGTAAATACATAAAAAAATGTTTTCTTTGCAGATAATTTAGACGTCACAGAACGTAAGATAATAGGATATGGAATTCACAGCTAAACAGTTAGCTCAAATACTCAAAGGAACGGTCGATGGCGACGAGAGTGCCAAGGTGACCTCTTTCGCAAAAATTGAGCACGGAAAACCCGGTCAGCTCTGTTTTTATGCCAACCCGAAATACGAACAGTTCGTTTACTCCTGCAAGGCTTCGGTCCTGCTGGTGAACAAGGATTTTGAACCCAAGGAGACTGTGAACGCCACGATGGTGCGGGTAGACAATGCCTATACCGCCCTGGCCGCCCTGCTGAAATACGTGGCCTCTTCCAAGCGTACCGACCGCCGTCACCGCGGTTTCCGGTCGTCCTGGTTCCTGACGACCAAATTCGGCAGGAAAGTGTATCTGGGCAGCCACTCCTATGTGGGCCATCATGCCTCGGTGGGGGATTTTACGAAGATTTTTGAGAATGTCTATATCGGGGACGATACCCATATCGGAAAGCATTGTATCATTTATCCGGGCGTGGTGATCTACCCGGGCATGATCATCGGTGACAACGTGATCATCCATGCCAATGCCGTCATCGGTTCCGATGGCTTCGGCAACGCCCCGCAGGCGGACGGTACCTGGGAGAAAATCGAGCACCTGGGCAATGTGATCATCGGGGACAACGTGGAAATCGGAGCGGGAACGACCATTGACCGGGCCGAGATGGAATCCACCATCATCGGCAAGGGCGTGAAGATTGACAACCTCTGCCAGATTGCCCACAACGTGCAGATCGGCGAGAATACCGTGATGGCGGCGCAGGTCGGTATCGCCGGTTCCACCAAGATCGGAAAGAACTGCATTATCGCCGGACAGGTGGGCATCGCCGGTCACCTGGTGATTGCGGACAATACCACGCTGGGCGCGCAGGCCGGCGTCATCGGCAATGTCCGGAAAAGCGGACAGGTGCTGCTGGGCTCCCCGACGCTGCCCATCAAGACGTATCTTCGCAGTTACGCCAAATTCAAACAGGCCGGGGAGGAATAATTTTCATATTCCGCATTTTATTTCTATCTTTGCAAACTATCCGACGTGTCGGGTGGTTTAGAAAGATAGTAGAATATGCAAAATAAGCAGCAGACACTTGCGAGAGCCTGTTCATTTGAAGGGAAAGGACTGCACACCGGGAAGATTGCCCATATGACGGTTCATCCCGGCCCCGTAGACGGCGGAATCGTTTTTCATCGGACCGACCTGGGTGCGGAAGCCAAGCTTCCTGCCCTGGCCGATTTTGTTTCCAATACCGCCCGCAGCACCACGCTGACCCGCGAGGACGTGTCGGTGGTAACCATCGAACACCTGATGTCGGCCCTGACCGGCCTTGGTATCGACAATGCGTTTGTGGAACTGGATAATGAGGAGGTTCCGATCCTGGACGGCAGCGCCCGTCCCTATGCCGTGGCTTTCCGCGAAGCGGGGATCGTCCCGCAGGAGGCACCCCGGCGTTTCCTGACCCTTGACCACGAGGTGGAGGTCCGTGATGAGAAGACCGGCTCCTGGGTGAAAGTGACCCCGGCCCCCGCTCCCGCCTACGATGTGACCATCGACTTCGGCTCCCGCGTGCTGGGCGTGCAGCAGGCCCATTGGGATTTCTCGCTGGATTATGCTGCTGAAATCGCTCCCTGCCGCACTTTCGTGTTTTTCCATGAGATCGAGTTCCTTTTCGCCAATAACCTTATCAAGGGCGGCGATGTGGACAACGCCCTCGTCCTGGCCGAACATCCCGTCCCGGAAGAGAGCCTGGAAAAGATGTCGGCCCTGTTTGGAAAACCGAAGCTGAAAATCAATGAGAATGGCTACCTGAACAATGTCGTCCTGCATTTCCCCAACGAGTGCGGCCGGCATAAGTTGCTGGATATGATGGGTGACCTGCGCCTGGCCGGAGGTTACCTGAACGCCGTCGTGACCGGATACAAGCCGGGTCACGGAATCAATACGGTGGCAGCGAAAGCCGTCCGGGAAGCCTTAAAGAAATAAAGAGGATATGAATAAGATTTCTCCGCTTGCAACGGTGAGCCCGACCGCAAAACTGGGCGACAATGTAGAGGTTGGACCGTACGCTTTCATCGACAACAATGTCGAGATTGGCGACGGCTGCAAGATTTTCCCGCATGCCACGATTTTCGAATACGTGAAAATGGGCAAGAACTGCTCGGTTTATCCGGGTGCGGTTGTGGGTGCCATCCCGCAGGACCTGAAATTCGAGGGAGAAGAGACCTATGTGGAAATCGGGGACAATGTGACCATCCGCGAGTGCGCTACCATCAATCGCGGTACGGCCGCCAGCAAGAAGGGCGTGACCCGGATCGGCAGCAACACCCTCCTGATGTCCTATGTCCATGTGGCGCATGACTGCAATATCGGCAGCCACTGCATCCTGGTAAGTTATGTGGGCGTGGCCGGTGAAACGGATGTGGACGACTGGGCTATCCTGGGCGGTGGCTCCATGGCCCATCAGTTCTCCAAGATCGGTACGCATGCCATGGTGGGCGGCGCTTCCAAGATCAACAAGGATATCCCTCCGTACGTTCTGTGCGGCCGCGATCCCATCTGCTACTGCGGTGTGAACATCGTCGGTCTCCGTCGTCGCGGTTTCACTCCCGAGGTAATCCGCAACATCAAGGACATTTACGATACCATTTATTTCCAGGGATACAACATCTCCGACGGCTGCTCCCGCGTAGAAGCCGGCTTCCCTCAGTCCGAGGAACGGGATACCATCCTCTCGTTTATCAAGAATTCCAAGCGCGGCATCATCCGCGCCAGCGAGAAAGGGACCAAGGGCGATATCGACTAGCGTCCGGTGCTCTTTTCTACGGCATATTTCCCGCCGCTTTCTTATGTGGCGGCCATTGCAGAAGGCTTTATCCTGTCCGATGACGGTGTAAAGCCTTCGTGCGTATGGATCGATTCCGGTGAGCATTACATCAAGCAGACCTGGCGGAACCGCTGCCGGATTGCATCGGCTGCGGGGACGGAGGACCTTCGTGTCCCGGTGGTCCATGCAGGCGGGGGTAAGGTCCCGGTGGGACAGGTACGGGTCGATTATTCCACCCCTTGGGTGACCCGGACGCTCCGTGCCATCGATGCCGCCTATTGCTCATCGGCCTTTTACCTATATTATTGTGATGAGATGGCGGCGATTCTGGCGTCCAAGTTCGAAACCCTGTTGGAACTGAATACGGCTTTGCTGCGGTTTTTCCTGAATAAGATCGGCATCCCGGCCGATGTCCGCCTGACTCCGCACTATGTCATGCCGGGCGATGCTTCGTTTGGGGAGGATTTCCGTGAACGCATCCATCCCAAACGCCCCGATACCCTTTTGCAAGATTGGGGACTTGAAAAGCCGTATTTCCAGGTCTTTGCCCAAAAATACGGCTTTCAGCCGAACCTGTCCGTAATGGACCTGTTGTTCAACGAAGGTCCGGACAGTATGTTGTATCTTAGACGCCGCTAAAAGCGGAATCCCAGCGTAAGGACGAGATTCAACAGCGATCGGGTGTTCTCGATCTCGGGGGAGGCTGTTTTTACGGTATTACCGTCAAAGAGATAGTCTCCGTACGGACGGAAATACTCTTTGGGGTAGAAGGCATACCGCGCTGCGATATCGGCGAAGAAGGAACCCGGCGAGGAGTAGCCCAGGCCGAAGGAGACAACATGCGTAAGATAGTTATCGGTATGCTTGACACGCAGGTCATCGTAGTAGGATTCCGGAAGGACCGTAAGATTGTATCCGGTTCGGATGGCGAATTCGGGAACAGGTTTCAGTTCCACGCCGGCCCGGAGCATGTGGGAAATACCGGCCAGGTCGCGGATGTCGTTGTTGGCATCGGTAAAGTCATCATCGTATCCGTCACGGCTGTAAAAGCGCATGGTGGAATAGTCGCACATCTCATAATCAACGCTCAGCAGGGCGATATTCTCGAAGGTGTAGGCCACACCGGCATTCACATGGTAGGGTGCTCGGAAATTATAGTCATAGCGGCCTTCGGGAGAGATTTCGTTGCAGTCCAGGGAACTGCTGGAGAAATGCGTGTCGGCCGCGTATTGCCATCTTTCACGGATGGTCAGGGCCGTCGGCGTCTGGATGGCGGCGCCCACGCGTAGTCCGTTTCCGGGCGCATAGAGCACACCGAATTTGGCGTTGATACCGGTACCGCTGGCATTGTAGGAGTAGCGGTAGCGCAGGTTGTGGAAATTGGCCTGGACCCCATCCACCTCAATCGGGAACTGGGACGGATCCCGGGCAAATTCCTTGAGGAATTCATCGTACTGATAGTTCAGGCCCTGGATGCCGACGTTCACGCCGAAGAACCACTGGTCATCTACGTTAAAGCCCCAGTTGAAATCAATTTCGTATTTGGAACCATAGGACTGGGTGCCATAGGATTGGTCTATGGGACCTCCGATGGAGATATCGCCATTGGGATAGATCACTTCGGCAGAACCGATATACTGGTTCTGCGACAGGTCACCGATGAGACCGCCACGATAGCCGTTGATCATCGCCCAGGGGGCACTGTGCCGATCGTAGGAATCCCGGTTGTTGAGGACACTCGGGGCGTAACCTCCCTCCGTGGCATCCCAGGCGAGGGCTCCGGAGTAAGTGGTGGCATTGTTTACGCCGCCGGCAGTCATCCGGGTGGTATAATTGTTGGTGCCGTTGGCGACGATCCCGAAAGACATGCTCTTGAGACCGTATTTCTGTCCGGTATCGTACCGCAGATTCAGGCCGATGTTCGGCATGAAAAAGCGGGTATAGCGCGAGGTTTCCTCGCCGCTGTACGGATCCGTTCCGGCGATGGCTGCATAACCGGCTTTGGAGCTTGAGATGCTGAGCGACGGGGAAAGGGTAAACTGCGAATAAGAACTGACGGCAGAACCGGCCGGATTGATCACGATGGAGCCGAGGTCACCGCCCACGGCGGTCATGGCGTTCCCCAGGGCCATGGAACGGGCTGTTCCATAGTAGGTGTTCTGGCTGAATGTCATGGCTTCGAACAGACCCTGTGCATACAGGCCGGAGGCGCTGGCCGCCAGAAGAATTAGCGTACATAATTTTTTCATAATCATACGTGTTTAGAAAGGTTACCTGCGGCTGTGTCCACCACTGCCGCTGCTGGAATAACCGCCGCCACCGCGGGACGATCCGCCCGAATAGCCACCGCCACCACCGCCGGAATAACCGCCCGAGGAGCTGCGGGAGTAGCTGCCGGAAGAACTGCCACGGGAATATCCGCTTGAAGAGCTGCTGCGGGAGTATCCGCTTGAAGAACTGCTGCTGCGGGAATAACCGCTCGCGGAACTGCTGCGGGAGTAGCTTCCGGATGAACTGCTGCTACCGCTACGGGACGGACGGACAGCCGAAGAGGAGGCATTGCCGGTAGAACGGCTGTAACTGCCGGTGGAACGGCTGACACTGCTGCCCGTCGAGCGGGAAGCGCTGCTACCGCGGCTGGTGCCGGAGACCGAGGATCGGGAGGTGCTGCCGGTAGAACGGCTGATGCTGCTACTGGAAGAACGGGCCACGGCCGTTGCGCCGCTGCGGGAGGCACTGGTGCTGCGGCTGACGCTGCCGGCCGCCGAGCGGGAAGCGCTGGTGCTGCGGCTGGTGCCGGAAGCCGAAGAACGCGAGATACTGCTGCGCGAAGAACGCGATACATCGGACGGGGCGAGCCGGTCGGAGGACCGGGTGGATGACGAACGGCTGATGGACTGCCGGCCCGAGCGGGAGTACGGACGATGGCTCACCGATGCGCCACCCCGGGAGGCTGCTGAACGGCTGTATCCCATGGTGCGGTTGCGCGGTCCGTAGGAGATGTCCCGGCGGCCATATCCGCCATGCCAGCCGCCATACCAGCCGCCATGCCAACCAGGGTAGTACGGGGAATGCCAGCCGTAATAGAAGGAGCTGTGCCAGGGGGAGTGCCAGGGCGAGTACCAGGGATCCCAATACCAGGAAGACCAGTACCAGGGGTCCCAGGTGTGCCAGGAGTTCCAATGCCAGGATCCCCAATACCAGGAATCCCAATACCAGGGGTTCCAGGACCAGGAAGACCAGAACCACGGATCCCAGCTGCGCCAGGTATACCAGTCGCTGTAGTACCAGGGCCGGTACATGCCGTAAGCCCATGTGGTGGAATAGTACCACGGGGAAAGGGTAATGGTCTCGGTAGGAATCGTAAGGGCGTTGTAATTGTCTTGCAGCACGATGTGTGCTGCTTTGTTTTCCGGAACGAAGATGGTATCGGATTGACCTTTCTTCAGGTAGAGCTGCGTTTCGCGGGTCTTGCTCGCAAGCGCATCAGTCTCGAAACGGATCGAGTCGCGGGTCTCGCGGTTAACCGTTTCGACTTTGCGGTAGATGCCGTCCTCAAACCTCTGGGAAGAGGACGAACTACCCCAATGTGCCGCATTGCCGCACCCTGTGAGTGCCACAAGCGCAGAAATGATCAAGATAGTGCGAGTTTTCATATATTTTCGTACCTTTGTACTCACTAATACAATGATTGTACCAAATAGACAATCAAATGTACTGCAATGATAGGCATAAATTCGAAAAATCGCAAATATAGTTATGGCAAAAGAGGTTACGAAGCGTTCCGAGAATTATTCTCAATGGTATAACAATCTGGTAGTCAAAGCCGATCTGGCAGAACAGAGCGCCGTGCGCGGATGCATGGTGATCAAGCCGTACGGATATGCAATCTGGGAAAAGATGCAGCGCATCCTGGACGATATGTTCAAGGCGACAGGCGTGCAGAACGCATACTTCCCGCTCTTCATCCCGAAATCTTTCTTCAGCCGCGAGGCCGAACATGTGGCGGGTTTCGCCAAGGAGTGCGCGGTGGTTACCCATCACCGCCTCATGAACGACCCCGACGGAAAGGGCGTCGTCGTAGATCCGGAGGCCAAACTGGAGGAGGAACTCATTGTCCGCCCGACTTCCGAGACCATTATCTGGAGTACCTATAAGAATTGGATCACTTCGTGGCGCGACCTGCCCATCCTGTGCAACCAGTGGGCCAACGTCGTGCGCTGGGAGATGCGTACCCGCCTCTTCCTCCGTACGGCCGAATTCCTCTGGCAGGAAGGCCATACGGCCCATGCCACCGCACAGGAAGCCCAGGAAGAAGCCTGGCGCATGGTCCAGGTCTATGCCAACTTTGCCCGCAACTACCTGGCTCTTCCGGTCATCGTGGGACACAAGAGTCCGAACGAGCGTTTTGCCGGTGCCCTGGATACCCTCACCATCGAGGCCATGATGCAGGACGGCAAGGCCCTGCAGGCCGGTACCTCCCACTTCCTGGGCCAGAACTTCGCCAAGTCCTTCGACGTCCAGTTCACCAACAAGGAAGGCAAGCAGGAATACGTCTGGGCTACGTCCTGGGGCGTTTCGACCCGTCTGATGGGCGCGCTGATCATGGCCCACGGAGACGACAACGGCCTGGTCCTGCCCCCGGCTCTCGCCCCGATCCATGTGGTGATGGTTCCGATCTATAAATCGGAAGAAGAGCGCAATGCCATCCTGGAGAAAATGGAGGAGGTAAAGAAGAGCCTTGAGGCCCTGGGCAAGAGCGTGAAGATCGACGACCGCGACACCCTGCGTCCCGGCTTCAAGTTCGCCGAATGGGAACTCAAGGGCGTTCCGGTGCGGCTGGCCATGGGACCGCGCGACCTCGCTGCCGGTACGGTTGAGGTACACCGGCGCGACACCCTGGAGAAAGAAACCATGTCGCTGGACGGGCTCGATGCCCACATCTGCAAGCTGCTGGATGACATCCAGGCCAATATCTACCGGAAAGCCTACGACTTCCGCCAGGCCAATGTCGAGAAATGCGACAATTGGGAGGAGTTCAAGGAAAAGATTCAGAACGGGAAGTTCCTGCTTTGCCATTGGGATGGCACGGCCGAAACCGAACAGAAAATCAAAGACGAAACCAAGGCGACCATTCGCTGCATCCCCGAGGATTCCTTCGTATGCGAGGAAGAAGGCGTGGATATTTATTCCGGAAAACCTTCGAAGCAGCGCGTCGTGTTCGCCATCTCTTATTAATATATAGGTAGGCGTATGAAAAGATTGTTTTTCCTGATGGTATCCCTGGCTGTCTGCTTCTCTGCAACGGCCCAGATCGATGCCCAGAAAGCGGCGGCCGAGGCGGCCAAGGCGCTGGAGGAGGCTCCGAAGGTGGAAGCTCCCGTTGCAAAACCCGTCTATTGGGATCATTCCGTCATGACCCAGTTCAATTTCGGCCAAAGTGCCTTCTGGAACTGGGCGAAGGGTGGTAATAATAACTATGCGATGACCGCATATGTAGATGCCAACGCCAATTACACCCGGGACAACATCAGTTGGAAAAATCGCCTGCAGCTGGATTACGGTATCATGTATTCCGAGGATAAGCCTTTGATCCAGAAGACCAAAGACCGCATCCTTCTGGAAAGTACCTGGGGGTACAAGGCCACCAAGACCTTGAATTACACGGCTTCTTTTACCTTCCTGAACCAGTTCTCGAATGGATATGTGTACAAGACGCCCTCTGTGGCGGATGCTACCCAGCAGGACTGGAAGGATGCCCGTGTCCTGAAGTCCGGCTTCTTCTCGCCCGCCTACATCACCCTGGGTCTTGGTATGGACTGGGTCCCGAATAACTGGCTCACGGTGAACTTCGCGCCAATCACCAGCGGTCTTACCGTGGTGGCCGACGAGGAACTTCGCAAGAACTACGGTATGGAACTCAAGTCCAAGTATGAGGATGCGCCCGAACCGCTTCTGCCGTCCTATTATCGTGCGGCCCGATTCGAATTCGGTGCCCAGTTGAAGGCCGATGCGAAGGTGAAAATCAACGACAACTTCGACGCCAGCACCCAGCTCATCATCTTCTCCAACTATCTGCACAACCCGCAGAACCTGCGTGTGAACTGGGACAACCGTTTCATGTGGAAACTGAACAAGTTCTTCACGCTCACCGTAACCACCAACCTCATCTATGATGATACGGTGCTCATCGTGGACGAAGACCATCCGGATGGCCGGCGGCTCATCCAGTTCTCCGATGCTCTCCAGTTCGGCTTTACGTACACCTTCGCCTCGAAGAAAAAATAACCATGGAGCGGATCCTGCTGGCGGTTAGCGGCGGCATCGATTCGATGTGTCTGGCCGAAAAATCCGTCCGGTCCGGGCAGGATTTTGCGGTTGCACACTGTAATTTCCATCTTCGGGGAGCCGATTCCGACGCCGATGCCGATTTTGTGGCCAACTGGGCCCGGCGGCACGGCATCGCTTTTTATTCCAAGGACTTCGACACGGCCGCCTATGCCGCCGAGCAGGGCATCAGCCTGGAAATGGCCGCCCGGGAACTGCGTTACGGCTGGTTCGCCGACCTTTGCCGCACCGAAGGTTTTGCTGGCGTAGCCGTCGCGCATCAGGCCGATGACCGGCGCGAAACCTTCCTGCTGAACCTCATGCGTTCCAGCGGGGGGAGGGGACTGCGCGGCATGCAGGGACAATCGGTCATTCCCGGAACCGACATCCCTTTGCTTCGTCCGCTGCTGGGCATGACCCGCCAGGAAATCGAAACGTATATGCGTTCCATCGGCGCCACCTGGCGCGAAGATGGCAGCAACCGCGACACGACCATTCGTCGCAACCGCATCCGACACGAGCTCCTGCCCCTCCTCTCGGAACTGAATCCTTCGTACGGAGACGCACTCGACCGTGCCATGCGGCACATCGGCTTGCTGCAGGACATCGCCGATAGTTGGTTCGAATCGGTCCGTCCCACGCTGATCGACCCCGCCGACGGAAGCATCCGGATCGATCCGCTCCGCACCGTGGCCCATCGCGACTATGTCCTCTATGCGCTCCTGCAGCCTTTCGGCGTCAACGAATCCGTCATAAGCGACCTTTCCGCCGCCCTCGACAGCAGCGAATCCCTCTCCGGCAAGACCTTCCCCTTGCGGAACGGTATGTTGGTCGCTTCCGCCAATCATCTGTACGCGTCCGGCAGTAACCGGATTCGAGGTGCATATTCCCTCGCTTCCTGCGACGAGAACCCGGTCACTGACGAACAGGTGACCGAGCCGGCTGGAGCAGGTACCCGTAAGTTGCGAGGAGCATATTCCCTCGTTCCCTGTGACGAGCTGCTTACGGGTACCTGCTGCATAAAGGATTCGGGAACCTACGACTGCGGGGGAGTACGGGTGAAAGTGGAAATACTTGATAGAGAGGAGATTACAGACCTGAAGCAACCTCGAGGCATCCTTCTGCTGGACGCCGGCAAACTTCCGCTCCCTCTGATCGTCCGCCCCTGGCGCGCCGGTGACTGGCTTGTCCCGTTGGGCATGCGCGGCCGCAAAAAACTCAGCGACCTCTTTGTTGACTTACACTACAGCCTTCTCGACAAGCGCCGCGCCCGCGTAATCGACTGGCAGGAAAGCAGAATCGCCGCCCTGCTCGGAGAACGGGGCGACGATGCATTAAAGGTGACGTCCGAAACGCGGACGGTTTATCGGATTACCATCTCGTAAGGCATCCGGGCAAACGCCCATTCGCCATACTGGGACTTCTTCCAACTGTCGGCCCAGTTCATCACATGCTTGGCCGTTTTCTCCAGCGGCGTCCCGGCAAAGATCATCTCCTCATCAGGCGTCATTTCACCCAGGGCCTCCATGACCATCTCAAGGGTGGTGCGCGGTTCCGGATACTCGGCAATGGTCCACGAACTGAGGTCGGAATCGCCGGTCACCTTCACCGCGGCAAACTTAAGCGCATCGGTCAGGGTACCCAATTCATCCACAAGACCAATCCCGAGGGCGTCGCTGCCACTCCAGACGCGTCCCTGTGCAACGGAATCCACGAACTCGGGAACCAGGTCCCGGCCTTCAGCCACCGTGTGGACGAAGGTGTCGTAGATGTCCTCGATGGAAGCCTGCATATAGGCCGTTTCCTCCTTGTCGAAAGGACGCATGAGGGAATACATATCGCCATGTTTGTGCGTGGTAACCGGTGTAATGTTCACGTGGACGATATTTTTCATCGTCTTGCTCAGATCCGGAATCATCCCGAACACGCCGATGGAACCGGTGAGGGTCGTGGCGTTGGAGAATATCTTGTCGCAGCTGTTGGAAATCCAGTATCCACCCGAAGCGGCATAGTTCGCATACGAGGCGATAACCGGTTTCTCGGCACGCAGGAGATCGATCTCATTCTTGATCTTGTCCGATGCGGTCACGCTACCGCCGGGGGAGTTCACGCGGAAAACCACCGCCTCCACGGACGCATCGTTCCGGACCTTCGCGATGAGAGAGGCGAAGCGGTTGCCGGCCACGTTGGTGGGATCCTTGCCTTCGACAATCTCGCCATCGGCATAGATGATGGCAATCTTGCGATAGCCGTTGTCCTTGCCGGTCTTGGCCTGCACGTAGTCGCCGAACGGAATCAGGCTCACCTCGCTGAAGGATTCTTTGCCGGACAGCACCGCCAGGCGCTGTTTCAGTTGCTCACGGGTGGTAAGGCTGTCCACCAGGTTGAGGGCCAGGAAATCGGCCGGGAACTGAAGTTTCAGCTCGCTGATGGCCTTGTCCAGCTGCTCCGTCTCGATGCCGCGCCCCTGGGCGATATCGGTCGAGATGGTTTTCCACATGGAATTGACCAGCGCCTGGTTCTGCTCCAAATTCTCGGGAGATGCGCTGTTGCGGATGAACATTTCGCCGGCACTCTTGTATTTGCCATGGCGGATGAGTTGAACGTTTACGCCAAGTTTATCCAAAAGATCCTTGACAAAAATGAGCTGGGTGCTCAGGCCGTGGACCATGCCGCCGGTACCGCAATACGAATCCAAATAAACCTTGTCGGCCACCGAAGACAGCCATAATGTGGCCGTGGTGGGCGTTTCGGTATAGGCGATGACGGCCTTCCCGCTGGCGCGGAACTCTTCCAGTGCCGCGCGCAGTTCCTGCAACTGGGCCAGACCGATGGACATCCCGTCCGGTTTCAGGTAGAGGAACTTCACACCCGGATCTTGCGCCGCCTTGCGCACGGCCTGGACGGCCGACCAGATAGACACGGGGGTGATGATCTCCTGTCCCTGCAGGAGCGCCTGGAAATCTGTGTTCGGGTTGGCTACTTCCACGAAGGAATACTTGGACATGTCCATTGCCAGGACGCCTTCACGGGGAAGGACGACGGTGGAAGAACTGCTGCCGGCTGCGGCAATCAGGGAACCCACGGCCGAAATCAACAGGAAGAACCCGACGATTCCCATGAGAAAAAGGCCGCACATGACGGCCAGTGTCATTTTGACAAACTCTTTCATATGAGGGTTTATTGTTTGTTCAGCGGAATCAGCGCAAAGGTGAGTTCGCCTTTGCAGCAGAGCTTCCCGTTAACCTCCAGTTTGGCGGTGCAGAAGAAAAGCTTGCCGGTGGCGCTGTCCCTTCGGTCCGTGAGCTGGCAGGTGACCTCGCATACATCGCCGGGCTTGACGGGCGTTTTAAAACGCACCTTGTCCAGGCCGGCATACAGGGTCATGTTGCCCGGGATTTCATCCTTCACCAGGATGGCACAGCTCTGGGCCATGATCTCACACTGGATGACTCCCGGAACGACAGGGTTGCCGGGAAAGTGGCCCCGGGTGAAGAATTCGTCCTCCTTGATGGTGTATTTGGAGTGGCCTTTGCCATTTTCGTCAACATAGGCTTCCTCAATCAGGAGCATGGGCTCACGATGGGGGAGGAACTGTTTGATTTCTTCTTTGTTCATGGCTTTTAGTCTTTGTAATTACGGAAAGCTACGCAAGCATCATGCCCGCCGAAACCGAACGAATCGGAAATACCCAGGGTAATCTTGGCTTTGACCGCCTTGTTCGGTGTGTAGTCCAGGTCGCACTCGGGATCCGGGGTGTCCAGGTTGATGGTGGGAGGAACGATCCCTTCCCGGAGCGTCAAAATGGTGGTGATGGCCTCTGCGGCACCGGCGGCGCCGAACATGTGGCCGGTCATGGACTTGATGGAAGAGATGTGGGCTTTGTAAGCGAAGTCGCCTAAGGCAACTTTGTAAGCCTTGGTCTCGGCAGCGTCGTTCAGCCGCGTTCCGGTACCGTGGGCATTGATGTACAGGTTGTCCTTGTCCGGATTGAAACCGGATTCCTCCAAGGCAATCTTGATGGCCTGGGCCTGGGTGGTACCGTCCGGACGCGGG
>ONIQ01000067.1 GCA_900317925.1 uncultured Bacteroidales bacterium | reverse complement strand
CTTCCAGGAAAACGACCTCTAGCATGGAAGGTCCCCCGGAAAAACGCAGGACCTTCCAGGAAAACGACCCCTAGCATGGAAGGTCCCCCGGAAAAACGCAGGACCTTCCAGGAAAACGGCCACTAGCATGGAAGGTCGGGGGCAAGGTGTTGTGCGAGTTCCGAAAAATAGCGGTTTTTCGGAACTGAAAGGCGGAAAGGACAGGAAGGTTAGAGTGCGGCGGCAGCGACGGCGCAATTGATGCCGTCGATGGCAGAGGAGACGATGCCGCCAGCATAGCCGGCGCCTTCGCCGCACGGGAAGAGCCCTTCCACGGAATCGGCCTGTAAGGTCTTGGGGTTGCGCGGAATCCGGATGGGAGAAGAGGTGCGGGACTCCACGGCAAGCAGCAAGGCGTCGTTGGTATAGTAGCCGCGTACACGGCCATTTTCCACATCCGGGAAAGCTTTCTGGAGGCGTTCTGCAATCATCGGCGGCAACAGTTCATGCAGGGGTGCACTCACCACGCCGGGATGATAGGAAGTCTCCGGCAGGGTCTCACTCTCCTGCCCCTCGCAGAAATCCACCAGGCGCTGGGCCGGGGCAGCCAGCGGATTGGCCGCACCCTTGGATGCCACATACGCATACATCCTGCGCTCTACGTCGCGTTGGAAATTCATCAGCGCAAAGGCCCCGTCCGAGGCATATTCAGCCGGAATATCTTCCGGTTCGATCTGCACCACCACGCCCGCGTTGGCCCATTGGGAGGAACGGGCCGAATTGGACATACCGTTCAACACCAAAGCACCGTCTTCCGTTGACGAAGGGACCAGGATGCCGCCCGGGCACATACAGAAAGAGAAGACGCCCCGCTCCGGGCTGTCGGGATCCGTTTCCATGGTTTCCTGGACGGCAAAGGAGTATTCCGCCGCCGGCATACCCGGTTCCCACTGCCCGTGGTAGCGGCTCCGGTTGATCAGGGACTGGGGATGTTCCACCCGTACTCCCATGGCAAAGCCCTTGGCTTCCAGGCTCCAGCCTTTGGCATCGAACAGCTCGTAAATATCACGGGCGGAATGGCCGGTGGCCAGGATGACCGCCTTCGACCGGAAGGTCTCGCCCGTCGCGGCTGTTACAGTAAAAACACCGTCAGCGTCGCGGGAAATATCGGTTACGCGCGTATTGAAATGATACGAGCCGCCATGGGATTCGATGCAGCGGCGGATGTTTTCCACAACCCTGGGGAGTTTATCCGTTCCCACATGGGGATGGCTGTCGACCAGGATCTGCGGATTGGCACCGAAGGCCACCAGTTGATAGAGGACTTCGCGCACATCGCCCCGCTTGGTAGAACGGGTATAGAGCTTGCCGTCCGAGAAAGCACCGGCTCCCCCCTCTCCATAACAATAATTGGAATCGGGATTCACCTTGCCTTCGCGGGAAAGCTTGGCCATATCACCCTTGCGGGCATGGACATCCTTGCCCCGCTCCAGAATTACCGGACGTTTGCCCAGCGTCAGAAGCTTCAACGCCGCGAACAGCCCTGCAGGCCCTGCACCGATGACGATGACCGGTTCCGCATCATGCACGTCGCGGTATTCCGGGAGCGAATAGGGCTTCCAGTTTTCTTCGGCGAGGAAGGCCTGGATTTTATAGCGGTACACCACATCTCCCCGGGCATCGACCGACCGATGGGCAATCACGCAGGTTGCCGCCGCACCGGGATAGGTAGGCTGGAAAGATTTGGTGGGATCCACCACGTTGATAACGGCATTCGGACGCAGGCGCAATTCGCGGGCGGCCACTTTGCGGACATCGTCTTCGCGCAGTTCGCGGCCGATGCGGCAGGTGAGTTCAAACTCTCTCATAATCAATAATCTGCAATTCTTGAAACCGGCGCCACGTCCAAGGGGGTCCGCTCTCCGGAGCGATAGTGGAAATAACCGGCGACGGCTATCATGGCGGCATTGTCCGTGGTGAACTTGAATTCCGGCAGGAAGGTGTTCCACCCCCGTTTGCGGCCTTCGGCTTCGATGGCCCTGCGCAGGCCGCTGTTAGCCGAAACACCGCCGCCGATGGTAACATCCCGGATACCCGTCTGCCGGGCAGCCAGGACGAGTTTTTTCATCAGGATATCGATAAGGGCCTTCTGAAAACTCGCACAGATGTCTTCCTTGTTCTTTTCCATGAACTGGGGATCCTTCGCCATCTCGTCCCGAACAAAATACAGGAGCGATGTCTTGATGCCGCTGAAACTGTAATCCAGGCCGGGAATGTTGGGTTTGGCAAAATGGAAGCGGTCCGGATCTCCCTGCTGCGCCAGTTTGTCGATGATGGGGCCGCCGGGATAACCCAGACCCATCATTTTCGCACATTTATCGAAGGCTTCTCCCACCGCATCATCGATGGTCTGTCCCAGGATTTCAAAGTGCAGGGGGTCATCCACCCGCACAATCTGGGAGTTTCCGCCGGAAACCAGCAGGCACAGATACGGGAACGAAGGTTCGCGGACCGGTTTGTCCGGCTGGCGGACAAAATTGGCCAGGATATGTCCCTGGAGATGGTTGACCATGATGATGGGGATGTCCAGCGCGAGTCCCAGGGCCTTGGCGAAAGAAGTGCCCACCAGCAGGGAGCCCAGCAGGCCCGGACCACGGGTAAAGGCGATGGCGGTAAGGTCTTCCGGCTTGACGCCGGCCAGTTCGAGGGCCCGGCTCACGACCGGGACGATATTCACTTCATGGGCCCTGGAGGCCAGTTCGGGAACCACGCCGCCGTAATCCTTGTGAACCTGTTGCGATGCGATGACATTGGACAACAGGACACGGTCTTTCAGGACGGCTGCGGACGTGTCGTCACACGAAGATTCGATTCCCAAAATTATATCTGCCATATTAAACTTCTTTCAAGGTACAAAGATAAGAAGAAAATTATTATTTTTGTAGATTAGATGAATACGGCCTTGAAGATATTCCGTTTCCTGCTGGCCCTGTTGCTGGTTCTGGTCGCCACCCTGCTGGTTGCGATGCAGATCCCCTCGTTCCAGACCTACATCGCCCGGAAAGCGGTGGAGAAGCTGGAACAGAAAATGGACGGAACCATTACCTTCGAGTCCTTGAAACTGAAACCCTTCAACGCCCTGGTGGCCAAGGATGTGACAGTCCTGGACAAACATCCTTACATCGACCCCGACGGAAGATTTGCCCCCGTGGACACCCTCTTCCATGCCGGAACCATCGTGGCCACTTTTTCGCTCCGCAGCCTCCTGGATCCCGACGGCATCTATCT
>ONIQ01000024.1 GCA_900317925.1 uncultured Bacteroidales bacterium | reverse complement strand
CCTGAGTAGTTTGAAGCCGCAGCAGTGAGGCCGCCGTCGAAGGACTGGGCGAGCACCTCGATTAGCGGCAGCGCCAGGGCCGCGGCGAAGGCCATGCAGCCCCCCACGGCGGCGTGAACGGCGACCTGCTGGTGGTCATCGAGGAAGTCCCGCACAACAACCTCAGACGCGACGGCAACAACCTCTTCTACAGCACCGTCATTTCCGTGACCGATGCCATGCTGGGTACCGATATCTCGGTCCCCTGCCTGGATGGGAACTACAAGGTACACCTGGAGGCCGGTACGCAATCCGGCACCGTGATCAAACTGCGCGGAAAGGGACTTCCTTCGGTGAATGGTTATGGCTCGGGAACCGGCGACCTGTACGTAAAAATCCTGGTATGGATACCGCGGAAGCTGTCCCGGGACGAGCGCGAGGCCATTGAAAACATGAAAGGCAGCCGGTCGTTTACCCCCGACTTGAGCCGGGACGACCGGGCCCTTTTCGATAAAGAGAAAAATATTTTCTAAAAAAGTTTGCAGAAAAGAAAAGATTGCCTAAATTTGCAGTCCCAAATTCAAGCAACCTCTTACGCGACCGGATGGGAATAAGACGTAAAGTTGCGCAAACAGGAAGATTTAGAAATGGATTTTATTAAATTAGTAGAGCAGTCTTTCGCCAACGAGAAAGTGGCTCAGTACCCCGCCTTCAAGGCCGGTGACACCATCACGGTGACCCTCCGCATCAAAGAAGGTGACAAGGAAAGGCTCCAGAAGTTCAGAGGTGTCGTGATCCAGATCAAGGGCAGCACCCCGTTCACCAGGACCTTTACCATCCGCAAAGTTTCCAGCGGCATCGGTGTGGAAAGAATTTTCCCTTACGAGTCCCCCGCTATCGACTCCATCGAGGTGAACAAAGTCGGTAAAGTCCGCAGGGCCCGCATCTTCTACCTCCGCGACCTGGCTGGCAAGAAAGCCCGCATCAGGGAGAAGAAGTTCACCGGAAAGAAAGAAGACTAATCTGGCTGCATAAGCCAATCCGGCGCCTTAGCTCAATTGAATAGAGCATTTGACTACGGATCAAAAGGTTACAGGTTTGAGTCCTGTAGGCGTCACTTAAAAAACCGTCTGGCTTGCGTCAGACGGTTTTTTCTTTTCTATTGCTTCAGCAGTCCCCGCGAGAGCAGGAGCTCTTTCTTCAGGGCCAGGATGCGGCTTACCCGTTCATCAATCATCTGGACCGAAATGCGCTTGTCTTCCACCGCTTTCATGACGGCGTCAAAGGCCTTCGGATAATCCTGCGGCGTGAGCAGGATATCTACCCCCGCTTCCAGGGCGAGCAGCGTCGCTTCCTCGTTGGTGTACTGCTGGGTGATGGCACCCATTTCCATGCTGTCGGTAATGATGACACCCTTGTAGCCAAGCCGGCCGCGGAGGATATCGGTCAGTACCATCGGTGACAAGGTTGAAGGGGTGCTGGAGCCCGTTACGTTCGGCAGACAGACATGTGCCGTCATGATCATTTTCGCCCCGGCGGAAATCCCCGCCCGGAAAGGAATCATCTCACATCCGGACAGTTCCTCCCACGTTTTGAGCGATTCGGCATAGCCGTAATGCGAATCGGTCGAAGTGTCCCCGTGACCCGGGAAATGCTTCAGGCAGCCTTCCACCTTCTGCTGCTTCAGCCCACCCATGAAAGCCTCCACCATCGAACCCACCAGTTCCGGCGAGGACCCGAAAGCCCGGTCGCCAATCACCACGTTGTTCGGATTGGTATTCACATCGCTCACCGGCGCCAGGTCCATGTCGAAGCCATAGCGGCACAGGTATTCCCCGATGGTGCTCCCGGCCTCCCTCGCTTTCTGCGGATCGCCCGTGGCACCGACAGACGCCATGGTCCCCACCCGGGTAACCGGGAAGTTTCCATTCCTTCCGATTCGGGCCACACGGCCTCCTTCCTCGTCCACGCAAATCAGCGGATAATTGTCCAACCCGTGCAGATACTCGGTAAATACGGTCGTCTGATAAGGATAGGTGATGTTGGCCGCGAACAGGGTAACACCTCCGCAGGGATACTTCCGGAAGAAGTCTGTCAGCGCTTCCGATCCGCCCGTCACACTGCCGCTCGCGCCCGGGACGAGCGACTCGACCCGCACATTGAACAACTGCCCCACTTTTTCGCGAAGCGTCATCTGGGCGAGTTCCTTTAACGCATATTTTTTCGGCTCTACGGGATTCTCCGGACCCGGATCCTTCGTACAAGCGGCCGCAAGGGATAAGAGCAGCAATCCCCAAACAGTCAGTTTTTTCATCTTATATAAGCAATTGTCCGCGCTTCTGTAGCAATTCTTTTTTCAAGGCCAGGATGCGGCTTACGCGGTCATCGACCATTTCCATGGTGATGCGGCCGCTTTCCACCGCCTCCATCACGGCGTCGAAGGCCTTCGCGTAATCCAACGGGGTAAGCAGGACATCCACACCCGCCTCCAGGGCCATCAGCACCGCTTCCTCCTTGGAATAGTACTGCGAAATGGCGCCCATTTCCAGGCTGTCGGTGAGGATGAGGCCGCGGTAGCCCAGCCGGCCGCGGAGGATATCGGTCAGGATCATCCGCGAGATTGTGGCGGGGACCTTGTCGCCCGTCACATTCGGCAGACAGACATGTGCCGTCATGATCATTTTCGCCCCGGCGGCAATTCCCGCCCGGAAAGGAATCATCTCGCAGATGTCGAGTTCCTCCCAGGTTTTGAGGGATTCGGAATAGCCGACGTGCGAATCGGTGGAGGTGTTCCCGTGACCGGGGAAATGTTTCAGGCAACCTTCCATCTTCTGCTCCCGCAGTCCTTGCAGGAAGGCCGGTGCCATCAGGGCAACCCGCTCCGGCGTCGTGCCGAATGCCCGGTCGCTGATGACGGTATTTTCCGGATTGGTAATCACGTCGCACACGGGCGCCAGATCCACATCGAAGCCCATTCCGAGCAGATATTCACCAAAGATCCGGCCGGCCTCGCGGGCTTTTTCCGGGTCCCCCGTGGCACCGATCGAGGCCATCGTTCCGATGCGCGGCAGCTGGAAGTGCGTATTCTGGCCCACCCGGGCTACGCGTCCGCCTTCCTCATCGACAAAGATCCAGGGATAATTACCCAAACCGTGCAGATAATCCGTGAAAGCGGCTATCTGTTCCGGCCCGGTAATGTTGGCGCCGAACAGGGTCACACCCCCGCAGGGATATTGCCGGAAGAAGTCCGTCATCGCGTCCGATCCTTCCGTCACGCTGCCTTCTACGCCCGGAACGAGCGACTCGACCCGCACGTTGAACAACTGCCCCACCTTCTCCCGAAGGGACAATTGACCGACTTCCTGTATTGAATACTTTTTCATTCTACAGCCCGGAGGGGCGGTTATTTCACGCGGAATTTGGCCACGACGGCGCAGTGGTCCGAAGCATTGTTGTTGATGACCTCGTAGCTCAGGCACTTGATGTGCTTGTCCGGCTTGCGGTACATGATGTAATCAATCAGCACGCGGTGAGGCGGATCTTTTACGAAGTCGGAGGGCCAGGTTTTCTGGTCCATGTCACGGTAGTTCAGCTGCATATATTCGCTGAAGGTAGCCATGGTCTTGGAATCCGGCTCGGCGTTCATGTCGCCTGCAAAGAAGATGTGGCCATCCATTTTGGCAATGTAATCCCGCAGGATATTGGCCTGCCAGATGCGGCTGGATTCGTCCTCCCGGTAGTCCAGGTGCGAACCGCCCATCCAGAACACAAAGCCGTTCACTTCCGTCTTCAGGAAGCAGGCCGAGCGCACTTCCCCACCCTTGGGATCCTGGTTCGGATCGCAGGGCAGCAGCACGTGCAGCTGGTCGGTAACGGGATGTTTGCACAGGACGGCATTGCCGTAGGCGCCGCCATGGGGCACATTGTAGGGGCAGGTCTCGTCGAAATAGAAGGCCGGAGCAAAGGCGGCATTCATGCCGGTACGCTTCGCAAGTTCCTCATAATTAAGGGTTCCGCGCGAACGCCAGGTGCAGGAATCCACCTCGTTCAGCACGCAGAAATCGGGCTGCTGCGCATTGATTACTTCGGCCAGGGCGTCGTAATCCTCGGCCTTGTACAGGCCACGCGCGCCATAGATGTTATACGTCATCACGGTGATGACCGTTTCCTTGCAAGAAACCAGCGCCAGCAGGGCCAGCGCAAAGACAATCCATTTTTTCATATCAATATCCAGTTACTTTTCCAAAGGTAGGTCCGGGCCATACATCGGTCCGGAAGGTGCCCACCGGCAGGCCGGTTCCGCCCACCAGGTTGCACACCGGGTTATCGGCCCAGGCATAGCGTACCGCCTGGGGGTATTTCACATCCTCGCACCAGACCACAAGGGTATCGCCCTCGATGCGGGCCTGTGCGAAATGGAAGACATGGTCTCCGCCGGCAATCTCGAAGCCTTTCACGGCCGCTCCGTCCGATGTTTTCAGACCGCCGCCCACATTTTTCATGCGGATGCGCACGGTGTTTCCTTCGAGGGTGTAGCCGTCATAACAAGGGCTGTCGGCCACCAGGTCTTCGCCATAGGCATATTTGCGGGCCAGCAGGCTCAGCCGCCGTCCCACTTCCTGCTTGTTGCGGGGATGGATATCTTTGGCATCGCCGATATCCAGGATGACCGCCATGCCGGCACCCGGTACAATCCGCGCCGTAAGGTCCTGTGCCTCACGGACATCGGACCATTCGGAATACTCGCCGGGACGGCTTTGGGCCTTGCGGAAGTTGGTCAGTTGCACCATATAGAACGGGAAATCATAGCCCCACCTGTCGCGCCAGTCACGGATCAGCAGCGGCATGGTTTCGCGGTACATATAGCCCGCGTAGGAGTTGTTTTCGCCCTGATACCAGATGGCGCCCTTGATGGGGAACGGTACCAGCGGGTGGATCATCGCGTTGTACAGCAGGTGCGGGAAATCGACCCGGAAACTGGTTGCGGACGGGACGGTGGCATCCTCCGAGGAACTGCCGATCTTGTATTTCCAGTTGCCGCTCAGGACGATTTTATCGTCCCCGCAGCGCACGCAGATGCGTTCCGGCTCGCCCATGATGCCGGCATTGTAGCGCCGGTCGATGAGGCGGACGGTCACCACCGCGCGGCCCGGTTTCACGCATTTGGCGGGCACGGAATAGGAGCGCTGGAGGGTGTATCCTTCTGTAGAGCCCACTTTGACGCCATTGAAATAGGTGTCGTCATCGTCGTCGATGGCGCCCAGGTCCAGGGTAACCGGCTTGCCCGCCCAGGCAGCCGGGATCTCCACCTCTTTGCGCAGCCACACGACGCCATCCCAACCGCCAAGACCTTCGAAATGGCTCACGTCACCGGGGACCACCAGCTCTTTCCATTCGGAATCGTCAAAGTCGGTCGCAGTCCAGCGGGGCTTCCCGCCGTCCATACCGCGGTCGGCTGCGATAATCTGTTGCAGCCAGAGGCGTTTGACGGTTTCAACCGAATCGGCCGAAACCGCGTTCTGGCCCTGATGGAGAGCATGTTTCGCACTGGCGAGATCTTCCAGCACACCCGTGCTGATCCACGCCTCGATGTTGGTTCCGCCGTAGGAGGAATTGATGAGGCCGATGGGGATGTTCAGGTCCTGATGCAGGGCGCGGCCGAAGAAATAACCGCAGGCCGAGAACAACGGGAGGGTCTTTTCCGAGCACACCGTCCAGCCGCCGGCTTCCGCCTCGAAGGTATCGGCCTCCCGGGTGTTGAAAGTGCGGATGACGTTCAGCAGGCGGATGTTCGGGTAGTTGTTGGACTCGGCCAACTCCTCCTCATAGCGGTACACGCTCCCCCATCCGTGGACGGGCATCTCCATGTTGGACTGGCCGCTACAGAGCCAGACATCGCCACAAAGGATGTTGTCCAACACCTTGACGTGCTTTTTCTTACCGGTATCGAACCGCAGGCTGTAGGGGCCGCCGGCACCGGGCGTGGCGACCGTTACGGACCATTTTCCGTCCTGTCCGGCCAGGGCCTCGTAGGTCTTGCCGTCCCAGGAAGTAGTCACCTTGACGGTTTTGCCGGCATCGGCCCAGCCCCAGACGGGGACCTGGGCGTCGCGCGGAAGAACCATGTTGTCTGTAAACAAGGGGCTGAAGCGCACCTGAGCTCCGGCTACTACGGAAAAAGCCAGCGCAAGAGCACTGGCAATCAAAACTTTTCTCATTCGAACAAAGATTTAGCAATGCCGATTTCCAAACCACGAAGTTCTGCCAGGCCACGCAGGCGGCCGATGCAGGAGTACCCGGGGTTGGTCTTTTTCTTGAGGTCGTCGATCATCTGGTGACCGTGGTCCGGACGCAGCGGGATGGAGCATCCACGTTCCTGCTGGACCTCCAGAAGGGCCCGCATCACGCCGTAGATATCCACATCGCCCTGGAAGTTGTAGGCCTCGTAGAAATTGCCTTCCTCATCACGCTTGGTGGTGCGCAGATGCACGAAGTTGATGCGGTTGCCGAAACGTTTCATCATGGAAACCAGGTCATTATCGGCCCGTACGCCCAGGGAACCGGTGCAGAAGCACAGACCGTTGCTGGCATTGGGAACCGCGTCGATCAGTTTCTGGAAATCCTCGGCGGTGCTCATGATGCGCGGCAGGCCCAGGATGGGATACGGCGGATCGTCCGGGTGGATAACCAGCTTGACGCCGGCTTCGTCGGCCACCGGGCAGATTTCTTTCAGGAAGTAAATCAGGTGACTGCGAAGTTTCTCGGCATCAATGCCTTTGTAGCGGTCCAGTTCGTGCTGGAACTGATCCAGCGTGAAACTTTCCTCCGAGCCGGGAAGACCGGCGATCATGTTGCGCACGAGCACCTTCTTGTCCTCATCGGTCATCTGCGCAAAGCGCGCCTTTGCCTTTTCGATCTCGGCCGCCGTGTATTCTTTCTCGGCACCGGGCCGCTTCAGCAGGAAGAGGTCGAAGGCGATGAAGGCCGCCCGCTCGAACCGAAGGGCCGTACTGCCGTCCGGGCAGCGGTATTCCAGGTTCGTGCGCGTCCAGTCCAGTACCGGCATGAAGTTATAGGTAACCATGTCGATGCCGCACGCGCCGAGGTTGCGCAGGCTTTGTTTGTAGTTGTCGATGTAGCGCTGGAAGTTGCCTTCCTGCGTTTTGATATGCTCATGGACGGGCACGCTCTCCACACCGCTCCAGCGAAGGCCGGCGGCTTCCACCTCATTTTTGCGTTTCATGATTTCCTCAACCGTCCATACTTCCCCGTTGGGAATATGGTGAAGGGCGGTGATGACGCCCGTGCATCCGGCCTGGCGGATATCCATCAGACTGACCGGGTCCTTGGGCCCGTACCAGCGGAAGGTCTGTTCAAAATAATACATATTCTATTGAATGAATTGTTTTTCCAATAATGCCACTTTGGCATCCGCATCGGCGCCGGCGGCACCGAAGTAGAATTTGATCTTGGGTTCGGTACCCGAAGGACGGACCGATACCACATCGCCCGCCTCGCTGAAGAACTGCAGGACGTTGCTCTTCGGGAGGCCCGTCTTTTCAGGCTCCAGGTAATCGACCACTTTCACCACCTTGGAACCGGCCAGGTCTGCCGGCGGATTGGCACGCAGGCCGGACATCATGGCGGCAATCTCCTCCACGCCGGTCTTGCCCTTGCGCACGAGGTACTTGAGGGCTTCCCTGCGGTAGCCGAATTCGGCATAGACCTTCTGCATGAGCTGATAGATGGTCAGGCCCTGGCCCTTGGCCCAGGCCGCGCATTCGGCCAGGATGGAGCAGGCCACCTGGGCATCCTTGTCGCGGACGAACTCGCCCACGTTGAAACCGTAACTCTCTTCACCGCCGCAAATGAACTCGCCCTTCCCTTCGTTCTGCTTGACGATTTCGGCAATATACTTGAAGCCCGTGAGGACGTTGTAGCACTTGATCCCGAAGGCCGCAGCCAGTTCGGCCAGCGTTTCGGTGGTCACGATGGTCTTGACAATGTATTTGGTATTGTCCAGCTTGCCCAATTCTTTCCAGCGGGTGAGGATGTAATAGGTCATCACCGCGGCGGTCTGGTTGCCGTTCATCAGCACCATCTTCCCTTCATTGTCGCGTACGGCGATGCCCATGCGGTCAGCATCCGGATCGGTGGCCATGACGATATCGGCGCCCACACGGTCGGCCTCTTCGATGGCCATCTTCAGGGCACCCGGTTCCTCGGGATTCGGGGATACCACGGTGGGAAAATTTCCGTCGCTCACATCCTGAGCGGGCACGTGGTACACATTCGTGAAGCCCAGCCGTTTCAGGCATTCGGGCACCAGGCGCACGCCGCAGCCGTGCAGGGGCGTATAGACGAATTTGATATCTGAATGGGCGGCACAGGCCTCGGGCGAGAGCATGAGCGACAGGATGTCGCGCAGGTAGGCCTCGTCCATTTCTTTGCCCATGGTTTCAATCTCGCCGCATTCGTCGGTGGCTTTGAATTTCACCTGGGACGGATCGGTGATCCGGTTCACCTCGGCAACGATATCCTTATCGACCGGAGAGGTGATCTGTCCGCCATCGGACCAGAAAACCTTGTAGCCGTTGTATTCCTTGGGGTTGTGCGAGGCGGTCACCATCACACCGGCTACGGCTCCCTTGGCGCGGATGGCGTAGCTGAGTTCGGGGGTGGGACGGATGTTATCGAACAGGAATACATGCAAGCCGTTGGCGCTGAGCACATCGGCCGTGATGCGCGCGAATTCCTTGCTGTTGTTGCGGCTGTCGAACGAGATGCAGACGCGAAGGTCATCGCCCTGGACATGCGAACGGATATAATTGGCGAGTCCCTGGGTGGCCATGCCCACGGTGTATTTGTTCATGCGGTTCGTGCCGACGCCCATGATGCCGCGCAGGCCGCCGGTACCGAATTCCAGATTCCGGTAAAACGCATCCTCAAACCCGGCGGGGTCCTCGTTGCGCAATTTCAATACCTGCATTTTGGTTTCGGGATCAAAATCCCCTTCCATCCATTTTTTTGCGATGTCCTTGTAATCCATATCGTTGTGTTATTAATTTCTACAATAGGCAAATATAATCATTTCTTTTGAATAATCATAGTACCGGCCGGCAGGTCAGATACTCTTCCCGTGCGGATGAACTACGCGCAGGGCCGCCTTCTCCAGGACGATGGAAATCTTCTTCCCGAAGGTGCAGGGGTCGCCGTCGAAATGCGCAGGTCCCTTTTTTTCCCGGCGGATGGTCACCGTCCGCCCGCGCAGCATGGTCACGCGGCGGCAGCGGTAGGCGTTGCCGGTCATGAGCCGCCACACCAGTCCCCCGATTTCCCACAGCCGGAAGGGAGAAACGATGCTCACGTCCAGCAGGCCGTCATTCACGGAGGCTTCCGGGGTAATGCGGGCCTGGTTTCCCCACTGGTTGCAGTTACCCACCGTAATCAGGAAGGCGCGGCCGCTCCAGCGCGTTCCGTCGATGTCCAGGTCGTAGTGCTCCGGTTGGAAGGACCACCAGGCCTTCCAAGCTTCCCGGATGTAGGTCCACAGACCACGGTGGCCCGCCTGGGCGAAGTTCCAGGCCACTACGGCGTCGAATCCAACCCCCGTGGTGCAGAAGAACGGGCGGTCGTTCACGCGAGCCATATCCATGGGAGAGATATCCCCGGTATTGAGGATCTGTACGGCCTTGACGGGGTCCCGGGGGATGCCCAGGTGAAGGGCCAGGCCGTCGCCGCTGCCGCAGGGGATGATGCCCAGGGCCTTACCGGTTCCGGTGAGCCCCTGCCCTACCTCGCTGACCGTCCCGTCCCCGCCAACCGCAACGACGATATCGGCATCCGCCGAACGGGCCAGTTCGGTCCCGTGGCCCGCGTGCTGCGTCCAAGCGACTTCTGCCGTATATTTCTGATGGTCAAGGTGTTCCAGAATGGTCTGAACCAACTGTTTCTTATCTTTCCCACCCGAAATAGGATTGACAATCAAGCAAATTTTCTGCATACGCGCACACCTAGAAAGTATAGTCCAATCGTTGCAAATCTTCCGAGGAACCGCCGCAAAGGACTTCGTAGCAGCCCGGAAGCGGCACCATATCCTGCGCCTGCTCCGACCACCAGCGGAAGGTTTCGTCCGTGAGCGGGAAACTGACCCGCACCGTCTTGCCGGCGGGTATCGCCACCCGGCGGAAGTCCCGGAGCGTTTTCAGCGGACCGTCCGGATCGTCCGGGCGACGGACATACAACTGCACCACCTCCACCCCGTCGCGACGGCCGGTATTGGTGACGGGAACCACCAGGCGGTCGCCCTGGATGCGGGGTTTCCCATAACGGAACGTGGTGTAACTGAGTCCGAAACCGAACGGGAAGAGGGGTTCGCCGGTGAAGAACCGGTAGGTGTGGCCCTTCATGTCATAGTCCTCGAACGGCGGGAGCTGGTCCACGCCCCGGTAGAACGTGACCGGAAGTTTGCCGGACGGATTCACATCGCCCAACAGCACCTCCGCGATGGCCGCGCCGCCTTCCTGCCCGGGATACCAGGCCTGGAGGATGGCGTTGCAGCTTTGGGTTTCAGGCACCAGGCCCACGGCGCTGCCGGAGAAGTTCACCAGAATGACCTGTTTGCCCGCCTGATGCAATGCGGCCAGGATGTCCCGCTGCACCTGCGGCAGTTCGATATCGGTCCGGTCGCCGGCCGAGAATCCGGGCACCGAAACGTGCATTTCCTCTCCTTCCAGACGGGAAGAGATACCGCCCGCAAAGATCACGGTATCAAAGCCTTCCAGCCTGGCGAGGATTTCTTCCACCGGATCGATGTGGTGTACGGCCTCGCAGGCTTTGAAATAGTCGAGACCATCGACCCGCACCTCCAACGCATCTTTCAAGGTAATGGTGGCGTTCGGAACCGGGTTGTAATTGCCCCACATCATCTCGCGGTCGTCGGCATTCGGGCCGATGAGGGCGACCTTGCCGCCCTTCTTGAGCGGCAGCACGCCGTCGTTTTTCAGCAGCACGAGGGTCTCACGGGTCATCCTCCGGTCAAGGGATCGGCTCCGGGGACCTTCCACGATGCTTTCGGGCAGTTCGCTCCAAAGCGGCAGGCGGTCGAATTCGCCCAGCCGGATGCGTGCTTCGATGAGCCGCTTGAGGCAGGTATCCACGTCCCGCTCGTCCAGCAGGCCGCTGCGGACCGCTTCGGGGATATGATGATAGACACTGCCGCATTCGGTATCCACACCGGCATGCACGGCCGCGGCCGCCGCTTCCACCGGGGTCTTGACAAACTCGTGACGGCCCTTGACGTAGAAGTCGTTGATGCCCCAGCAATCGGAGGTAATGAGGCCCTTGTACCCCCACTCGCCACGGAGAATCTTGTTGATCAGTTCGTCGCTCGCCCCGCAGGGAACCCCGCGGAAGCGGTTGTATGCCACCATGACTTCCTGGACGTTTCCTTTGGTAACCAGGTCTTTGAAGGCCGGCAGATAGGTTTCCCGAAGGTCCCGTTCGCTGATGCGTGCATCGAAGCGGTGCCGGTCGGCCTCCGGCCCCGAATGCACGGCAAAATGCTTAGCGCAGGCGTGGGTTTTCAGATAGGGTGCATCCTCCGGTCCCTGCAGGCCGCGGACCACCGCCACCCCCATCCGGCCCGTCAGATAGGGGTCTTCCCCATAGGTTTCCATCCCCCGTCCCCAGCGCGGGTCGCGGAAGATGTTGATGTTCGGTGTCCAGAACGTCAGCCCCTGGTACCAACCGGATTCACCGTCGGCCAGCGCCATGCGATGCTTCACGCGCGCCTCGTCGCTTACAGATGTAAAGACCTCATACAGAAGGGCATCATCGAAAGATGCCGCCATGCCGATGGGTTCCGGGAACACGGTGGCGCTGCCGTTGCGCGCAACCCCGTGCAGGGCTTCGTTCCACCAGTTGTAGGCCGGGATGCCCAACCGTTCAATGGCTGCGCTCCGATAGGTCATCAGCGAGGCTTTCTCTTCCAGCGTCAGGCGCGATACCAGGTCCGCCGCCCGCTCCTCCGGGCTCAATTTGGTGTCGGCATAGGCCTGGGCCCTAAGATTATGCGGAAGAAGGATTCCAACGCTAAAAAAGGCAAGAAAAAGGGATAGTGTTCGAATTATGCGTTTCATCTCTTTGTACCAGAATAATCATCTGTACAAAGATAAGATTTTATTCGCATGAATAAAAGGGTAACACCGCTATTTGGAAAGTCTTTTGGGCGCAAAAATGCCGATTTTTGTCCGGAATGCTGCTCGACTAAGGGTTTTCGGACAAGAATGGCCAATTGTTGTCCAGAGTCTAGCCAAGCTTCTCAAAATGATAGCCCAGACGGGCAAGTTCGATGGCTGCGCCGATCTTGTACAGGACTTCGATGCTGACCAGAAAGAGCCGATAGGCTTCGGCGGTACCGGCCTCGGCGCCGGATTTCATCAGGAAATGATATGTCGCCGCCGAAAGGGATTGCATTGCGGCGACACAGTGCTTTCCCTCTTTGAGAATGTCCGCGGTGATATGGTCGTCCATATCGTCGAATCCCCTTTCGCCCTGGAAAAAGCGATACGGCGTCTCCCGATACTTCGTCCAATCCTTGTCCCAAAGATGCGCCACGGCCATTCCCAGATAACCGGCACAGGCCAGACAGAACTCCGGATAGCCGTTGAATTCCCGCACGGCGTCCGGATAGAATGACGGGGCATAGCGCTGCCAGGCCTCGTCCAGATCGGGCGTATTCAACAGAATTCCATTCAAATAACCGTTACCCGTAGCCACTTCCAGCAGATGGGCCGTAAGGTCTTCTCGAAACTTTTCTTCAGCAGTACTCATTACAGAAACAAAATTAAAAGATTTTTTGTAAATTTGAAAATTGTAACAACGCAGCGCCAATGAAGTTTAGCCACCATATCATTATAGGACAGACCCTTACGGATTTACAGGGAAAGTTGGACAGCATTCTGGCTGCCCATCCGCAACAACAGGTGGTGTTCAAACGATATTTCCTTCCGGACGAGAGCCTCCGGCAGCAGTTCCCCGCAGAAAAAGGTGCCGTTTCGTACATCATCCAGCCCGTTCTCTGCGAAGGGTCCGTGGCCCTCTGGCTTGTCCTTTGTGAAGGGGCCGCTGTGCGATATCAAGGCTGCGAGACCCTCCTCGAAGGAGAAGGCATCCGGCTGATTATCACCGCCTCGCTCACCTGTCCCGAAGGCACTTCCGAGCAGCAGACCCGTTCGATTTTCAGCGCCTACGCCGCCTTGCTCGAGGCACGCGGGCTTACCCTCGAAGGAAACTGCGTCCGCACCTGGCTCTTCTGCGACGATATCGACCACCAATACGCCGGCCTGGTCAAGGCACGGCGCGAATTCTTCGCCGCCTGCGGGCTCACGCCCCAGACGCACTTCATTGCATCTACCGGTATCGCCGGCCGTCCCGCCGGGGCAGGTACCCCCGAGGGAGCATATTCCCTCGTTTCCGCGAACGAGGGGGTGCCTGCCCCGGCGGCAGCACGGGCGGCAGAAACTGCCCCGGCGGCAGCACGGGCGGCAGAAACTGCCCCGGCGGCAGAACACACGGCGATCGTCCAGATGGACGCGCTGGCCATGGAGGGAGCGTTTACGCAACGGTACCTGTACGCCCGTACGCACCTGAGCCCGACCTACGACTACGGCGTCACCTTCGAACGCGGCGTCCGCATCGACGCCGGCGGCCATCACGCCACCCTCATCTCAGGGACGGCCTCCATCGACCACAAAGGCAACATCCTCCACGAGGGCGATGTAACCGCGCAGACCCGCCGCATGTGGGAAAACGTCGAAGCCCTGCTGGACGAAGCCGGCGATGCCTGGAGCGACGTCCGGATGATGCTCGTCTATCTGCGCAACCGCGAAGATGCGGCCCTCGTGAAGCCGCTTTTCGACGAACGTTTCCCCGATACCCCGAAAGTTTTCCTGCATGCCCCCGTCTGCCGGCCCGGCTGGCTGGTGGAGATGGAATGCATCGCTTCCGCATAAACCCGTATCCACATGCTACCGAATTGGAATACCCTGAGACAGAAGATTCGCAAAGTTACGAATATCAACGGCCACATCGACACCGACGATGCGGCCGAACGGATCAAGAATTCCATCTGGTTCCAAGGGCCGAATGTCTGGATCCTTGCTTTTTCCATCGTCATTGCATCGGTGGGCCTCAACGTCAACTCCACCGCCGTGATCATCGGCGCCATGCTTATCTCCCCGCTCATGGGACCGATCATCGGCATCGGCCTCTCCCTGGGGACCTATGACTTCGACCTGCTGCGCGAGGCATTGAAGAACCTGCTGATCATGGTGCTCATCAGCCTGGCGGCATCAACCTTCTTCTTCCTGATCTCTCCCCTGTCGCTGGTGAACGCCACCGAACTGGAGGCACGTACGAGCCCGACCATCTATGACGTCCTCATCGCCCTCTTCGGCGGTCTGGCCGGCATCCTGGAAAACAGCCGCAAAGAGCGCGGGACGGTCCTGTCCGGCGTCGCCATCGCCACGGCCCTGATGCCGCCCCTCTGTACGGCGGGATACGGGCTGGCCCACCTGTCGGCCCGGTTCTTCTTCGGTGCCCTTTATCTCTTCCTGATCAACTGTGTCTTTATCACCATAGCCACCTACCTGATGGTCAGGTATTTACACTTTCGAAAGGTCGATAATCCGAACCCCGTCATCTCCAGCCGCCGGATCAGACTGATGAGCCTGATTCTTTTCTTGTTCATCGCGCCGAGCCTGTGGTCGGCTTTCAACCTGATCCGGAGCAACAATTTTGAACGGAACGTGCGGGATTTCGTAACCGAGAAACGGGTCTATGGCAAGACCTATCTCTACGATTACCGGATTGTCCGCGACAAAGGGCGGAAGGTTACCCTTTTCATCACCGGCAACACCTTGTCGCAGGCCGATTCCACGAATATCTACATGACCGCCGCGAAATGGGACATCCGCCCTGACCAGTTGCGACTCGTACATCAGAACATCGGCATGTCGCAAGATGAAATGAATGCGATGATCCGCGGCATTTACGACCATACCAATTACGAACTGACCCGAAAGGAACAAGAGATGGAAGCCCTAAAAACGCGAATCGACTCGCTTACAAGCCTGGTTTCGCGCCTGCTTCCGCCTCCTTCCGAAGAACCCGATACACTTCAACGAAACCCTTCAAACATCGATTTATGATTCTTTTAGGATACGATATTGGCAGTTCGTCCGTCAAGGCGTCCCTGGTGGATGCCGAAAGCGGAGTCTGCCTGGATTCTGCCTCCTACCCCGACACGGAGGCCCCTATCGCCGCTCCCCGACCCGGCTTTGCCGAGCAGCGGCCCGAAGATTGGTGGTCCTACCTGAAAGCGGCCACGCTCCGCTTGTTCGAACGCGAGCGGAAGGCGGTGGGTGCCATCGGCATCTCCTACCAGATGCATGGCCTGGTGTGCGTAGATAAGGACCTGAATCCGCTGCGGCCCGCCATCATCTGGTGCGATTCCCGCGCCGTTCCCTACGGCAACCGCGCCTTTGAACAACTGGGAGCGGAATGGTGCCTGGAGCACCTGCTGAACAGCCCGGGCAATTTTACGGCCGCCAAACTGGCCTGGGTCAAGGAGAACGAGCCCGAAGTGTTCGCGAAGATTGATCGCATCCTGTTGCCGGGCGATTGGATGGCAGCGAAAATGACCGGCGAGGCCTGCACCACCGTGAGCGGGCTCTCGGAAGGGATTTTCTGGGATTTCAAGGAGAATGCACCGTCGAAGAAACTGCTGGATGCCTTTGGCTTTTCGCAGTCCTTCCTTCCGGAAATCGTCCCCACCTTTGCCGAACAGGGCCGCCTGAAAAAAGACATCGCGGAAGAACTGGGCCTGCAGCCGGGCACGCCGGTAACGTACCGGGCCGGCGACCAACCCAATAACGCCCTGTCGCTCAATGTGTTCAACCCGGGCGAGATTGCCTCAACGGCCGGCACGTCCGGCGTGGTGTACGGGGTGAGCGGAACGGTGGCCCACGATCCCCTCTCACGGGTAAACTGCTTTGCGCATGTGAATCACGGCGCCGCTGCTCCCCGCCTGGGTGTCCTGCTCTGCATCAACGGAACGGGCATCCTGAATGCCTGGATGCGCCGCAACATCGTCCCGGAAGGAATGAGCTACCAGGAAATGGATGCCATCGCTGCCGGCATTCCCGCCGGTTCGGACGGCGTTTGCATCCTCCCCTTCGGCAACGGAGCGGAACGGGTGCTGGGGAATCGCGAAGTGGGATGCAGCCTGCACGGGATCGATTTCAACCGCCACACCCGCGCCCACCTGCTGCGCGCCGCCCAGGAAGGCATCGCCTTCTCCATGCGGTACGGAATCGGCATCATGGAAGAGATGGGCGTGAGCGTCCGGAAAATCCACGCCGGCAAAGCCAATCTTTTCCTGTCCGATATTTTCCGGCAGACGCTTGCCGATACGACGGGAGCCGTTATCGAACTGTACGATACGGACGGAGCGGCGGGAGCGGCCCGCGGTGCCGGTATCGGAGCGGGCATCTACAAAAATACGCAGGAAGCCTTTGCCAGCCTGGAACGGGTGGCCCATGTGGAGCCGCAGCGGCGGGCTGTCCTGGATGAAGCTTACGAAAAATGGATTTCAATGATACAATAACATTAAAACATAGCATTATGGCAAAAGAGTACTTCCCCCAAATTGGGAAAATCCCCTTTGAAGGGCCCCAGAGCAAGAATCCCCTTGCTTTCCATTATTATGATGCGAACCGCATCGTCATGGGAAAACCCATGAAAGACTGGCTCAAATTCGCCATGGCCTGGTGGCATACCCTGGGCCAGGCCTCCGCAGACCCGTTCGGCGGCCAGACCCGGTCCTATGAATGGGACAAGGGTGAATGCCCCTACTGCCGCGCCCACGCCAAGGCGGACGCCGGTTTTGAGCTGATGCAGAAACTGGGCATCGAATATTTCTGCTTCCACGACATCGACCTCATTGAAGACTGCGACGACATTGCCGAGTACGAGGCCCGGATGAAGGACATTACGGACTACCTGCTGGAAAAGATGAAGGAAACCGGCATCAAGAACCTGTGGGGAACGGCCAACGTGTTCGGCCACAAACGCTACATGAACGGTGCCGCCACCAATCCGCAGTTCGATATCGTCGCCCGCGCCGCGGTCCAGATCAAGAACGCCATCGACGCCACCATCAAACTCGGCGGTACGAATTATGTGTTCTGGGGTGGCCGTGAGGGCTATTATTCCCTCCTCAACACCCAGATGTACCGGGAGAAAGATCACCTGGGCGCCATGCTTTCCGCCGCCCGCGACTACGGCCGCGCCCACGGATTCAAGGGCACCTTCCTGATCGAGCCGAAACCGATGGAACCGACCAAACACCAGTATGACCAGGATGTAGAGGTGGTCATCGGCTTCCTGCGCCAACACGGGCTGGACAAGGACTTCAAGGTTAACATCGAAGTGAACCACGCCACCCTGGCCGGACACACCTTCGAGCATGAACTGACGACGGCGGTTGACGCCGGCCTGCTGGGCAGCATCGACGCCAACCGCGGCGATGCCCAGAACGGCTGGGATACGGACCAGTTCCCGATCGACGCCCTCGAGTTGACCCAGGCCCTGATGCAGGTTATCCGCAACGGCGGTCTCCACGACGGCGGTTTCAACTTCGACGCCAAGCTGCGCCGTTCCTCGACCGACCCGGAGGACATTTTCATCGCCCACATTTCGGGTATGGACACCATTGCCCACGCCCTGCTGAACGCCGCCGCCATCCTGGAAGAGAGCCCGATTCCGGCCATGGTGAAAGAGCGTTATGCCAGCTTTGACAGCGGTCTGGGCAAGAAATTCGACGAAGGGAAGGCCACGCTCGAAGAGCTGTACGAGTACGCCAAGAAGAACGGAGAGCCCGTTGCCGCATCCGGCAAACAGGAACTCTATGAGACTTATCTAAACCTGTACGCGAAATAATGAGCCAGTACAGACAGCAAGGGAGCGTCGCCTATCTCATCAGCATCGTGCTGGTGGCGGTGATAGGTGGCTTGCTCTTCGGATATGACACAGCTGTCATATCCGGCGCAGAGAAGGGCCTGCAGGCGTTTTTTGAAAACGCCAAGGACTTTGCGTACACCAACGCCCTGCACGGTTTCACCACGTCCAGCGCCCTCATCGGCTGTGTAATCGGTGCCCTTGTATCCGGCCGCCTGGCCATTTCCTTCGGCCGGAAACGCACCCTTTTCATTGCCGGCATCCTCTTCCTGTTGAGCGCACTGGGTTCCTGGTATCCGGAATTCCTGTTCTTTGAGAAAGGCGTCCCGACCGCTGGTCTGCTGATCGCGTTCAACGCTTACCGTGTCCTGGGAGGCCTTGGCGTGGGACTGGCATCGGCCATCTGCCCGATGTACATTGCCGAAATTGCACCTGCCCGCAAACGGGGACGCCTGGTTTCCTGGAACCAGTTTGCCATCATTTTCGGTCAGCTGGTGGTGTATTTCGTTAACTTCCTCATCGTACGCAGCCACGCGAACGACCCCGCGGTGATGGAATGGACCACCCAGATTGGCTGGCGCACGATGTTCGTGTCCGAGGCCGTTCCGGCAGGCCTGTTCGCCCTGCTGATCCTGCTGGTACCCGAAACGCCCCGGTACCTGGCCATCCACGGTCAGGAGGAGAAGGCCCTCCAGGTGCTTTCCAACATCAATGGAGAAGCCCGCGCCCGCGAAATTCTGGCCGATATCAAGGCCACCGTCCGCCAGGATAGCGTCAAGAAGAACGAAAAGATCTTCACCTACGGCATCATGGTCATTTTCATCGGCTGCATGCTGAGCGTGTTCCAGCAGATTATCGGTATCAACGCCGTCCTGTATTTCGCACCGCGCATCTTCGCCTCCATGGGCATGGACGACCCGATGTTCCAGACCGTGCTGATGGGCATTATCAACATTACATTCACCCTCGTGGCCGTGTTTACGGTGGAGAAGCTGGGCCGCAAGCCCTTGCTCATCACCGGTTCCCTGGGCATGGCGGTGGGCGCCCTGGGCGTGGCCATGAGCAATGTCCTGACGGTCCCGGCCATCGTTCCCGTGGCCAGCATCATGGTTTACAGTGCCTGCTTCATGTTCAGCTGGGGCCCCATCTGCTGGGTGTACATCTCGGAGATTTTCCCGAACACCATCCGCAGCCAGGCCACAGCCATTGCCGTTGCCTTCCAGTGGATTTTCAACTTCATCGTTTCCTCCACCTTCGTGCCCCTGTACGACATGTCACACTTCTTCGTATATGCCTTGTACGGTGGCGTCTGCCTGGTCGCAGCCCTCTTCGTCTGGAAGTTGGTGCCCGAGACCAAGGGTAAGACGCTCGAGGAGATGAACGCCTTGTGGAAGAACCTGAAGTAGGCATTATTTCAGCACATAGGCGGTGACATTTTTCAGCCCGGGAATCCCGTAATAGGCCGAAACGATGTCCCCTTTCAGATAGATCCGCGTTCCCACCAATTCCGGGTGATCCACCAGGTTGATGGCATCGCGGATCTCTCCTTTTAACAGATTCACGCTCAGGCAGGAAGACTTGTCCGTGGTAGAAGCGCGGCTTCCCAGGGCCAGGTTCGTGCGCGACGTGAACGGGGCCTTCTGTTTCATCCCGTTTGCCGAACTCGTCAGGTCGCCGCCCACGATGTAGCCGTACACCCAGACGCCTTCCTTGCCGATGGCCGTCCGCGCCTGGCCAATGCCCAAGGCCTTGTCCAGGTCATCCTCGCCACCGCCCTGCTGCCCGCCGGTATCCTCGTCCCCGATGACATAATGCTCGTAATTCCACACACGGGTCGTGTCGATGGAAATGGTGATGTGCGGTCCGGCGGATTTCAGTTCCTCCTCCGTTTCAGGAGCCGAGATGCCGACCGTCAGGATTTGCCGGGCGGCCAGCTTGCGGGTAATGAGGGTTTCATCCTTCCCCTCGTTGCTCATCACCACCGACACATCGGAGGGTGGGAAATAGGCAATCCGCTTTTCGGAATAGCTGTACAGCAGTTTTCCCGCATCGGACTTGACGAACAAGGAGGCTTTGGGATAGACCGTGAGGAAGCTGGGCTGGATGCGCAGGCGGATGCCCGCGTTCATCTGGTGGCAGGAAAGCACGGCCGTGGCGGTACGGTCCGGCTCTACCAGAACCTGCTGGGTATCACCCCATTGCGGAGCATCGAACTTGGGCGATGTAAACTCGCCTGAAAGCGCCGTGACCGTATAGGTACCAGCCTTCACCAGCATGGATTCGGGCGATTCCCCATAGGGACCGCTGTAGAGAATGCTGCCGGAAGCGTCTTTTACTTCCAGACGGAAGTCATTGGTGTCCGGCAATTCCTGGGAAGCAGCCTTGGTGGAGGGTTCGTACTTTGCGGAAAAACTCCATCGGAGTTCTCCTTCCCCTTCATCTTTGTCAAACAGTTCCTGGCAAGAGACCGACAGTGCCAGGGCTGCGCATAAAATCCAAAGGTTTTTCATGGCATTTGCGTTTTTGTCCGAAGGCAAAATTAAGGCAAATACCATTACAAGGCTTTAAAAATCATACATTTAAGCCTTTAAAAAACTTGCGTTCTGTTTTTCTTTCGAAAATGCGCGGTTTCTTTCGAAAAAGGGGCTATTCCCACTCGATGGTTGCCGGCGGTTTGGACGAAATATCATAGACGACGCGGTTCACGCCCCGTACCTTGTTGATGATTTCGTTGCTCACATTCTCCAGGAAGTCGTAGGGGAACTTGAACCAGTCGGCGGTCATGGCATCGGTCGAGACCACTGCGCGCAGGGCGACAGGATTCTCATAGGTGCGTTCGTCGCCCATTACCCCCACGCTCTTCACCGGCAGCAGGATGACACCCGCCTGCCAGATGGCATCGTACAGGTTGCGGGCCTTCTGGGAAGGATCCGCAGCAGAGGGCAGGTTCAGCGCCGTGCAGTCGTATGCGCGCAGTCCACGGATGAAGATATCATCCGCCTCCCGCAGCACGTCCAGTTTCTCCCGGGTTACTTCGCCGATGATGCGGATACCCAGCGACGGGCCGGGGAAAGGATGGCGTCCCACCAGTTCCTCTTTGATGCCCAAGGCGCGGCCCACGCGGCGAACCTCATCCTTGAAAAGCATCCGGAGCGGTTCCACGATCTTCAAGTTCATCTCTTTCGGAAGACCGCCCACATTGTGGTGCGACTTGATCTTGGAAGCGATACCGGGGATGCCGGCGCTCTCAATCACATCGGGATAGATGGTCCCCTGGGCAAGCCAGCGGGCGTTTTTAATCGACTTGGCGTATTTGTCGAAGGTCTCTACGAACAGGCGGCCGATCACCTTGCGTTTGGCTTCCGGCTCGGTTACGCCGGTCAGCTGGTCCAGGAAGGCATCAGAAGCGTCGGCACCAATCACATTCAGGCCCATGTCCTGGTAGGAGGCCATCACGTCGCGGTATTCGTTTTTGCGGAGCAGGCCGTTGTTCACGAAAATACAGGTGAGCTGATGGCCAATCGCCTTGTTCAGCAGCACGGCGGCCACCGTGGAGTCCACGCCGCCGCTCAAGCCCAGAATCACCTGATCTTCACCCAGTTGGGCGCGAAGCTGCGCCACCGTCGTCTCGATGAAGGAGGCCGGTGTCCAGTCGCCTTTGCAGCCACAGATACCCAGGGCGAAGTTCGAAAGCATCTGCAGGCCTTCGGTGGTGTGATAGACCTCGGGATGGAACTGAACCGCATAGGTTTCCTCGCCGACGATGTGGTAGGCCGCATAGGCGACATCGTCGGTAGAAGCAATGACTTCCGCACCCGTGGGGAGGGCCGAGATGGTGTCTCCGTGCGACATCCACACCTGGGACCGGGCCGAAACGCCCGCCATCAGCCGGGACTCGCCTTTGACCGTCAGCATGGCGCGCCCATATTCGCGGGCCAGCGAACCTTCTACATTGCCGCCGAAATGATAGGCCAGATACTGTGCGCCGTAGCAGATGCCCAGGAGCGGGAATTTGCCTTTGATGGCGCTCAAATCTACCTGAGGGGCATTGGCATCCCGTACCGAGCACGGACTACCTGACAGGATAACACCCTTAACGGAAGCATCCAGCTGCGGACACTTATTATAAGGATAGATCTCACAAAACACATTTAACTCCCGCAAGCGGCGGCCGATCAGTTGCGTCACCTGAGAGCCGAAATCAAGAATAATAATCTTTTCTGACATATCGTGCCGAATTGAAGTACAAAAATACGATAAAAATTTTATCTTCTTTAGATAAATCCGTATTTTTGCACCCCGAATAGCAAATTAGATATTTTTATGCAGGAAATCAGGAACATAGCGCTCATCGCGCACGTCGACCACGGCAAAACCACCCTCGTGGACAGGATGATTTACCAGGCCAATCTGGTCCGCCAGCCCGAAAACCTTGGACAGCTCATCCTGGACAACAACGACCTGGAACGCGAGCGGGGCATCACCATCCTCGCGAAGAACGTTTCCGTCATCTACAAGGGCGTAAAAATCAACATCATCGACACTCCGGGCCACAGTGACTTCGGAGGCGAGGTGGAACGGGTCCTGAATATGGCCGACGGCGTGCTCCTGCTGGTAGATGCCTTCGAAGGTTGCATGCCGCAGACACGTTTCGTCCTGCAGAAAGCGCTCGAACTGGGCAAGAAACCCATCGTGGTCATCAACAAGGTGGACAAGCCCAACTGCCGTCCCGACGAGGTGCAGGAAGAAGTCTTCGACCTGATGTTCGCCCTCAACGCGAACGAAGATCAGCTGGACTTCACCACCATTTTCGGCAGTGCCAAACAAGGCTGGATGAGCCGCGACTGGCATCAGCCCACCACCGACATCACACCGTTGCTTGACGCTATCCTCGAAGTGATTCCCGCCCCGACGGTGCAGGAAGGTACGCCCCAGATGCTCATCTCCTCGCTGGAATACTCCCCTTACGTAGGCCGGATTGCCGTGGGAAAGGTTACCCGCGGAAGCCTCCGTTCCGGCCAGCAGGTGAGCCTGTGCAAGCGCTACGACATCGTTGAGAAATCCAAAATCAAGCAGCTCATGGTCTTCGACGGCCTGGGCAAGGCCAATGTCGATTCGGTCCAGTGCGGCGACATCTGCGCCGTGGTGGGCATCGAAGGCTTCGAGATTGGCGACACCATCGCCGACTTCGAAAACCCGGAAGCTCTGCCGCCCATCGCCGTGGACGAACCCACGATGAGCATGCTCTTTACCATCAACAATTCCCCGTTCTTCGGAAAAGACGGCAAATTCGTCACGTCCCGACACATCAAGGACCGTCTGGACCGCGAACTGGAAAAGAACCTGGCCCTGCGCGTGAAACCGGGCCTGAACGCCGATTCCTTCGTGGTATTCGGCCGCGGTGTGCTGCACCTGAGCGTTCTGATCGAGACGATGCGCCGCGAAGGCTTCGAACTCCAGGTGGGCCAGCCCAAGGTGCTGGACAAGACCATCAACGGACAGCGTTGCGAACCAATCGAAGAGCTTTCCATCGAGGTGCCCGAAGAGTTTGTGGGTACCGCCATCGAAATGGCCACCCGCCGCAAAGGCGCCCTCATCCACATGGAACCGCGCGGAGACCGCACCCTGCTGGAATTCGACATCCCCACCCGCGGCCTGATGGGTCTGCGCTCCAACCTGCTGACCGCCACCCAGGGCGAGGCCATCATGGCGCACCGCTACAAGGAGTACCAGCCGTTCAAGGGTGAGATTGAGCGCCGTACCAACGGTTCCCTTGTTTCGCTGGAGACCGGCGAGGCCGTCGCCTACTCCATGAACAAGCTCCTGGACCGCGGCAAATTCTTCGTGGAACCCGGCGAGGAAATTTATGGCGGACAGGTCGTGGGCGAGCATACCCGCGAGCGTGACCTGAACATCAACATCTGCAAGACCAAGAAACTCACCAACGTGCGGGCCTCGGGCAGCGATGAGAAAGTTGTCCTTCCGCCCGCCATCAAGTTTTCGCTGGAGGAAGCCCTTGAATACGTTCAGGAGGATGAACTCGTGGAGGTTACCCCGAACCACATGCGTATCCGCAAGATTCTGCTCGACCCGCTGGACCGCAAGCGTCACGGCGGCGGAGGCGAGGATGCCTAATGGTCTATTTACTACGAACTTAACAAATCTATTATAATGGGAGGACTTTGCGGAATCATTTCCGAACAGCCTTGCGCTGTGGACCTGTTTTACGGTACCGACTACAATAGCCATCTGGGCACCAAACGCGCCGGACTGGCTACCTACGAGAAAGACTGCGGCTTTTTCCGCGGCATCCATAACCTGGAAAACGCTTATTTCAGAAGCTGTTTCGAGGACGAACTAGGAAAATTCATCGGCAATTCCGGCATCGGTGTCATCAGTGATACCGACGCGCAGCCGATGCTGGTCAATTCCCATCTCGGCCGTTTCGCCATCGCCACCGTGGCCAAGGTGAACAATGCCGACGAGCTGGCCCGCAAATTTCTGGCACAGGGAATGTACCTTACCGAGTTCAGCAGCGGGATTATCAACATTACGGAACTGATCAGCCTGCTGATTGTGCGCGGGAAGGACTTCGTGGAGGGAATCGAGAATGTCTATCGCGAAGTGAAGGGTTCCTGCTCCATCCTGATTCTGACCGAGGATGGCATCATCGCCGCCCGCGATGCATGGGGACGCACCCCGCTCGTGCTCGGAAAGAAAGACGGGGCGATGGCCGTTACCAGTGAAAGTACGGCATTCGCCAATCTCGGTTACAAGACCGAAGCCTACATCGGTCCGGGAGAGATTGTCCGCCTGCGGGCCGGAGGCTATGAACAGCTCCGGAAACCCAATCCGCGCAAACAGGTATGTTCCTTCCTATGGGTCTATTACGGCTTCCCGACCTCCTGCTATGAAGGCCGGAATGTGGAGGAAACGCGTTTCCTCTGCGGCAAGGCAATGGGAGAACAGGATACGGTCTGCGCCGACTGCGCCTGCGGCGTTCCCGACAGCGGCATCGGCATGGCGGTAGGTTATGCTGCCGGCCGTGGAATCCCCTACATGCGGACCGTCGCCAAATACACCCCCACCTGGGCCCGTTCCTTCATGCCGTCCAACCAGGCCACCCGGAACCTCGTGGCCAAAATGAAACTGATCCCCAACCGGGATATGCTGGAGGGAAAGAAAGTGCTGATGTGCGATGACAGCATCGTCCGCGGGACCCAACTGAGCAACAATGCCCAATCCTTGCGGGAACTCGGCGCAGCTGAAGTGCATATGCGCATTGCCTGCCCGCCGCTGGTTTATGCCTGTCCTTTCGTGAATTTTTCGGCCAGCAAAAACTACCTGGAACTCATCACCCGACGGATCATCAAGGAATGGGACGACGAGGAGCATCTGGCAGAATATGCCACTACCGGCACCCCGCAGTATGAGCGCATGGTTGAAGAGATCCGCCGCAGACTCAATCTGGATTCGCTCAAGTACACCACCATCGAAACGCTGGTCAAGAGCATCGGTATCCCGCAGGAGGACATCTGCCTCCATTGCTTCAACGGCTCTTCCGCCTTTACCCTCGAAGAGGAGAATCGTTAATTACAGACTTCCAGCAAATCCCCGAGTTTTTCGACCAGGGGAATGAGATCACGGACGGGAACGCCTATGCGGTCGCTGATGGCCAGCAGGTCGCTCCGGCCGTCGGCATAGGCCAGGAGGTTTCGCACCGCCTTGACCTGGTCGAACGTGTCCCGCCGGGAGATGGTGGGATACAGTCCGCGGGGACCCAACTGCGGTTCGCAGGGGACCGTCACCCGGTACACCCGGTTGTGTTCCAGTACGGACACCACTTCTTTTAGCATGGCCACGGAGCCCTGCAAAGCCTCTTCCGTAATGAAATCCAGGTTGTCGGCCGAGGTATGGTACTCCGGGTATTCCTCGAATTTGGAGCGGCACAGGCAGCAGAACGGCAGGTTCACCCGGGGCGAGCAATACTGGCGCTCGTCACTCCCCCGCTCCAGGAAGGAATACGTCTTGAAGTCCGGATCCAGGGCCCGCAGGACATGCTGCGCCACCCGGTCGGCCAGGTTGTCGCCATAGGGTGAGGCCACGTAGGAGAAAGGAGCCGGATCGCCGATGCAGGTAATGTTGAATCCCGCTACCACCTTCCGTTGCAGTTCCTCCAGGTGACGGCTCAGGTAGGTAATGGAGCCAATGGTTTCGGGAATAAAGACAAAGCGATAGCTGTAGCGGCGATGGGGCTGCGCAGCCAGCCATTTGGCCAGTTCCAGGCAGACGATGGGACCGGAAAGCTCGTTGTTCGCCATGGAGGGATGGCAGATATAGGTGGAGAACATCACCTCTTTCTCTTCCTCGCCGGGCAGGAGGATCTCGCCGTAATTCAGTTCCCCGTCGAACAGGCGGCTGCCGATGTGCACGCGGTAGTTCCCTTCCGCCAGCGAGTCCCGCAGCCGGCGGGTGCAGCAGAAGCCCCAACGCTCTTTGTAATAAGAAGTTACGTAGGGAATCACTTCGGGCTGATCTTCCTGTACGTACAGGTGTTGCAGCAATTCATCCCGGGACACGACGGCATCCACCGGCACGCTGTAGCCCACCACATGGAGGTTGCTGTCCTGAAAGTCGATAATGCGCCGGCCGTCGGGCGCTTCCACCCAGGCGTCCCGGATCTCCCACTCGCGCGGGACCGTCCAGTCAAAAACACGCGTGCCGGAAGGGACGGAGGTCACCTTCAAGTCCGGAAACTCCTCCCGCAAGATGGAGAGGGTCTCGCGTACACCCGGTCCGGTAATGCTCCGGCAGATGGGAAACAGGCGTTCTGCCAACGCCATCAACGGCTTATTCATGGTTCAAAATCGTTTCGACAAACTCGCGGAAACAGCCCTCTCCGCCCCGTTTGGCCGTCACCTGGGTTACCGGCACCTTCCCTTCCAGATAGCTTCCCTTGGGGACAGCGCTCCAGCCGCAGGCTTCCAGCAACGGACGATCCGGCAAATCATCTCCCATATAGGCCACATCTGAGAGGTTGATTTTCAACCGGTTACAAAGGTTCTGCGCTTCCGCCAGCTTGTCCCGGACACCCTGCACCACAAAATCCACCTTCAGTTTGGCGGCCCGGGCCGATACGATGCGCGTTTTCTCCCCGGTCAGAATGCCCACGGGGATGCCCAGGGCATGGGCGGCCGTTACACCGCCGCCGTCATAGGTATTGAACCGCTTCCACTCGTTGCCGGTCTGGTCGTAGTACATCCCGCCGTCGGTCCATACTCCGTCAATATCGGTCAGAATCAGTTTGGGTAGTTTCTTCATTGCAGGCAATCGGGATAAATGATTTCATTCTTGGGAATATCGCATTTGAGCGTCTTGCCAACCACCTGGTCCAGCTGGCTCCATTTAAAGCCGTCGCCTGGGCTGAGCATGTGCAGGTCTTCCACGCGGACGGTCTCGCCGGCCTTCATCTCGCGCAGGGTGGCGATGGAACGCTCCAGCTTCACTTTCGAGGAAGCTACGCCCGGCTCGATATAGATGTCTTTTACCCCCATCCAGCGTTCGCAAATGCGGATATCGCGCACCATCCGGTTCACGCCGTCGGGTCCCAGCGATCCCGCCTGGTCGGTTCCTTTCATGTGCCGGTCCAGGGTGATGTGCTTTTCGATGATTTCCGCACCCATGCCCACGGCTACGACCGGAGCCGCAATGCCGATGGTATGATCCGAAAAACCAATCGTGTACTGGCCGTAATGCTCTTTCAGATAGAGGATGGTATTCAGGTTCAGGTTGTCCGGATGCGTCGGATACTGGGAGACGCAGTGCAGGATGGCAATCTGGTCGTGGTAACGGGTGATGACGGCCAGGGCATCGTCCAACTCTTTTTTGCCCGCCATGCCGGTGGACAGGATGATGGGGATCTTCGTTTCGGCAAGGGCTGCGAGCAGCGGCAGGTTGGTGAGGTCGCGGCTGGCCACTTTCAACCGGTCCGGCGTGAACAGTTTCAGCAGCGACAGGCAGCCGCGGGCGCAAAGGGTTTCCACAAAGTCCAGGCCGCGCTCCTTGGCATATTGGTACACCTCGAAGTGGGCCTCGTCCGACAGTTCCAGGAAGGCCCGGTGCTCGCCATAGGTACGTCCGAAAGAATTCGGCGAATCGTACGGACGGTTCATCTGCGAGGCGGTGAGTTCTTCATCCAGGTCGCGTTTGGTCATCTTGACGGCGTCCATGGGTTTCAGGTCCAGGGAAAAATCCTCTTCCCGGACCGGTCGGGTCACCATGTCCACCATCTGCTTGGCAATTTCCACCGAGCCGTTGTGATTCTGGCCGATTTCGCCAACGATATAGGTTGATTTCCGATTCATTTTGAATTGTTTAGAATCTGTCTTTTCATTGTTTCGCGAATCGCGGGATGCGCATCGATATAAGCGAACAGCTGGTCCGGAGAGGCTGCACCCAAGGTGTCGTACAGGGCCGCCGCCGTTTCGAAATCATCCCGCGTGTCGATGGTAAGGCGTACCCCCGCATGGTCGAGGACGGTCTTCGGAACGTCCAGCCACCCGATCCGGAAGGATTCCGGATGCGCGTAAATATAATTGGTCACATGCTCGTGATACAGGGGTTCATCCGTCAGACCGGCCACCCGTTCCAGGGCATCCAGCGTCACATATTCTGTCCAAAAGCCGTAATGCGTCTTGATGGACGGCGTGCCGCCTACGTTAAAGCTCATGTAATCCGCATCCGTATCGGCCACCGCATCCAGCAATCGGGCAATGGCGTCGCGACTCAGGAAGGGGTTGTCCGAGCATACGCGGATGATGCGGTCCACGCCATTGGCATGAGCCGCATCGATAAAGCGCTGCAGGACATCGTTTTCCGAACCCCGAAAACAGGCTACGCCCCTTTCCCGGCAGATGGCCTCGAGGGCATCGTTCGCAGGTGCGACCGATGTGGCGACTACGCAAGTGGCCCGGGATGCAAAAGACTGCAATTTCTCCAGGAGCAAATCAAAGATGGTCCTGCCACCCGAAAAAGGCAGCAGGATCTTGTCAGGCAACCGGGTGGAACCGAGCCTCGCCTGTACGATGAAACCCAGCATATTACCTGTACAGATTATACTGGCGGGCCAGATTGCCATACATCTGGCCAAGCACTTCCAACTGGGGAACGCCATTCACCAGGGTCAGGCGATACACGGTGTCGTCCACCTTATAAAACTCCTGGCCACCCAGGGTAATGGTTTCATAATCGTCGGGCAGCTCCCCAACCAGGGCACCTGCCGGCGGAACAATCACCTCGTACTGTCCGGCCGCATTGATACGGTAGAACACGCCATCCTGATAGTAGTACGGCTCGTTGGCATACGCATAGCTCTGCACCAGACCCAGGCTGTTGGCCAGGGAATAGGCCGTGTTGGCATGGGTGGTGTTCAAGGCCATGGCACTGTTCTGGGCCGCGATCGTCGCATTGTTCTGGGCGATAATCAGGTTCTGCTGGTCGATGATCCGGTTGTTCGCGTCGATGGCACTGTACACCCGGTAACTGTTGCAGTAGTAGGCAAAGTTCACAGCCCGCAGGGTAGCACCCAGGAGCGAAACCTCGAACGTGACGCCGAACGGGGGCCGGCACACGACATAGACATTGCGCCAGGGGCGATAATAGATGCCATCATAGAAATAATAGTCCACGCCCCAGTAGGTGTAGCGGCGGTAGCGCGGAGGCAGGTGATGCACGCGGTAACCGTAATAGTGGGGATCCACGCCATAGAAACGTCCGGGACGATTGTACGGCAGGTAATCCCGCTCACGCGGAGGGATCCGGTACACGTCACGCTGCTCGCCGATGCGCATGAAATCGTCCGGAGCATTCAGGTGGCTGCGGTTGGCCGTAGGACCGGCAGATTCATACGAGAGACCGCTGCGGGTCGCATTGGAAGCGACGGAGCGGGACACGACCGGTGCCGATACGCTGCCGGAGCGGGATGCAGCCGTGCTGCGGGAAGTCGACTGAGCAGCAGAGCTGCGGGAAGTCGTCTGGCCGGCAGAACTGCGCGTCGTGCTCTGGGAAGCAGAACTGCGTGAAGTAGAGGCGGCGGCGCCGCTGCGCGAAGTGCTTGCAGCAGAACTACGGGAAGTCGACTGAGTAGCCGAGCTGCGAGAGGTCGACTGGGCAGCCGAGCTGCGCGTGGTGCTCTGGGAAGCGCCGCTGCGCGAAGCACTTGCGGAGGAGCTGCGCGAGGTCCTGATCGCGCGACTCATCGAGTATCGGACGTTCAAGTCGGCGGCACGCGCGCTCGAGTCGCGCGGCGAGG
>ONIQ01000016.1 GCA_900317925.1 uncultured Bacteroidales bacterium | reverse complement strand
ACCAGCGTTCCCTGTAGTGATCCAGGGCGGCAGGGTCCAGACTCCCGCCATTGTTCCAGTTATTGGGCATGTTCACGCCGGAAACAGCTGGAACGGAGAGGTTGATTTTATCTTCCGCCGTGTAGTCGTAGCTGTCCGGGTCCGTAAAATAGCCCACCAGCAATTTGCGGCCGGACGAGGCCGTAACATGCCCGTAGGCCACATTGGAAAAATTGTTGCCATTACCGGTATGATAGGTGATGCCGCCTCTCGAGGAGCTGTAAGGCAGCGCTTCATCCATAATCTTCATATCCTTGAAGTGCCAGGGGCAGAGTGTCTGGGGCTCGTAGGCCTGTTCATCGCATTTTAGTGTAATGGATACATCTCCGTCAGAAACCGTTGTCTTAAGATTAAAGGTCATCTTCAGTTCTGAAGGATTATAGTAATAGGCCTGGGCCTCCGAATCCCATTGAATGGTTTCGTCCGAGGGTTCCAGTCCTTGTAAATCCAGATACACCCGTTGAAAGCCTTGCGAGGAAGAGAGCAGGCTGGCGACAGCCTGCACTTCGCGGCCTTTTTCGCGAGGAATGGATGTGGTAAAACGTCCCCCCGTGAAGGTCATATAGGTATCAAAACTCGCAGAAGAGGGCAAGAAGTATTTGTTGGCTACCAGTATGTCGGTATTGCTCTCTTCGCAATTGGTCTTGAAATAAGAGGAGAAAGTGCGCCAACGGGTTTCTTCTTCGAAATCGTATTCCACCTCAAGGGCGTTGTAATCGGTCCAACTGAGGGTACGTTCAAACTGGAAAGCCGGATTTCCGGAACCGGACAGGGACTTTCCGGACAACACAGGCATGTTGACATCTTTGGTATTGTCCGGCGTCAAAGTCAGTCTTTGAGGCTCCAGTGTGAAAACCAGGGGAAACATGGACTGCGGCAATCCGTCGGGGATGCTGATATCTACGACCTGCTTGACACCGGACTGGCGCAAAACTCTTTTATTCTGGCATGCTACGCGCATCTCCTGTCTGGGCTGCACGGTGATGACGATGTCGCGGTATAGCGGGGATTCCGTAGCCCCCACCTTATTGCAAAGGATGCGAAGCGTCTGCGTCCGGGAAACATTTTGCCCGTCATCAGAATCTTTCAAGGTGAAAGAGAGAGTACGCCAGCCGTAATTGCCGCCACCCTGATCCAGTATCGGATCACCTAGCACAATGTCAGTGAGGGCTCCCACGTCGGCAGGGAGCAGTTGATACGTGACACTCTCCTTTTCGATATTCGGCTTAGGATCGCTACCGGAAACATCGTCATAGAAAACCACATAGAGCGCATCCTGCGTCTCCTCGCCGGCGATAAAAGTCTTGGAAAGCCAGGGCTCCACCCGCATGCGCCGCGTGCCGTCGGAAATATCCTGCAGGTGCTTGGCATTTACGTCGGCCGACACATCGGCACTGCCGGCCGATGCCGCCGCCGACTTGGGGTTGTTGTGTCCGCGGGCGGTAATCTTGTCTATCTCAATCTTGTACTTGAAATTCCGGTAGACGGGATAATAAACCCCATTGTTCATCAAGTCAATCTTATAGAAGCATTTTACACCGCCGGCGTTCTTTTCTTCGTCAGTGAGCGCTGTGTCATCCTCCCTGTAATACGTACCGTAAACAATGACGTAGGAGGGAGGAATAAGGCCCTGCGGGGCGGGACGCTCGTAAAGATACACCGCATTTTCCAAATCCGAATCCAGCTGAGCATCATACTCCTCCTGGAGCTCATCGAAACGGACATCATACTTCACCACCCCGTTGGTTCCATTGATAAAATCTTCGATTTCGGGTACCGTGTCGTCAAATTCGGTGCCTTCCGGCAGGTTACCTCCATATGCATACGGGCGATCCGCATCAAACAAGTCATCGAAATCCTTGGTCTGATAATCGGGAATCCAGCCTGTACGTCCGCCATAGGGAACCAGCGTTCCTTTTTTGGGGACATTCACCACGGCATAACTGATGGGCTTAAAATTGGAAGTGGGCGAATTCCGCAGGATAATCTTAGACCAGTTTCGAACAAGCGCAATGCCGGTTTCCGGGAAATAGGCTTTGGTCTCATCGCTGATCACATAAGGGTCATTGGTGCTGGTACGTTCCGTGTAACCACCCATCCCGTCCGGCTTTACATATACGCCATCTATCTGCTTGGCCGTTATCTCCTGAAGCGTAACCATTTGCCAGAAAGCCGTCTCATATTCTCCCAAAAGGTGGGGAAGCACTTCCCGGTCGCGGCCGGTCCGGATGGTGGTGGGTCCGTTCCCCAGGAAATGGATGGTCCGGGGCGTATTGGACAGTTTCAAGTCGGCCTGGAACGTATAGGCGTCCACCTCCTTTTCCACATCCACCTCATTCCCCTGACTGTCTTCCACCTTAAAAGAATGCTTCTCCCTGGTTTGGGATACAAAGGTGGCATTGATATATTCCTTGAAATAACCGGAACCGCCGAAAACGGCCAGATACATCCGGTCCGTATTCAAATTGGTTTCTTCGCCCAGGGCTTTTGTGTCAGGATTATGTTCTGTAAGCACCGAGAAAGTTACCGTCACCCGGCCATCCGGCGCGCCGTCTTCCTCTTCCCCGGCAGGCACAAAATCCACTTCCCGTGCGCAGGACAGCAACGCGAGAACCAGCAGTAAACAAATATGAAGGATGTGCTTTCTCATTGCGGCAAATCTCCCAGATAATAAGTGTCACGCTTCTCCCTAGGAAGGCGATCCTTAAACTGATCCCAATACCACGAATCATACACGCAGCGGGCCAGGGCCAAATCGCCTTCTTTTGCCTGCGTATAAGTGCCGCTTCCGTTGACGAGTCCGTTGGCCGACCAATAGTTGCCGGAACCAAACAACGTTACGAAATCCTGTTTCTGGATACTGGCGATAAACTGGATCTCTGCCGCCGTGGGAAGACGCCAGCGACCGGCCGGATAGCCGTCTTCCTGGTAGGTGGCACATTTGTAGTAGGCCGACAGATAGGGCGCCCCGCCATACTCCATGCCTCCGAATTTGGAAGCTACGCGGTAGGAAGGTGCCACCATATAACGGGTTCGGTCAGAGCTCTCCGCCGGACGGTAGTTCTCTAGGTAACGGGTATCGCCGGTATTGATATCTTTTCCGGGGCTGAGAACAATATCGTCCGACCACCCCGGTCCCCCTTCCCTGAAGTCGTAGCCTTCGGGGTTAGCCACCAGCACATAACCGCTTTCTCTCAAGTTTCCCTTCCCGTTGAGCTGCGGATCCGGTTTGGCGGTGCGGGGGTCACCAATCACATAATTGCTGCCTTCCGGCAAAACGGTCACCGTGATGTTGTAAATGTTCCTGTTGCCGCCGGTAAAGTTCACAGTGCGCCACTGCAACCACCGAAGAGCCTGATTGGTTGCATTATTGCCACCTTCGGACCATCCTCCATACCCGTGCGTCTTCAACTCTTCTAACGTCAAGTCAAACTGTCCGCTTCCTCCGTCCTGGGCCTTCCGGCTCCGGCACTTGCCGTCAATGAGGACATATCCCAGATGCTTATAATTAAGCCAAGGGTTCTTGTCCTTGATTGAGTTTTCCGCTTCGTCCTTTAATACGCCCAAGTTGGGATCTGAATTCTGCTCGGCAAAGATATACATGGCCGGATACTGTATGACGGTGTCCCGCTTTGTGTAGGCGGCTCCGGCGTTATCGGCGTGGGAAAGGGAAATGATGGCCGTATAGGGCGCGTAGTCCAAAGTGGAGCTGGAAACCTTATTGTCAAGGGCATGTTGGAAGACAATGGCCTCCCCATTGTCCGTAAACCACCCGCCATACTTATCTTCGCCATAGATAAGGTAATAGCCTTCCCCGTATAGCTTGTCCGTCTCGGCATAGATTCCCTGCGGATCGGGGGCGCCAACCTTGCGGAGCGGTACCCCATTGATGCTTGCCGCACTCGTGGACTTGCCATAATAGGGACGGGTGACGCTCACCACCTCAAAATTGACAGGATGGGAGGTCGTGTAACGCATGGCCACTTCCGTCTGGTTGTGCAGTTCATATTTTGTCTTGTCCACGGCAAGATAACGGGCATTGCCTATATTGGCATGCTTGACCACCACATTCTTGTCCTGCCAGTAATTGATATAGAAGGCAATGGGATTCACGTTCACCGCAGCATCCTCCACATCGGCCCCCAGCATACCCACATTCACATCGTAGTGGTACCAGTTGTTCCGCAGGAAATAGCCGTCGTTGGGAAGAAGAATTTTATAGTAGAACTCCTTCTTGGCATAATCGATGACGTGGGCCTGGTCTGCCCTCCGTTCCCAGGGAAGAACCAGTTTCAGATAGGGCTCCCGGGTATTTCCTGTCTCCTGACCCACTTTCCAATAGCGGGGATAGGTGTACATGGGATAGGTGTTGAAGAAACCGTCGGCACTCTTGTCAAAAACCGGCTTGTAGGTGATGTTGGCGTCATTCCCCTGGGCTTCAAAGAAATACATGGGATTGCTTTGGTAGGACAGGAATTCCGGACTTTCCACTCCGCCCGCGATGCCGGCCGGTGTCCCGGACAGGTTGACGTTGGAAACGCCGTCCACCAAGTAAATGCGCATTTCTTCAAAGCAGGGAGTCCATACTTCCATAATGGTCTCCAGCGTTTCCTCATCCACCCTGCCTGTACTCAGTTCCACATACTCATCGGCCTTGATGCCAACGGTTATCTTGCTGGCATAGCGCCTGACATTGATTTGTCCCTGCGCTACCAGTTTGCGAGAACGGCCTGCCAGCCCTATGTCCGCCTGCCCGCTCATGATAAAACGGACCTGCCGATGGTTGGAAGGAGAAACGAAGTCCGTGTTCACAACAAGAGCCTGAATGGCGGGAAGGGAGGTGTTTCCTGCCGACTCCAGCGCCTCCAAAGCTGTCCGGGGACCATTGATGAGGGCAAATACCGTTGCCTGCTCCGTGCCGGAAATGGCAGGAAAGATGCGGTTCACTTGGTTGAAGTCAAGGTTCAGGAGGAAGGTCTTGAAACCCATGGCACCCTCCTCCACATCTATATGGACGTGAAGGGTGGCAGGTGCCGACGTGTTCCCGCCGGGATAGAAATAGAAGTCCACCCAGTCTATCTGGCTTTCATGGTAGGCCCTATCGGCGGCAGCCGTGGCCTCGTCGTCGGCCTTGGTTTCCGGAGACTCGTCACAAACGATTTTCAGCTCCATGACAGGACCGTCCCACTCCTCCGGGATATTTTCGCGGGAGCAGGCAGCGATGACAAGCAGCAACGCAAACAGATATGAAAGCCTGTGCAACATCAGGGCAATACAAAATAGTAAATCTGGTCAATCGTCTCCGATGCGCCCGGGATTTCCCGTTCATTGATAAACGCCTTGAACGACAGGGTAATCATTTTCCCGGATGTTTCTCCTACGTAGTCATCATTCCTGTCCACGTAGATATCGATGCGCCCTTTGTCCTTGTCTGGGTTAATATTGGTCTCCTGACTCCCGGATTCGCCCATCGTCACCTTGAAAGCGTTCGCCGCCCCCGGCGTAGCCTCTACAGGAATCACCTGCAGCTGCCCGCCCATGGGCGTTGCTACGTAAAGATAGGCCCGTGCCGCCTGATGGGGCTTAAGATAAACATAGTAATGGTCCTTCACGCCCGTAGAAACAACGCCATTGACCGTACTGCCATCCACCTTGAGCTTGTCCGTCACCATCAGGGAGGAAACGGAAAAATCAATGGTAAACCTGTTCCAGTCCCAGGGAAGGGCCGTCACGGCAAGTTCCATCGTACGTCCGCTTACATAATACCCATAGAGCGTCCAGGTATGGTTGCGGGAAAAATCGCCCGGTGCATTCATGGAGAAGGAAAGCGGTTTTTCTACCGGTTCTTCCGACCCCTTCTGCACACGATAATAGACAGTGCCCTTGAGTGCTTTGTCACTCTCCCGGAGATAAATGGCCCCGGCTCCCACCTGTGTGAGCATTCCACCCGAGATACCGTCCTGGATCAGGCGCTCGTAAGTGGGGCCGTCCTGCCCGGCATAGGTATAGCGTTCCGGTGATACCGAAGTATTGATGGCATCTTCGGGTCCGGATGTAACCATTGTGCCGGAAACATATCCGGCCTCCGAAACAATGGCCGCACCGCTTTCGGAAAAGACCTTTTCCCTCACAGGAATTTGGTCACCATCCAATACAATCCGGTCAATATAGACTTTCTCCAACTCGTCATCCTCCGCTTCCGTATACAACTGGCTGAAGACATAGCGGAGCTTGGACACCGCCCGTGTGATGGGGATGGTGCCCACGCTAAGCGACGGTTCTTTACCTTGAATTGAAAGGTTTGTACGAACCCCGCTCATGGGAAGGCCGCTTGTGGGAACTGATGTACACTGCTGCTGCGGGCCGAAAAAGCCTTCCCCGAAAAAAGCCGTACTCACTTCGTTCCAATCCTCGCTATTCCGCAAATCTTGCTTTCCGACAGAAGCGGCATTCACCAGGACGTAAACGTCAATTTTCGGACGCTCAAGGGCAAATGAAGACGGTACGGGCAAGGTATATCGGCGGACTGTCCCGCTTTGCGGAAATCCCGCCTCCGAGTCCTCTTCCGGCAGCCGGAGGGAACAAACAAATTCATGATCATTACTCCGGAAAACCCACAGAGTCAAATCAGTCACGGCGTTCTCCGCATCCGAGGCCGGGACTTGTCCCACATCGGACTTGGTGGCCATGGGGGCAGGGAACTCCAGGGTAATGTTCAAATCGGAACAGGCACCCTCGTACGGAGTGTCAAAAATACAGGACATGACCACCCCGACGGCAACCAACAGCGATATGACTCTTCCTCTCCGCATCACTCCATAATGACGGTAACGGGTGTAGACATTATCCAGCTCACTTCCGTCTGGACGCCCAGGGTGAGTTGCGGGACGCCCAAATCCGGAATGGCACAATGCGCATTTTCCAAGGTGTTTACTTTACAGTTTACCGTAGTTACACGGTCTTTTAGGAAAACACTCCTGAAAGATGCATTTTCCGGCAAGTCCAAACTGCCGGTCAAGTAGAAGCGATGCCCCGGAAGGATGCGTCCTTCGGCGCCGTAGAAAGTCTTTCCTGTGTTATTCTCGAACTCCAAGCAGAAATAAACAGTTTGATTCTCAGGCGTTTCCAGCGACAATACCCGAAAATCCGGGAGAGATGCCTCCGGCTCATACGGTTTCAGGCAAACGTCGGAAAACTGGCTGTCATACAGAAAGTACTGAGCGGTCTCCATATCCGGAGAAAAATTATATTGCTGCGGATACTGGCTGCCGATGATGACTCCTTTCAAGGGAAGTTTGCCCTCGCTGGCATCCACCAGCGTATAATCCAGGCCGTCATTGTCCTGAAGCAGCCCGGAGGACGCTTGAACGGTAGCCTTGAGCATGCCCACGGCATATTGCAGGGTCTCCTCAACAGCGACAGCCTTGGTATCTGCAGAAACCGGATTCTCCGTATAATGGGAAAGAATGCTTTCCCATGTATTCTCACCAGAATAGTGTTCGAGAACATCGTCACTGGTAGAAGTGACCAGCGGGGAATTGGCAAAATAGTATAAGGCCGGCGGAAAACAGAAGCGTGAAATGGGGGCTATGCCTTCCAGTCCGTTCTCCAGCGGCACCACATAACCCGAAGGAGACCAACGCACCGCAGCAGCACCGGAAGGAAGACCGTAAGACTCCGGATAAGAAGAGGTGGCTGAATCCTTGAATTTTACACTTTTGTCATCCGTAATGGTAATGTTTCCGCAGGCGGAAAATTTATCCTTGATGGCCTGACAGAGACCGTTGTACAAATCTTTATATTGTAAAACGCTTCCATCCTCTTGTTTATATGCCGTAAAAAAACTGCCGTTCTTTTCCACTTCATACGCCAGGGCATTCTGGCTCACATACGAATCCACAGTACGATAAAGCGTAGTGAGCAGTGCCTCCACATTGCGGCCGGATCCGGGCATCAGTTTACCCTCCTCCGTAATGGCCGCATAGCAGCTGCGCAGGTTTTCATCCTCCACCTCTCCGTTCCAATTCACCGTTACCGTTTTTGTCTCACTGCCATTGAAAGTAACGTCAACAGAATAAGAAACGCCCAAAACAACGCCATCAAGGGCCGAAACAATGTCTTGCATGGCGGCGTCCGGCGCCGAATCTCCAGAGGGGAGCATCGCCTCGGGAGTGAAGATGAAATCTCCTGCCGTCAACGTTTTTGCATGAAAAAAATCCGGTTCCAAAATCGAACCGTTCAACTGCTTGTCTGCCACCGAGCCGTCGGCCTTGTTACCGGCTTTGCGGGCTTTCCCATAGAGCAGGGCCGATGCCGTACGACGCGGCAAAAAAAGATCTTGTGTAAAATACAGAACATTGTTGCGGGATGCTCTGGGAGATTCTAAAAAAGGGAAATAGACGGTGCCCGACAAGACGGCATCTTGCGATGATACGACACTCCGGGAGGAAAAAGGCAGTAGGCGAAGGTCTGCAACACCGCGGAAGCGACCTTCCTTGTCACCCATTTCCGTGATGAAACCCACATCGGCCTTGGTAGCACGTCCGTCACCCAGCGTGAGGCTCATACGCACAGGCTGGGAGGCGTCGGATTCTGTACCTATCACATCCACAGCCTCCCGAGCACAAGACACCAAGCCTGCCAGCGCTGCTGCCAGCGCCGGCAAGTTTATCCTTGTAAATATTCGCTTCAGATTCATCATAGAATCACCTGATGCTCCATGCCCGGACTCCAGTCCAATTGAACCGTAACCCCCACGGTGGGGTCACCCTTATCGGGAACCAAAGCTCCGTTCCCGTAAATTTTTCCTTTGATAATCTTCACCTTTCCGGCCTCCAGCGGGGCGGTTACATACACCACCGACTCGGTAATTTTCCCGTCTGGCATTGTAGCATACACGCGCAGTTGCCAAAGGGCGTTGGAGGCTTCGGCCTTGCTTTCCCGCGAGGAGCGGGAAGGGAAAGTGACCGTGGTGTAACAGAGCTGTTCGCCGGATGCAGTCCCCACTTCCACCTTCCTGGCCCGGTATATGGGCGTGTAGGGGAAATGGTACACGCTGTCGGCCATGCTGAACTCCGTGGCAAAACCGGCTCCGTAAACGCGGACATCCTTCACGTGGCTGTCCAGCGTGTCCAGCACAAGGGCGGACGCACTGTTGGCCATGTACAGGCGAACATCGAACTCCTGGTTCTCGCCTTTGTGTATATCCATGGGAAGACGGGCCGTAAAGATGCCCTTGCTCTGGGAGTCCAGCGTGTCGGCAAGCGTTTCCCGGAGCGTGGCCGTGGTGGAATAAAGGTCATCCTCCAGCCGCAGGCTTCCGTTCCCCTCCAGGTTGGCCACCGCCAAATGCATGTAGCGCCTCACCGGAATGTACAGGGAATAACTGGTTTGAGAAGCATCCATCACATGCTGCTCATGGTGCAGGCGTCCCCAAGGTTCCACCACATCGTAGAACGAAAGGTCCACGTCGTGCGCCCGGTCGGTGAAAACCTCTTGCCAACAGGTTTTCAGGGCAGCCGCCACCTTCGCGTCGGTTTCAAGGCTCAACTGCGTCTGCAGTTCCGTAGTCATGTTGGTGACCAGGCGCAACTCGTAGTCCAGCCGGGTGTCGGCCTCGCAGTCACGCATATCCTCGTCCACGAGGCTGCAGCCCGGGCAGGCTGCAACCCCGAGAACCAGAAAGGCAAAATATTTGCGCAAACTCTTCAAGGCAGGAAGTTTACTCCAGAACGCCCATGTTCACCTCGAAGGCCAGACCGGGAGTCCAAGTCATATCGATGGAAAGGCCCAGGGAAACCTGACTGGAGCGTAAATCCGGCACAGTCACATAGGCGTGCTTGAGGGCATCCTTTCCCAGAATCAGGTTGGCCTTGGTCATATAATCCTGCATGAATACGCGCGGAGCGTTGATGGTTTCGCCATTGGCCGGGTTGAACGGCGGATAGCAATAATCGCTGCGGTCCAGGTTGTCAAACGCGCCGGCTTCTGCGGCAGCCAGGGCCGTGCTCAAATCCAGTTTGCCCAGCAGATAGAAGGTACCGCCGCGACGGACCAGGTTCATCTCGCCCCAGAAGTCCTTGTCGGTCATGTTTTTAATTTCCACGCCAATGTACACGTCACTCTGCTCGTTTGCAGCTTTGGTGGCATCGTAGTTGTCCCATACCATGGTATAGATAGGGGCTGTTGTAGCGCCAACCTTGTACTGGGTGGTCACCTTGTCATAAATGAACTTGTCAAAGGCATTGCCGGTAAAGTCCAGCCCGGTGAATTTGGAGCCGTCGAAGGCGGGAATCGTTCCGGGTGTCATGCCGGCCTTGCGCACAAAACACCAGTCCACCACATCGGCCTGACCGCCTATAATGATGCCGGTTACGAAGAAGCCCTGGTTGGGATCAGCGTAAGTCGTAGGTATTTCGTTGTCACTTTCCCTTTCGTGCAGGGCGGCGTTGTTGTCCTTAAGAACGGAGTCGCCGAATTTGACGGTGGAAGCCAGCAGGGCGGTTCCGTAATTGATGGAATTCATCATGGCCACGCTGCGGGTGGTAGAGGATACCGCCGCATTCGCCGTCCAGCCCGGCCAGTTGGCATTGGTTTTCCACTGTTCCGGAGTCTGAGGATAAGCGTCTGCGTTCGACACATTGTCGCTCACACGGATGGCCGAATTTCCCAAATACATGAGTTCGGCCGGATACCGGTAATTGCCGATAGGGAACGTGGCCTGATCAAAACCGTAAGCGGGAATATCCTTATTGTAGACAAAGCGGTCTATCGCGTTGATGGCCGACCCGGGCACAATACTCATGATAGCGGCGCCGAAGGGAAGCCCCACATTTACGGGGAAACCCTGATTACCGGCCTCGGTCAAGTAGTTGTCATCAAAATAGGTGTTGAGAATGCTGCCGTACGTACTCCTGTCCGCTATCGGGCAGTTCTCAAGAATACGGCTCTTCAGTTTCCCTACATCCAACAGACCCGCATCATCACGCAGATAACCGAGCGACCCGCTGTTCATGGTGAAATAACGGTCCATCCGGGATTTGAGGTCCTGCGCCACAAACTGGGTGGCATACTCTTCCCAACCGGTGGGCTCGGCATGCACGACACGTTCCACAATGGCATAGAGATCCTGCGAAATTCTCAGGACAGCGGAAGCGCTGCCGGCACGGAGTTCTTCCAGACTGCCTTTTTTGCGGATGGTCGTGAGCTCGGCATAGGCATCACCCATAACCTCACCCAATGCGGACAGGCGCATCGCTGCAGGAGCTACACCCGAAGCCCCCTCGGTCTTGACCACATCGTCGGACTGGGTGGCATCGCTCTTGTCCGACTCGTACAGGTACATGGTTCCCAGCTGTTTCCAGGAAAGTTGTCCCTTATAATACTTATAATCCACACCGTTAACGGTAGCCGTCTGCTGGTCGTACGGATTGGCGGGAAGCCCAGCCGCATCGGCGGCCGAAGGAACGGGCCACCAGAACTTGTAGCTCTTGTCTGCATCGCCGGTTTTCTCTTCCCAGAAGTCGTTTTCGTTTACGGCGCCGGCAAGGAGGAAATAGGTGAGCATGCGGGAGAAGAAGAAGGAACCGGCGTCAAAGGCCGCCTCGCTGCTCAGGCGCGGCACCAACTTGAACTGCAGGGTGGAAAGATCCTCGGACTTTCCCGAAATGTCCACCTTGCCCTGCAAGTCGTCCGACGTGGTTTTGAGGGCTTTGGCATAGAAGGTCACCGCATTGGTACCCAAGGGAAGGGCCAGTTCCAGCACGCGGGAGGAATTGTTGCGGTCCAACGTTCCGGCGGAGACCAGGGAGCCCAGGTCGTAGTCGCGCTCGGCGGCTGCGGCCTTTCCCCTGGGCCTGGGGGTATAGAGGAAGTAGCCGTGGGCGGTACCGCTGGGATTGTCCAGCTTGTAAGTGAGCAGGTGCACGGCGTCCAAACCCAGGAAGGGGGTATTGTCGGCCTGTACAAACTCGGCGGTGGTCTTGGTGTCCTTGCCGGTTTCGGTGGAGATGTTCAAGACGAAGTTCGTCTTGACGGTATTGGTCTCGGGATCGTAGGTGGGATTGGTCTGTGCCACGTCCGCTTCCCGCTGACAGGCAGTGAAACTCACTGCAAGGGCTGCGCCCAGAAGGGTTAAACTACGTTTCATATATACTGATTTTATTATTATTCATCAATTGCCGCCAATGACGACTTCGTCATATTTAAGTCCTTGTTTCCATTCAATATCCACCGACAGGCCCATGGTCAGGGAGCTGGCCCTCAGGTCCGGTACGGTAAGGTAGGCGTACTTGAGGGAATTGAGGCCGAACTTGAAGGTGACACTGGTCTTGTAGTCTTGGATGAAAACGCGGGGAATTCCGATATAAATTCCGCTGTTATCATATTTATACGGGGGTATCACATATCCGTCCGTAGGCCAGGAGACCTCTCCGCCTTTGGCTGGATCCACCTCTCCAATGAGATAGAAATACCCCTCGTTGCGAATCAGGTTGAAATTGCCGTAAAAATCTTCGCCGGTGCAGTTCTGGAACTCCAGGGCCACATACACTTTTTCCTGGCCAAAATTCCCTTCTGTCCGGCTTTCATAGCCACTCTCGCTATAGTTGTCAAAGACAACCGTATAGTTGGGGGTGAAGGGGGAACCGTCGGCAGGAACAGCTTGGTTTGTGACCGCTTTGTCGTAAATGAATCCGGTCACGATTTTCTCCGTCCCCGGAGCCTTCCGCGGCAGGAAATCCCATCCCACATTCTGGGGCTGTCCGCCCACCACAACGCCTACCAATTTAAAACTGCCATTCGTTATGGCAATATGCTTGTCAGGCTCTTCGTTATCGCCCAAGGTACCGCCTTGTGCCTCAACAACTCGCTTCTGCACGGCGTGGTTGTTGTCCAGCAGATACCTTTGGCTCATCACTTCACTTGTGTACCCTACTTTGGTCTCCAGCATGGACACACCGTAACGGATAGGATATTGCATGGCCACACTGTGCGTTGTGGAAGACACATGCGTACCCTTCCAGTCATCTTTCCCGTCCGTTGTTGTTTTTGCCCATTCTGTATCCGTATTCCAAGCTGCTACGGTTTCGGGATAATCGTTTACCTTGTGCTCCAGGGCGGAGGTGCGCAGCGGAGAATTGCCGAAGTACAGCAGTTCGGCCGGGTAATAATAGCTGCCAGCGGAAAAACCATTAGTAACGTCACCGTCCGGAATGCCGCCGGTTGCGCTGGTATTGAAATACTTGGGATAATAGAAAAAATAGTGTGTCGCATCAAAAGCCATGTAAGCGGCTCCGCGCATAATGTCAAAATTGGCGGGGAAATCTGCGGGAGACTTGGCTGTTAAGCCTGCCAATTCATCAGTCGTAGGCTTATAGCTTTTCACCGTTTCATTGTTGGGCCAATAGAGATCTGGGGACACGGGTTCAGCGTTAATGGAACCTCCTATAAGATTGGCACCTATATCAGATACAGACTTGAAAGCCACATCGGTAACCGGGCCTCCAGTGGAAGGAACGCTTCCTGTAAAGTATTTCTGTATATGTATGTGTACCCGCTCAGCAAATGCCTTGGCCACTGCCTCCGCCTTGGAAAGGGGCGTAGCGCAGCGTACTGAATTGATGACCGACCACAAATCCGTTACAATTCTAAGAGTGGCCACACCGGAACCGGCGCGAAGTTCGGTTTCCTGTGTAGTAGTATTGTAATAAATCGAGGTCATCTCTTTGTACAGGTGTCCCAGTTTTTCTTCCAGCGGATAGCGGTCTTTGTCTGTCTCGACAGGGCTTTTGCCCGTGTCCGAATGGCCATCCGGCTTATAATACATGTACCACCAAAGGTCGGGGTACTCATCCGTAGTTATGGTAACATCGCCAAAGGTGATGCTTTCTCTTCCGGTTTCCGTCGTCATGCTGGTATTCATGATTACCGTCAGGACACCTGCGATGAGCTTTTCCATGGCATAAAAACCGGTTTCATTCTGCAGGCGCTTTCCAAGCTGGAAATTACCGGAGCCCACCACATTCGAGACCGTATAATCATCCAGATAGCCATAATAATCCTTGGCCGAAAAACCACCTGTGACATCTGTACGCACAGGGGCGCGGCCATACAGAAGGAGCGTGTTGGTCTGGATGGGCAGCGACATTTCAAGGACACGACGGGGGCCGGAACCGGATGCCACCAGCTGGGACAGGTCGTACACCTTACTGGGCGCAGCATCTTGTTTCAGGATTTCTCCGTCCTGGGAAAGGGTGTAGGACATGAGCTTGGCGTCGGAAATGCCGCGGAACACCGGATTTGCCCCTTCCTGCACGGCGTCGGATGCCTGCTTGGTCTGGGCCGCAGACGTAGCAATGTTGAACACAAACTGCGTGTTCACCTCTCTGACTTCGGGGTCAATTTCCCCCATCGGCTCACGCTGGCAGGCTGCGGCAACCATCAGACAACACAATAAAACCCATTCTTTTTTGCAAGTTGTCATCTTACCAATTTGTTAATCGTTTATCAATTCTTTCCAAGCCTCGTACTCCTTGCGGGCAGGGCCGTAGGTTTCTATTCCTTTCAAATTCTGCGCGGCAGCCTCGGAGCCTTCGCGGGCAGCCTTCTGCAAAAGGCTCACCGCCTGAAGTTCCGCCGCCGCATCCTTGTTGTCCAGCGCCGTGAAATACAGGGCCACGCCGTAAGCATTGGCCGCTTCGGGATTGCTGTGCACCAGTTCCATCACCGCCTTGTCGGCCTGGATTTCCTTTACGGCATGGTGGTATTTCTTGGCGCCGATAAGCGCATAAACAGGGCCGTTGAGCTTCTGGGTGGCGGGATCCGGTTTGTCGCTATAGTACACCCGGATATAGCCGGCGTTGCGCTGGTCTTTCAAGAGGGTATTGACCACTTTCTTGTACAGGGCGGGGCGGGCGCGGAGCTGCCGCTCGCGTTCGTCGGCATCCGATACGTGATAGATCCAATCCCGCAACAGGGACACCTCTTCGGCGGTGAGACCCTTTCCTCCGTCCGGGATGGCCTCCAGCTGGTCTTTGAACCAGTCCCATGCCTCTCCTTTGCCAATGGTCTCAAAGAATTTGCGGTTCAAGAAGGTGCGCCCGTTCAGGTAGTCGGCCACGGCACGGGCACGGTGCACCGACAGGGTGTCGTTCTGCATCCGGGGACCTTCAATGGAGGCGAGACCCACGATGGAAACCAGTATCTCGTCCGTGGTTTCGTCGTTACGGATGGTCTCTATGGCGCTTTGGAGCTGGTCCAGCACTTCCGCGTTCCGGCCCAGCTGCCTGTCCACACCGGCGCTGCCCACAGGGAAAACCACGTACTGGATGCTGTCTTTCCCGGGACGGGTAAGATAATCCAGCGGACGGTACTTCTCGATGGGAATCACCCAGGGTTTCTCCTTGGCCAGGCGGTCTCCGGCACTCTCGGGGTCTTCTACCTCTTTCAGGTTCACCACAAAGGCCACGGGAGCGCTGAACACGGTCAGGGTGTCCGTTCCGGAAGGGGCCGGCCAACGTGCGGCACGGCGTCTCTGGGCCTCCTTTCGCCGGACCGGGTTGAACGCCACGTTCAGGCCCAGTTTGGGGACCACGGCAGTTTTCCGGATTTCGCCCGTCTTGCTGCCGCATTGGTCGCAGTCGAAGCGGTCATACGCGGCAAGGCCCGCCGCTACGCCTGCTTCCAGTTCGATTCTCCAATGCTGAAACGGCCACCACGCATAGCCCGCAAACAGGCCTCCGGCCCAGTAGGAACCCTGGACACGATTGTCCACCGTCTCCGGATACATGTTGAAGGGAAATTTCACCGCGCCCACGTTAAAATGCGTGTAGATGAAATCTGCACCGGCAAAGAAACCCTTGTACACCTGGTCCAGGTAATAGCGGACCTCCGGCACTACGGCAAAGTTGCGCCAATGCGCAGGCTTGCTGTTGTCCCAGTCCCAGGCCAGCCAGCCGGGCCATGCTTTGATGCCGGCATTGGCACCCACGCTCCAGTGGTCTCCAACAGGGAATTCAAGGCCGATATTGGGCTCCGCCGCTGCATTCCATAGCAGATTGGTGCGGATGGACATGCCTTCCCAGCGAGCGGAATCCGCCGGAGGGGGAGCGGCGTACAACCCCGTTCGGGACACTGAGAGCAGTGCCGCGAGCAAGAGCATGAAACAAATTCTTTTGCGTAAAATCATTCTCACATTCATTCTCACAAGCAAAAGTGCAGCGGAATTATCATTGTCCACCACATCCGATAATTTGTTGCAAAGATAGTATTTTTTTTCGAAAATCACATTTTTTCCCAAAAAACAGTAGGCCATATCACAAAAAAACGGTGACCGGAAGGCCACCGTTTCTGGTACTCGGTAGGAGAATCGAACTCCTATTGCAAGATTGAGAATCTTGAGTACTAACCGTTATACGAACCGAGCGTTAGGTTTGGATTGCAAAGGTACGAAAAAAATCCGTATCTCCAAATATTTCTGGGCACTCTACTTCAAAAAAGCGAAGAAAACGGCCAAAACCAGCAGGCCGAAAGCCACAAAGTGATTCCAGTGGAAGGTCTGTCCCTGGAACAGGAAGTGGGCGACGACGGTAAATACCGTCAGCGTAATGACTTCCTGAATGACCTTGAGCTGGATGAGCGAGAACGGACCGCCGTTCTCCGAGAAGCCCATCCGGTTGGCGGGCACCATAAACGTGTATTCGAAGAAGGCGATTCCCCAGGAAAAGAGGATTACGCCGATGAGCGGCCAGTTGTCCGTAACCTTCATCTGCTGCAGTTTCAAGTGGCCGTACCAGGCCAGCGTCATGAGGACGTTGGAACAGAGGAGAAGGAGGATGGTTCCGAGTGCTTTCATGTTTTTTCTATGAAAAAGCGACTGCCCGCCTGGGGTAGCCGCTTTTGTAACCGTGTCTGTCAGTTTTATTTCTGACGGCTCTTGTATCGCTGGTAGAATTTGTCCACGCGACCGGCGGTATCCACGAGTTTGACCTTGCCCGTATAGAAGGGGTGGGAAGTGTTGGAAATTTCCACCTTGACAACCGGGTACTCAACACCGTCAACCATAAGGGTCTCTTTGGTTTCGGCGCAGGAACGGGTGATGAACACCGTTTCATTGGACATATCCTTGAAAGCTACAAGACGGTAGGTTTCGGGATGAATTCCTTTTTTCATTGCTATACTATAATAATTAAACTTTGTTTCTAAATCGGGCCGCAAAGATACGCACATTTTTCGGCATTTCCAACTCTTTCCCGCAATTTTATTTGATTCGGTAGGGCTGATCATCGTACAGAGAGAAACGTTTGGCCTTGCGGATCCATTTCTGCTCTTCCAGTTTGACGTGTTCACGCGCTTCCTGGAAAGAGATGTCGCCCCGAAGGTAGGTCTCCAGGACTGGATCGGCCAGCTTGGCACGGAAGCCTTCCGTGTACTCGAACTGCGAGTATCGTTCCGAAAGGAAGCGCATCAGCTGGAGGGTGTGCAGGAGCGAGTGGTACTCGGCTCCCGGTTCCAGCATGATCTGCCAGCCCGCGCAACGCTCGCCCTGGTATCGTCCGGCAGCCGGGGTGAAGGTACACGGACGCATCAGAACGCCTTGCGGGGCGGGGACGGTTTCCAGCGCGTTCGGTTTGATGAACGGGGCGCCGAAATACTCGTACGGCCGTGCCGTGCCGATGCCCGGGGTGATGGTGGTGTTGTTCCACAGGCCGCCGCCGCTATACATCTCGCACGTGAACATCCCGGGGATGTCCGATGCGGGGGCGATGGTCCACGGCAGGATCTGCCGGGCCTGGGCTCCCGCCAGGGCCGATACGATGTGCAGGGGGAAGCGGGCGCCGATCTCGTTGTAATACAGTGTCACCAATTCTCCCAGCGTAAGGCCGTGCCGGTGGGCCACTTTGGGCGTGTGCGGCTCAACGGGGCCCGCAGGCATGGTGCCTTCCACATAGCGTCCGGCCGGATTGATATGATCTACCACGTAGAGGGCAGGGGAGGCTTCTCCCATCGAACAAAGGCCTTCCATCAGCCGGAAGACATCCTTGGTGTAGTTGAAATACCGGGCGCCGGCGTCCTGGATTTCCACGACGACGGCATGCAAGTCTTTCAGCTGGTCGACCTCGAAGACGATGTGGTTGGTGCCGGGTGTAAGCTCGGCACCCTGGGGCATGAACAGGGCGGAGAGGTTGCCGCGCTGCCGGAACAGGTCGTACAGGTATCGTCCCCTTGCGGTATCCCAGCAGTTCTGGGTGCAGAAACAGCCCACCCTGCCATCCATCAGGGCCCTGTCCAGCTGGTCCTCCAGCGGTGTGGTGCGGAACGAGAACATCAGCCGATGATCCGGTTGGCCACTCCGATCACCTCGTTGGCGAGGGCTTCCGCTTCAGCCATGGTTCCGGCCTCGGCATAGATGCGGATGATGGGTTCGGTGTTGGATTTACGCAAATGGACCCACTGTTTTTTCTGCTCGAAACTGATCTTCACGCCGTCGAGGGTGTTGACATCTTCCCGGGCGTAGATGACCTTCAGCTGTTCCAGAATTTTCCCGATAAGGGCGGAATCGCTGAGCTGGATCTTGTTCTTGGCAATGAAATACTGCGGGTAGGTCTGCTTCAACTCGCTCACCTTCATCTTCTTATGGGCGAGATTGCTCAGGAAGAGGGCTACACCCACCATGGCATCGCGTCCGGTGTGGATGGCGGGATAGATGACGCCGCCGTTGCCTTCGCCGCCGATAAGGGCGTTCACCTCGTGCATCTTGGTGGTTACGTTCACCTCGCCCACGGCAGCAGCGTAATACTTGCCTCCGTGCTTTTCCGTTACATCCCGCAGGGCGCGGGTAGAGGAGAGGTTGGAGACGGTTGCGATGGGCTTGCCTTCCTTTGCAGCGAGTTCACAGAGGTAGTCGGCCACGCTGACAAGGGTATATTCTTCCACGAAGGGCTCCCCGTTCTCGCAGATGAAGGCCAGCCGGTCTACATCCGGATCTACGCTCACGCCCAGGTCGGCCTTTTCCTTTACCACGGTCTGGCAGAGGTCCGTCAGGTTGGCGGGAAGGGGCTCGGGATTATGGGCGAAATCGCCGGTAGGGTTGCAGTTGAGGCCGATACACTTCACGCCCAGCCGTTTCAGCAGGCGGGGCATGATGATACCGCCCACGCTGTTGACGGCATCCACCACCACCGTGAATTTGGCGGCCTTGACGGCATCCACATCCACGGCCGGAAGCGCCAGGACGGCGTCCAGGTGTTTGTCCGTGAAGTCTTCTTCCTCGATCGTGCCCAGGTTGTCCACCTCTGCAAAGGAGAAGGTCTCCTTCTCCGCGAGATCCAGGACAGCCTGTCCCTCGGCTGCGGTAAGGAATTCTCCCTTGTCGTTCAGGAGTTTCAGGGCATTCCACTGGCGCGGGTTGTGGCTGGCGGTCAAGATGATACCGCCGTCGGCCTCGGCGAAGAGGACGGCCATTTCCGTGGTGGGGGTGGAGGCGAAGCCGCATTTGACCACGTCTATGCCGCAGCCCACCAGGGTTCCTACCACCAGCTGTTCCACCATCTCACCGCTGATGCGGGCGTCCTTGCCCACCACGATTTTGTAGCGATCCCCGTTCGGGGCGCTCTTCCGCTGGGGCAGGGTCGCCGCATAGGCGGCCGTGAATTTAACGATATCGATGGGGGTCAGGGCCTGGCCCGGCTCCCCACCGATGGTTCCCCGGATACCGGAGATGGATTTGATCAGTGTCATAACCTTATTTGGCCATGATGGCGCCCACCAGACCCAGAATCGCGTAGAACTCCGGAAGGGCGGCGTAGATCAGGGTATTGGTGAATACGTCGTGTCCCTGGGAAACGCCCACGATACCGTTGGCGCAAACCTGACCCTGGCGGATGCCGGAAAGCAGGCAGGCCAGGCCGACGCTCAGGCCGATGCCGAAGCAGAGGGCGCCGCTGATGGTACCGGCGGTGTATTTGCCCAGCATGATGAAGAAGGCGACGAAGCCATAGATACCCTGCGTAGCCGGGAGGGCGGAAAGCACCATATAACTACCGGAGGCTTCCGGTTTGTTCTTGAGGGCGCCTTCAGCTGCATTGCCGGCGAGGGTGGTTCCGATGGAGGATCCGATTCCTGCGAGTGCGAGGACGAGTCCGAGTCCGAGATAACCGAGTACTTGTTCCATAATGATTTGATTTTTATTTGTTTATTGTTTTTTTCAAGGGATGATAATTGCGGCCTGCCGCCTCATAGCCGGAATTCTTGAAGAACTCCAGGAAGTTGAGTCGCAGGGGATGGACGAAGGCGCCCAGGGCGCACATCGCGATGTTGAGGGTGTGTCCGAGAAGCACCAGCAGCAGGAACGGAATCCACAGGACGATGCTGGAACCGTCTCCGAGGACCATCCTGCCCATGTCGTTGAAAGCCATGCCCAGCATGCCGCCGGCCAGGCCGAGGGCATAGAGGCGCAGGTAGCTCAGGACATCGCCCAACAGACCGGTAGCGGTGTTGTAGGTATCCCAGAGGCCCACTCCGATGTTGGCGAACTTGTTGCGCTGCGGGTCATTGAACACAAAGATACCCAGGGCGGAAACAATGCCCAGCACGATGATGATCCATTTGGTGAGGTTTTCATCCAGGACGCCGGCCAGGGCGAAACCGCCCACCAGCACGCCGCCCACGACGAGCAGCGTCCAGCCGAGCGTTCCCAGCGAGGCGGTCCATCCTTTTACCTTGACGGCGTTGATGGCTTTCACCACCATGGCCAGACAGATATGGAGGATACCAATGATTATAGACAGGACCATGCCGCCGGCGAATCCGCCGATCTCTGCCGGGAGGAAGACCTTCCGGATGGGAGCGAAGACAGGCCACTCGGCAATGTCGATGGAGAAGAAGGAGTGCAGGAAGAATCCCACCACCACCGTCCCGGCACCCAGGGTCACCACCAGCGGGGCCAGGTCCTTGAAGGACGGAACCTTCTTCAGCAGCAGTCCGATGCCGATCAGCACCAGTCCATAGCCGGCATCGCCCATGCACAGGGCGAAGAACAGCAGGAAGAAGACCGCGATGAAGGGCGTAGGGTCGAATCCGTCGTAAGCCGGCCGGCCGTACATGTCGGTGAGCACCTCGAACATCTTCACGAACTTGTTGTTCTTGAAGCGGATAGGCGGATTTTGCGGTGCTTCTGCAGCCTCTTTCAGGTAGAAGACGCCGGCCTGGTCCAGCGCTGCCGTAACCGTGTCGTCGTCTTCCGTGGGGGCATAGCCTTCCAGGGTAAGGAGGGTGTTCTCCGCTGCCGGTGCAGCCGACGAGCCGGCCAGACTCAGGTCCAGACGGGAGAGCGCATCGGCGCGTAACTGCTTCAGCTGAGGAAGCTGATGCTTCAATGTGAGCAACTCGCCCAGGACCCCTTGCAATTTGGCTGTTTGCTCATCCAGCGTTGCCTGAACAGCCTGCCAGTCTTCCGTAGGGACGGGAACTTCACCGGGAAGGTCATCCTCTTCGGCTACGACGAAGTACAGGTTGTTTTTCTCCTGATCCACCAGGCACAGCGCATACTCCTCTGTCCATTGTTCCTGAAACTGCTTGGCATTCAAGACATGGAAGTGGAAAGGAACGCCGGCGGCGGAAAGCGTTTCCAGCCGGGCTTTGTCAAAGGATCCCCAAACCCGGGCTTTTTCTACTTTCTGCTGCAGCTCCTTGAGGCTGCTGGTTATCTCAGCGTAGTCCATGAGCGTTCCGTTGGCAAGCCGGAGCAGGTCATCCGAACCCTCACCCGTGTAGGTGACCGGTTTCGTCCCTTCGGGGATGTCCACCTTCTCCAGCCCTTTGATCAGGCCGTCGATGCGTTCGATTTCCCCGGCGATTCCCATAGTTACTTCGTTCATGGGCTTTTCGCTCCGCGTAATATCTACCAGACCGACCTCCTGAAGCTGCTCCAGGAAGGCGGTCTCTTCTCCATTCAGCAGAATGAAGGAATAGCGGGTCATTTTATCGATCATAGCTCTTCCTCCTCTTCTTCAGCCGCATGACGGCTCTTGACAATTTTCTGGGAAGCCTTGGAAAGGTTTTCCTCGTCCTCCATATACCGTTTGATCTTGCGGATGGCCTCCTGGTAACCCGGAATCTGAACCTTTTCGTACAGGTTCACCTTCTGGGTGGTCTTTTTGCGCTGCCAGTCCAGGATGCGTGCTTTCTCGCGATACACTTCCGATTCGATGCCCAGGCGGCTCAGTTCCTTGAGGATGGCCACGCCGTCGGCATACCAGGCCGGTTTGACGAAGGCGTTGAAGGGGCGCAGCTCGTAGTGGATGCCGTCCAGGTGCGGGGTTTTCACGCCCGCCACCTTTACCGTTACCAGGTCGATGTCCGTGATGGCAATCAGGCCGGGCTCGAATTCGTTCCAGAGGGCGGCCAGGTAGTCGTACCGGGCCAGGGCGTTGTCAAGATCCTTCAGCAGAGACTCCGCCTGCTCCTTGGCCTTGCGCACCTCCAGCCGCAGGGCACTCTCCTTGTTCTGCAAGGTAGGAAGCGCCTTCTGCCGCATTTTCAGCTGCTTGGACAGGTTGTTCAGGGCGGTCTTGTTGTATTGGAACTTGATGGCCATTATCCTTTCCAGTATTTATCGATGAATGTCTGTTTGATACCGGTCTCGGCCTTCGAGAAGTACTTGGCGAAGAGCTCCCACGCGGTGTCCAGCATCTCGTCGATCTTGATGTTTACATCGATGGAGAGCAACCGGGTGGCATACTCCTTCGCGTAGGCGAGGCAGCGATGGTCGTAGTCGGACAGGTCGAAACCGTTCTCCAGCTTGGTCTTCGCGTTCTGCGCGTCGGCATAGAGCCGTACGCCGGCGTTCATGACCTGGCTGTGGTCGTCGCGGGTCTGCTTGCCCTGGACCAGCTGTTTCAGACGGGACAGGGAACGGAACGGGTCGATGATGACCTTGCCCGAATCCGCATCGGCCCGCAGGAAGAGCTGGCCTTCCGTGATGTAACCGGTATTGTCCGGGATGGCGTGCGTGATATCGCCATCGTTCAGGGTGGTCACCGCGATGATGGTGATGGAGCCGCCGGAGGGCAGCTGCACGGCCTTTTCATAAATCTTGGCGAGGTCGGAATACAGCGAGCCCGGCATGGAATCCTTGGACGGGATCTGGTCCATACGGTTGGAAACGATGGACAGGGCATCGGCGTACAGGGTCATGTCCGTCAGCAGGACGAGCACCTTCTCGTTCTTGTCAACGGCAAAATATTCGGCGGCGGTCAGGGCCATGTCCGGGATGAGCAGACGCTCCACCGGCGGCTCTTCCGTCGTGTTCACGAAACTGATGATCTTCTCCAGGGCGCCGGCACCTTCGAAGGCGTGGCGGAAGGCCAGGTAGTCGTCGTTCGAAAGACCCATGCCGCCCAGGATGATCTTGTCCACATCGGCGCGCAGGGCCACATCGGCCATGACCGCGTTATACGGCTGGTCCGGGTCGGCGAAGAACGGAATCTTCTGTCCGGAGACGATGGTGTTGTTCAGGTCGATGCCCGCGATGCCCGTCGGGATCAGCTGCGAGGGCTGACGGCGTTTGTACGGGTTCACGGAAGGACCGCCGATCTGACGTTCTTCCCCTTCCACCTCGGGCCCGCCGTCGATGGGGTGGCCGTAAGCGTCGAAGAAACGGCCGGAGAGCTGATCGCTGACTTTTAAGGTAGGCGGAGCGCCCAGGAAGGCGACTTCCGCATTGGTGGGGATGCCCTCCGTTCCGGAGAATACCTGCAGGGTGACGGTGTCGCCCTTGGTCTTCACCACCTGGGCCAGACGGCCGTGCACGGTGGCCAGCTCATCGTTCGAAACACCCGTCGCGCGAAGGGCCACGGTGGCTTTCGTGATGGCTTCCAGCTGCGTATAGACTCTTTGATATACTTTATTTGCCATTGCTTTCCAGGAGGTTATTGAGTTCTTTCACATATTTTTCAAAGGATTCGCCGTGGAATTCGGAATAGTTCATCTGCCGGAGCAGGTTGATCATTTCCTTGAAGTAGTTGCGGCATTCCTCGAAGTTCTCGAAGGAGAATTCCTTCGCGCAGATGTCCAGGACCAGGTCCAGCATAAACTGCTGGCGTTCCATCGGGCAGAGGCTGTCGATGGGGTCGAAGGCATCCTGCTGGAGGATGACGAAGTCCACGAGTTCGGACTTCCAGAAGGTCTCGTGATAGGCCATCGGCACGCCGTCGTCACCGAGGATGTTGATCTGTTCGGCGGCGTCGCGTCCCTGGCGGATGATGTTTTTGGCGCGGGATACCTTGTTGGTCCAGCCCGGCTCGACCGTCTCGTCCAGGTAGGCCTGGATTTCCGGGTACTCGAGGTATTTGGAATACGAATCGATGGGGTTCACGGCCGGGTAGCGCTTCTGGTCGGCGCGGTTCTGCTCCAGGGCATAGAAACAGCGGGCGGCCTTCTTGGTGCTCTCGGTCACCGGTTCCTTCAGGTTACCGCCGGCAGGGGAGACCGTTCCGATGAAGGTGACGGCACCCGTCTGGCCATTGTTCAGCACCACCATGCCCGCGCGGGCGTAGAAATTGGAGATGATGGCGGAAAGGTCCACCGGGAAGGCATCCGCACCCGGAAGTTCTTCCATACGGTTACTCATCTCACGGAGCGCCTGGGCCCAGCGGGAAGTGGAATCGGCCAGCAGCAGGCACTTCAGACCCATGGCCCGGTAGTACTCGCAGATGGTCATGGCCGTATAGACCGATGCCTCACGCGCCGCCACCGGCATGTTGGAGGTGTTGCAAATGATGGTGGTCCGTTCCATCAGGTGACGGCCGGTATGCGGGTCGATCAGTTCCGGGAACTCGGTGAAGATTTCCACCACCTCGTTGGCACGCTCGCCGCAGGCCGCCATCACGATGACTTCGGCATCGCCCTGCTTGGCGATGGCGTGCTGGAGCACGGTCTTGCCGCAGCCGAACGGTCCGGGAATGAAGCCCGTGCCGCCTTCCGCGATGGGGTTGAGGGTGTCGATGACGCGCACGCCCGTTTCCATGATGCGGCTGGGGCGCGGTTTCTCCTTATAGCCCTTGACGGCCACCTTGACAGGCCATTTCTGCCACATGCAGACAGGGACTTCTTCTCCCTCTTCGTTCACCAGGACGGCCACTTCCTTGTCGATGGTGTATTGTCCGGCAGGGGCGACGGATTTGACGGTAAATTCTCCCTTGAAGGAGAAAGGGACCATGATTTTGTGAGGCAGCCAGCCTTCCTTGACTTCGCCCAGCCAGTCTGCGGCCACGACCTTGTCGCCGGGGGCGGCGATGGGCGTGAAGTCCCAGAGCTTGGTGTGGTCCAGCGGGTCGGTGTATTCGCCGCGCTTGAGGAAGACATCCTTCATGGTGGTGAGGTCGTTCAGGAGGCCGTCATAGACGCCGGTCAGCAGGCCGGGTCCCAGGGTAGCCTCCAGCATCCGGCCCTGGAACTCGACTTTGTCGCCGTTCTTCAGGCCGCGCGTGCTTTCGAATACCTGCACCGATGCGTTCTTGCCCGTCACCTTGATGACCTCCGCCATGAGGGCGGTGTCGTCCAGGGTGATGTAGCAGATCTCGTTTTCGGCAACCGGGCCGTCTACACGGACGGTCACGAGGTTGGAAACGATTCCGGTTACGATACCAGTGGTTTTCATATATCCTTTATTTTTATTGTTCATTGTAATGTACGCCCTTGAAGGTGCCGCGCACCTCATCTACGAGCTTGCGGAACAGTTCCCGTCCGCGGGCTTCGTCCAGGGCCAGCCAGCGGTCGGCAATGTGGAGCTTGGCCACATAGGCCAGGACGGCGGTGAGGTCGAAATAATGGAAGGTGGAAAGGGAATCCACCTTGGCCCAGGTCAGGTCGTCCAGCCCCTTTTCACGGGCGATGAGGTCGGTCCCTTGCAGCACGGCGTCCACTTTCGAAGCCTCCTCGAATTCGCCTCCGTCGATTCCCAGGACATCCTGCTCGGCGTCGCGGGCCAGTTGCCGGTTCAGGTAACGGACCTTGGCGTTGCGCAGGTTCAGGTCGAACCGGAAATACTCCCGCAGGAAACGGTTGCCGCCGTGCAGGGCCTCTTCGTAGAACGGCGCGTCCAGCGAATCGGCGTCGAACCCCTTCAACAGGAAGTCCAGCGTGGCATTGTCCCGGGCGGAAAGGTCCCGTCGGATTTCACCGAGCACATCCTGGAACCCCTTCCCCTCGGCATAATGGTAGCCGGGCGTCAGGTAGGGGAGACTGGCGATGATGTATTCGAAATTGCTCATTATCCGAACAGGAGCTTCTTGGTGGTGGGACGGAGATACTCGCCGATCAACGCGCGGAAGGTTTCATCCGTGAGGCTGATAAAATAACTGCCGTCTTTGGGACCGATGGTGAAGCCGCCGGCGATTTTCTTCGAGAAGGAGGCTTCTACGTTGCTGCCCAGGATCTTCCCCAGTTCGTTCTTGACGAAGGGCTCCAGCTGGTTGCGCAGGCTCTCGGGGAGCACCAGGGCCAGGTCTCCGGCCTGTCCGGCGTTGAAGTTCCGGGCAACGGCTTCGATGATCTCTTTGATGAATGCAGGAGCCGAGAGGGCCTCTTTGACCTGGGTATCCGTGATTTTCGTGATGATCAGGTCTTCGATGTCCTTCCGGGTGGCCTGAAGCGTCTGGGCACCGGCCATGCGCAGGTCACCGTTTACCTTGGTGGCAAGGTCTTCGGCTTCACGGCGGGCCTTTTCAACGATGGTCTCTGCCTCTTTGTTGGCATGGGCGATGATTTCTTCCGCTTCTTTCCTGGCCTTGGCGAGGAGGGCTTCACCCTCGGCTTTGCCTTTTGACAAACCCTCGTTAAACAGTTTGTCTGTCAGTTCCTGTAATTTATCCATTTTTTTGAAGTATTATTATCTGGTTTAATAAAACTCACAAATATAATAATACTTATAGATAAAATCAAGAAAGGCCCCGCTTTTTCCGATAAGCGGCCCATTGCTCCGGGCTGATTTCCCCGAGGGCCGGGCAGCAGGCATGATGGTGGAACAAAATCAGCCCGAACACCGTATCGGCGGGGGTGGGCATGAAATCCTTGTCCAGGGTAACGCCCAGGGCATCGGAAGCGGGAAGGTGCTCCAGGATATCGCGCCGGAGGCTCACGTCGGGACAGGCGTCTTCGCCCACCAGGGGCAGGGCGATGCTGAAGCCTCTTCCGGCCCGCTCTTTTAGGATGGAAGCGTAGGTGTCCCGGATGCGTCGGACGGCGGCTTGCAGCAAACCTTTCCAGATGAACGGGAGACGGGCGGCTTCCGTTTCATCCCCTTGTGGAAGGGCCTCCCGGTCCAGTTCCAGGGTTACGCCAAAGAAACCGATGGGCCCCGTCTTCCCAAAAAGCTTGTCCGGAACGAAATCGGCGATCGAAAAACGGCCGCGCAGTCCCGTAACCAGCGAGGAATCCTCTTCTTGCCGCAGCATGGGGAGGCGGACGGCTTCATCGTTTTTGTACCGGTCGGTAAAGCAGATGCAGTCGTCGTCGTTGCAGGCATCCACCACGCGGACGGAAACCCGCATGCGGACGGCATCGGTCTCAATGATTTTCTGGAGCAGATCCTTGCCGTCCTGGAGGGTCTGCTGGCGGGCGGCGCGTTTGACCTTGCTGCGGCTCCGGGTCCGCGGGCACCCGCAATCGGAGAGGAATTCCTCCCAGGAAATACAATCGGCCAGTTTCCCGATGGACAGGGAGAAGGTGGGCTTGCTGTGCAGGAAACGCTTGTCCGTGAGGATGTAGGTGCGGTTCTTGAACTGGGGATTTGCCGGGACGTTCTGGTTGTTGAGGGAACGGGCTTTCTGATCCAGGAGTTCCTGATACCGAGCCTGTTCCTCGGATTCAAAAGCGTTCCGGTCGGTGGCACAGCGTAACGCGCTGTCTGTCAGCGCAGGAATATCCTTGGCATAGTAGCAGTGCGGATAGATGGCGTTCAGCACGTGGAGGCAATGGCTGGGGGAGGATGCATTGCCCCAGAGCAGCAGGGGCGCTTCGGCATTCCGGGCGGCCAGCTGCTGGCAGAAGGCTTCGGCCTGGAGCAGGCCGGGGAGGGTGAGACTGCCCATGCAGAAGAGGTCGGGATCCTTTTTCCCGGTTCTGGACGGGATGTCGAAGCCGGCCTTGCGGAGGGCGTCGGCCACCAGGAGCGGGGTTTGACGAAGATCGCCCAAAACGGGCTCGATGGCCATGCGGGGCCGTTTCTTCTGCCATTGTCCGATTTGGATCTTGCGGATTTTCTCGTTCTGGAGGGCCGTGGCGATGGCGCAGAGATGCTCCGAAGCGGTCCCCATTCCGCCGCCGGCAAAGTTCAGCAGGCCGCGGCGGGTGGCTTTTCGTAAATCGCAGGCTAGGACGATGGGTTTCTGGTCATGGGAGGAGGCGTCGCCGGGGAGACCGGCGCCCGGCAGACAGATAATCGGAAAACGGCACCATGCGTTCATGTCTTTGACAAGGGCCAGAATGACGTTGCCCTCTTCGATGGACTCGATCCCGAAGCCGGTCAGTGGGAAATCCTGGACGGCTTCATAACAGTCTTTCAGCGTGTGTCCGGAAAGGATTTCACCGGATTTCCCGCTGATGAAAAAGGTCAGCATGGCGGGGGTGCCGGGAGCCGTTTCCTGCCAGGCTTGAAGCGCCAGTTGCGCATTGCGCAAATCGCGGAAAGCGGAAAAATGGAAGAGATCCGCTCCGCCTTCCGAGAGCAGGCGGATCTGGGTCTGGAAGGCTTGGAAGACGGCATCCTCCCCGTCCTGGCTTCCGAGTTGGGCGGACAGGCCGAGGGACAGGCTGGTAGGGCCGATGGTGCCGGCGACAAAAATGGGCCGTCCGGCGTAGGAGTCGGCGGCATCGGCGGCTTCCCGGGCGATGCTGATGCCGGCACGGGTCATGTCTGCGGCCAGTTTCTCAAGGCCGAAATCTTTCTGGGTAAGGGGATCGGCTCCGAAGGTATTGCTCCGGATGATATCTGCTCCCGCCTCGATGTACTCCCGGTACACGTCGGCGACGACGGCGGGGTGCGTCAGGTTTACGCGTTCGAGATCGGGATCTTCCACGCCTCCGGCAAGGAGCATGGTATCCATCGCCCCGTCCAGCACCCATATTTTCTTACCGAGTAACTTCTGGTCGATCATTTGGCCATTTTCTCCATGGCCTTGTGGGCTTTCTGGGCCTCTTTCAGCCGGGACTGGCTGGCTTTGGCAGTCTTCTTGGCCGCGGCCGCTTTGCGCTTGGCCTCGGTTATGGATTTTTGGGCGGAGCGAATCTGGGCGTTGTGCTGCTTGAGCATCGCCTTGTCATTCTTGATCTTCTTCGTCCGCTGGTTGATGTCTCGCTGAAGGGCGCTCAGTTCCTGTTTCTCCAGGGCGGAAACCGTGCCGTCCATCTTCATGGATTTCTTCTGGACCTTCAGGCTCTGTTTCTGCACATGCAGTTCGGATTCCTGCTCCCGGATGGAGGCTTTCAGCGTTTTGGCGGCTTCTTTCGCCTTCTTGGCCCGATCCTTCGCATTGTCAATGATCTCGTTGGATTCGGAGACGGTCTGTTTGGCCGCCTTAGCGTGCTTTTCGTGCGTCTGCTGGGCGGACGCTACGGCCGCGCGGGTATGTTCTATGGTTTCGGCAGTCGTGTTGTTCTGCGCGGAAAGGCTGATGGACAAGGTCAGGCACGCGACGATTAGGGAGAAAAATTTAAACATATCGTAATTTTTTGTTTTCAAGTTTACAAAAGTACGCTTTTTTTTGTATATTTGTACGATTTTAAGCAGAAAATGCCAGAGAATACGGTCATAGCAGAAGTCTTTCCGCTCGATAGCGGGAAGGTGTACTATTCGATGGATTTTCTTACGTTGGATACGGAGGAAGGCGCCCGGACCCTGCGGATGGGAGCATGGCTGAATGTCGATCCTGTACGCATTCACAAGATGATTGTGCGGGAGAAGGTGCTGCAGGTGGATTCCTTCGAAGTCCTGACCCCTCTGCTGAGCAAGCTCCGCCATGCGGATCCCGATTATTTCAAGCGTTTCATGGGCCTGAAGGTCACGATCGATTTTCCGGGGTATGCCTCTTCGGGCGTGGTAGCCAGCATCCCTTTTGAAAATGATCCGGTGGGCTTCTACAAATGGTGGCGCAAACTCAAACATGAGGACAAGGTCTATCTGTCCAAAATCAATCAGTTGAAACTCTTCCAGAAAGTCTTTCTGATGGATCGGAAACAACTCCTGAAGAAGGATATCGATTATATGAATAATCTCGGGAAATGACCTGGAAGGAAGCCCTGGAAATCAATACATTCCCTGATGAAAAACTTCGTACTACCGATGTGTGGGACGAAGCCTTCAACTGCAATTATTCCGCAGACGGGACCTGCCTGCTGGAGGCGGAAGCCTTTCCCTCCGAAGTGGTGGTCCGTGAAGGAACGAAAATCATCTGCGACGACGCCTTCGCCTACCAGGAGTACATGGACGATGAAAACGAAGCCTCCTACCTGGAAAAGATTACCCTTCCGGAGGGACTTACCCACATCGGGGACGGCTCTTTTGACGGGTGCGCTTATCTTCGGAGTATCCGGCTGCCCAAAACGCTGGTTTCCATCGGCGCGGGCGCTTTTGCCTTTTGCGCTTCGCTGAAAACGGTGACCTGCCCGCAGAGCCTGCGTGTGATCGGTCCGGATGCCTTTTGCGAGTGCTATGAATTGCAGAAGGTGACCCTGAACGCCGGATTGGAAGCCATCGGGAAGGGCGCGTTTTCGCGGTGTGACGCGTTGCGGGAGATCCGGGTTCCCGCGGGAATGTCGAGCCACTTTAAGGCGATGATTCCCAAATCTTTGCATCGTTACCTCCGCGAGGGACGATGAACTTGGAAATACGTTCTTTATCGATATGAAAAAATGGTTGTTGCTGGCATCGCTCCTGTTGCCGCTGTGCCTGGGGGCGCAGAAAAAGGAGCTGGAATACTCCGCTTTTGATGCGTGGAAGCGCATCGACGGGACCAAACTGACCCCGGACGGGGCTTTCCTATCTTATGAAATCCTGTCGCAGGAAGGCGACGGCACCCTGGTGGTGCGCCGGGCCATCGAACCCATGCGCAAGCGTGGAAAAGCCCAACTAAACCGTGAAATCGCAATCCCGCGCGGAACCGGCATCTCCGTTTCGCCGGACGGCTATTTCGCCTATTTCCGCATCAAGGCTCCTTTCGCGGCTACCCGGAAGGCGAAGATTGCCAAGAAAAAGAAAGAGGACATGCCGAAGGATTCGCTCGGTATCCTGGACCTGAAAACGTTCACGGTGAAGAAGTTGCCTTCGTTGAACTCGTTTACGACCGGACACGACGCCAAGCCTTACGTGGCCTATAAGACCTCCTATAAAAAAGGAAAGAAGTCGTTCGAGGGGATGGTCGTGGTGGACCCGGTTACACTGGCGGCGGATACCCTGCTCCACGTAGAGCACTACCTGTTCTCCCGTGACGGTCAGATGATGGCCTATACCACGAAGAAGGACGCGAAGGACACCCTGTCGAAGAATGCGGTGATCCTGTACAATCCGGGCTCCCGTGAAAAGACGATCATCTCCGAGGGGAAGAAATTCTATGGCAATCCGGTGTTCAGCGAGGCCGGCGACAAACTGATGGTGCTGGCTTCCATCGACTCGGCGAAAAGCGGTGACAAGCATTGCTCCCTGCTTCTGTTCGAAGGCGGGGAAACCCGCGAAATCATCCCGCAGGGCTATTCGGAAGGCCTTCCGGAAGGATGGACCGTGAACCAGAACGCATCGCCGCTGTTTACGCCGGATGGCAACCGGATCATCCTGGGCGTGGCTCCCTGCCTGCCGCCGAACGATACCTCGCTGGTGGATTTCGAAAAGGCGGGCCTGGATATCTGGGTGCATGATATGCAGATAACCCCGCCGCAGGCCAAACTGCAGGCGAACGGGATCAAATCCAAGACCTATCGTTCCATTATCCACCTGAACCGGACGCCGTTGCGCATCATCCCGCTGACGACCTCGTATTTCGAGGGCATCGCCCTGCCGGATTGCGGAATGGGCACGTGGGCGCTGGCGCAGGACGATACGCGCTACCGGATTTCCTCCACCTGGGACGACAACCACAAGCGGGACATCGCCCTGGTGAACCTGTTGGACGGTTCCCGCCGGAAGGTGGTGGAAGGCTTGAACGGCGGTGTCCAACTGTCGCCGGAGGGCCGTTTTCTCATCTGGTACGACTTCGAAGACAGCCATTTCTATACCTATGAAATCGCCACGGGAACGATCCGCAACATCACCCGCGAGGCGGGCGTGAACTTCTGGCAGGACGATGACGACCATCCGTCGAAGAAAGCTCCGTACGATTATACGCCGCGCTGGGTGAAAGGGGAGGAGGCCGTGGTCCTGACCGACCGCTACGACCTGTGGAAGTTCTCCCCGACGGGGGCATTCGCTCCGGTGAACCTGACGAATGGCTATGGCCGGAAGCATCATGTGCAGATGCGCACGATGGATCCGGTGGACCATTATCTTTCCGGTACCGAACGTTCCCTGGACCGCCGGACCAACCTTTATGGCCCGGACGAGCAGGTGATGCTGACGGCCTTCGACGACCAGACCATGAAGACCGGCCTGGCCTATTCCGGCCTGCAGAACGCCGCCGACCCGGCCATCGTCCTGGATACCATGACCTTCGAGGGCATCGTCCGGGCGCGTGACAATGCCCGCATCCTGTTCTTCCGCAAAGGCAATTATCACCACTGCTATGACCAGTGGGATGCCTGCGGCGGGATTGCTTCGGCTACCCGGATTTCGGATATCAATCCCCAGCAGGCTCAGTATAAATGGGGGAATGTACAACTCGTTGAGTGGAAGGCCTATGACGGTACGGCACTTAAAGGAAAACTTTATATTCCGGAAGACATCGCTCCGGGCGATAAACTGCCCATGATGGTGTACTTCTACGAGAAGGATTCCCGTTCGCTGTATGGCTATTTCCCGCCGGTTTTCAGCCGCTCCATCATCAACATCACCACCTATTGCAGCCGCGGGTATGTGGTGTTTGTCCCGGATATCGTCTATAAGGACGGCCATCCCGGCCAGAGCGCCTACAATTGCATCTGCTCCGGTGCCGAGGCCATGTGCGAGCAGTTCCCGTTCATCGACCGTAGCCGCATGGCCATCCAGGGCCAGAGCTGGGGCGGTTATCAGGTGGCCTGGCTGGTGACGCGGACCGATATGTTCTGCTGCGCCGGCTCGGGTGCGCCCGTGAGCAACATGACCAGCGCGTACGGCGGCATCCGCTGGGGATCGGGCAATGTCCGTTCCGTCCAGTACGAGCATGGCCAGAGCCGAATCGGAAAGTCGATGTGGGAACCGGGCGGACTGGACCTGTATATCGAGAACTCTCCGCTCTTCGCGGCTGATAAGGTGAATACGCCGCTGCTGATCATGCACAATGACGCCGACGGGGCCGTTCCGTGGTATCAGGGAATCGAGTATTTCTCGGCCCTTCGCCGCCTCGGAAAGGAGGTTTGGATGCTCCAGTACAATGGGGAGGCCCACAACCTGGTCCATCGCCGCAACACGCGTGACCTGACGCGCCGTCTGCAACAGTTCTTCGATTATTATATGAAGGGTGGACCGCTTCCTGCTTGGATGAAAACCGGTATTCCCGTATCCCGGAAAGGGGAGTACTTCGGCTTCGAGAATGCGGAATAGTAAAACGTTTCAAAAAAATGCTGGTTTTTGTCCAAATTTTGTTATCTTTGGAATTGGAAAAGGTGGAAACACTTATCAATCACATCGTTTATTTCTAAAACAACGTTTATTATGTCGTACAAGATTGTTGACATCGAGGGCATTGGACCCGTGTATGCCGAAAAGTTAATCGCCGCCGGTATCGTTACTGTTGACCAGCTGCTGGAGAAAGGCAAGACCCCGAAGGGCCGCAAAGAACTGGAGGATGTGACCGGGATCTCCGGCAAGTTCATCCTGACCTGGGTGAATCATGCCGACCTGTTCCGCATCAACGGTGTTGGCCCGCAGTTCTCCGAGCTGCTCGAGGCTGCCGGCGTCGATACGGTTGTAGAACTGGCCAACCGCAAACCTGAAAACCTGGTTGCCAAGCTGAATGAGGTGAACGAGGCCAAGAAACTGGTCCGCCGTGTTCCCGCCCTTGTCGAGGTAGAGAAGATGATCGCCCAGGCGAAGAAACTGGACCGCGTCGTCAGCTACTAATCGCTTTAGGTCAGACAAGCAACGGCTTGTCTTTCAATCCCAGAATGGCCCGAAAGCCTTACCGCTTCCGGGCTGCCTTTTTATTCGGCCGGGACTAACCTTGGACCAGGTCCAATTCCTTGTGCTGGACCAGGTCCACCAGTGACGGTCCCCTCCCTGACAAACCGGCCTGGAACGCACCAATTCGGTCCTTCTGGTGCTTTCTACCGCCAAAACTGCCCTGGAACGCACCAATTAGGGCCTTTTGGCCGGCACCGCCGCCGCTCAACGGCCAGGAGCGGCGGCTTCTGGCCGGCCGCGACGGTCCGCACCGCCGCCGGAATCAAGCACTACCGGCGGCTACAATCGCGCCGGGTCCGGGGAGCTCAACCCAAAAGGCTCTCCTCCCCGGCGCGTTGTTGCGGGTGTGGTGCGGGATGAAGTCGGATGGCGTCTGCTGGGGGCCATACTGAGGGTACCATCGGTGAAACGAAGGTGGGTACCCTCAAAAACGGCCGTTTTTGGCTGTACCCTCGGCAAAATTCATGAGGGTAGCACCACCTTCCAGTCCCTCAGCCCCATGACCTGCCACAAAACCGGCCCCAGACGTGGCAGGTCCCTCTTAAAATGAATGACCTGCCACAAAACCGGCCCCAGACGTGGCAGGTCCCTTGTGAAACGGTGGGACTATCCGGGAATCGGGTCTCTGGCATGGACGGTTCCCCTTAGGAAAGGGTGTCCGTCCACAAATAAAGGGGTTTTCGTGGATAGCAGGGTTAATAATGGCGGTTCATCCACCAAAAGAGCCGTTTTTGTGGATGACGGAGACAAAAAGGCATTTCGTCCACCAAATAGGGCTTTTTGGTGGATGGCAAGGGCGAAGTGGCGAGCGAAGCCGGTTCGGGCGGTGGGAGCGGGCTTGGGTGGCAAGGCGTGCCGGGGCGGCACGAGGCGATATGCCACCCCGGGCTAGGGGGTGCCTGCGAAGCGGTGGACTTTGTGTGCAGGGCAGGCGGGGGTCTCCGGTGCCGCCCTGGCACACGGCGGCAAAGGGACGAGGGTGCAGAAGAAGCGGCGGGCGGAGGTGGTGGGATGGCCGGAGCCCGTGCCACCCTCGGCATCGTAAGAGGGGGGACCGTGAACGGCAGTGAACGGTGGGGTCGAGCGTAGCGAGACGGCTCCGGCCGCCCGGCACGCCGCCCTTGGCAGAAGGGCTGGAAAAGAGGGGCAGTTGCCCGGCACGCCGCCCTTGGCAGAAGGGCCGGAAAAGAGGGGCAGTTGCCCGGCACGCCGCCCGCGGCGGAAGGGCTGGAAAGAGCCGCCGACGGCTGGCTCGAAGAACTGGCAAAATGACATGTAAAGATGGAGGGTAGGGGAAGGACCAAGATGCACCCAGAAAGACAGCGGTTAGAGAAGGTGTTGGGACCGTCTAATTGCTTGGGGAAAACTATTTTTCTGTTTCGGTAAAAAATGGCTATATTTATGACGAAAAATGGCGAATTATAGCGAAAAAGGAGGTTAACATTTTTGTTACAATTCTAAACACTTTTGTTTTATTAGTTCTGAATCAGGTACTTATGTATTTTGACCCTCTGATCGTGAATTTTTCGGATTTGTTGACCGATTTTGCTGAAAAGACCGGTTTTCGAGTCTTGGATTGCTCCAATATTGGGGGTACGGAGTGTTGGTGCGACGGGGATGCGAGGGCGGAGTTGGAGGCTCGTATTGCCGCTTATCCGGCGGCTGGAATCCATTGGATCGACACGGGCGATTATCACTATATGACCCGCCTTTGGACCGCTCGTCTGGGGGTGCCTTTTTCCTTGCTTTTGCTGGATCATCACCCGGATGTTCAGGCGCCGTCTTTCGGTATCATGGCGGAGGTGGATGATCCGCTTTTGAGCTGTGGCAGCTGGGCGCGGGAATTGTTGGAAAAAGATCCTTTTGTGCAGGATTTCACGATGGTGGGGATCGATCCGGCTTTGGCTTCGGAAGTGGAGGGGCTCAAGGTCCATTGCTATACCGAGGAAGACCTTCTGCAGTTGCCGGAACCGGTCTTTTCCAACCCTGTTTATGTCTCGCTGGACCTGGATGTCCTGCGTCCGGAGGATGCTCGGACCAACTGGGATCAGGGAAGTATGACGCTGCAGCAGCTAAAGACGTATCTGGAGGCGGTTTTTGCCCGCAACCGGGTGCTGGGTGTGGATATCTGCGGCGGGATTACGGCGGCCAAAGGCGGCCATGCCGAGGACTTCCGGATCAATGCGGAACTGCGAAACAATATAATTGAATTACTTCTAAAAATAAAATAAACTAATTTATTAAAAATCAATATTATGGCTAACGTAAAAACTACGGGAAGCGCTGCTCCGAAGATCCTTTGGAGCTCTTTGGGCGTAACAATCGCCGTCATCCTGCTCATGATGTCCTGCTGTACCACCATCGATTCGGCATCGGTCGGAATCCGTTTCAAGAAGTGGTCCTCCAACGAAAACCTGCGCGGCGGCGTGGAAGGAACCTGCCGCGGCTGGGTCTGGTACAACCCCATCACGGAGAACATCTTCGAGTATCCGACCTATATCCAGCGCGTTACCTATGAACCCTTTACGGTGAATCCCAAGGATGCCGCCATTTTCTCCATGACCCCGACGCTGGCTTACCAGATCGATGAGAGCAAGGCGGTGGACATCTTCGTCAAATACCGCAAACCGGTCCGCGAGCTGGAGATGGGCTATATCAATACCTGCATTTTCGAGGCTTATCGTACCTGCGCGAACAATTACACGTCGGACGAACTGATGGCGAACCGTGCCAAATTTGAGTTGGAAGTGCGAGCCCGGCTGGATGAATCGATGAACCAGGAAGGTTTCATCGTACGGGAATTTACGACCAAGATCGACCCGCCGGCATCGCTGACCGCGGCCATCAACGCGAAAAACGAGGCGGTCCAGAATGCCTTGAAGGCCGAGAATAAGGTGAAGGAAGCGGAGGCGGAGGCCAAAATTGCCATCGCCAAGGCAAAGGGCCAAGCCGAGGCGCAGCGGATCCAGGGCGATGGTGAAGCCTACTACAACCGCGTGGTGGCGGCCTCGCTGAACGCCCTGCTGGTGCAGCAGTACGCCATTGAGAAATGGAACGGTGAAATGCCCACCTACAATGGAACCAATGCCCTTCCTTTTATCAATTTGGGAAAATAGGGTTGCACAATCCGTTCGCTTTTCGTAACTTTGAAAGATAGATTAAAGGATTGTTTTTCTACATGAAGATTGTGCATCGCGTTACCGTACTGTTTGTCGGTATCCTGCTTCTGATAACGTTCTCGTGCGGCCGGAAGAATCAGACGGCCGAGGCACCGTTCCAGCCCGTTCTGGACGTAAAAGGCATCCCGGTGGAGATGGTGGAAATGCAGCCGGGAACCTTTTCCATGGGCTGCGTGCCCGATGGCCGGAAACTCACCGGGGCAGAGGAAATCCACCAGGTCGTTATTCCCGGCTATGCCATTATGGCGCAGCCGGTTTCACCCGAACTGTGGAAGGCCGTCACCGGAAAGGACGGTAAGATTTCGTATGACGAAGCCGTGAAGTTCGCCGCCAAGGTGGCCAAATGGACCGGCCTGCCCGTCCAGGTGGCATGGGAGGACCAATGGGAATATGCCGTGCGGAAGGGTTGGTCGGGCGATGGAGGCATCCATCCGGTCAAAGGTATCCGCGAACTGACCTCCCGGTGGGACGATGAAAAGATAGGGGCGGTGGTCCGTACCGAAACGGAACGGGCGCCGATAGCTTCCTATACCAAGGCGGGCGATATCAGTTTCCGCCTGACTTGGAATACCGGGAAAGCCATCCCTTCAGAGGTGTATTCCACCTTCGTAGAAAACAAGCCGCCTATTCGGGAAGCCATTGATTATCAGGCCATGAAACCGGGAGAAACCCTTACGGTTAACGGTGTTTCCTTCAAGATGATCGCCATCGAGGGCGGTGCATTCACCATGGGTGCCACGCCTTCTCAGACGGCCTTCGATTATGCCAAGGAGGATGAGAAACCCGCTCATGACGTGATTGTTTCGGATTTTGCCCTGGGCGAGACGGAAGTGACCGTCGGCCTGTGGCAGGCCGTCATGGGGAGCCTGCCCTATGGGAACAATCCCCGCACGCCGGAAATACCGGTGGGGAATGTGTCGTGGTACGGGGCCCAGGAGTTCATCATGAAACTGAATGCCTTGACCGGCAGGAAGTTCCGTCTTCCGGAAGAGGAAGAATGGGAGTATGCCGCGAGGGGTGGAAAGAAGGGCGGAGACCTTCGTTATGCCGGCTCTACGGTGCTGGGCGAAGTGGCCGTCTATACGCCCAATGGCAGCGAAAAGCCTGCCAGGATGAAGCCGGTCAAGAGTCTTCGGCCGAATGGACTGGGCTTGTACGATATGAGCGGAAATGCCTGGGAATGGTGCCGCAATGGTTTCCATCTCTATGGCAAAGAAGAGGTCCACGATGAATGGCGCGTGATGCGGGGTGGCAGTGCGGCCAGTCTCTGGGATGCCTGCCGGGTCAGCAACCGCTCCAAAATACCCGCGACAAGTGTCAAGTCCACCTTTGGCCTGCGTCTTGCGCTTTAATTTAGATAAGAAAACGCAAATAATTGATTATAATATAAATAAATGGAAGAAAATCTGAAAGTTACCTGTCTGCATGACAGCCACGTGGCCCTTGGAGCCAAAATGAGCCCCTTTGCCGGGTTCGACATGCCCATCCAGTATGCCGGTATCACCCAGGAACACCTGGCCGTCCGGCAGAATGTGGGAATGTTCGATGTGTCGCACATGGGCGAAATCTTCGTTTCCGGCCCTGATGCAGAAGCTTTTGTAAACCATATCTTTACGAATCAGGTAGCCGGGATGGAGCCCGGTAAGATCCTGTACGGCATGATGTGCTATCCCGACGGTGGGGTGGTGGACGACCTGCTGGTCTATCGTGAGGCGGCGGAAAACCACTACCTGCTGGTGGTCAACGCGGCCAACATCGACAAGGATTACGCGTGGATGCTGGAGCAGAAGGCCGGATTCGATGTGAAAGTGGATAATCAGAGCGATGCCTGGGGCCAGATTGCCGTCCAGGGTCCGAAAGCGGAGGAGACCCTGGTGAAACTGGGCTTCCCCAAGGCGGCGGACCTTACCTTTTATACCTATTATCGGGAAGGCGACCTAATCGTGAGCCGTACGGGCTATACGGGAGAGGATGGCTTCGAGGTTTATTCCGGCATCGCCGAGACGAAGGCCCTGTGGCAGAAGTTGTTGGATGCGGGCGTGGAGCCCTGCGGCCTGGGTTGCCGCGACACCCTGCGCTTCGAGGCGGGCCTGCCCCTGTATGGCGATGAGCTCAGCGCCGAGATTTCCCCGGTGGAAGCCGGCCTGGGCATGTTCTGCAAGCTGGACAAAGACTTCATCGGCCGCGACGCCCTGGCTGCCCAGAAGGCGGAGGGAACGAAGCAGAAACTGGTGGGTATCGAAATCGAAGACAAGGCCATCCCGCGTGCCGGTTATCCCGTGGAACTGGAAGACGGTACGGAAGTGGGCGTGGTCACCACGGGCTATCATTCCATCTCGCTGGACAAGAGCATCTGCTTTGCCCTGGTGAAGACGGAAGTCAGCGCGCTGGACACGCCGCTGTGGATCCGCATCCGCAAGAAAGTCTTCCCCGGAAAGGTGGTCAAGAAGCGTTTCTATCAGACGAATTATAAAAAGTAAATAATAAATAATTAAATATCAATCATTATGAGCAAAGTACTTGAAGGTTTGCGTTATAGCGAATCGCACGAATGGGTCAAGGTGGAAGGCGGCATTGCCGTCATCGGTGTTTCGGATTTCGCACAGGCCGAAATGGGGGACATTACCTATGTAGATCTGCCCGAAGAGGGAGATGAGGTGCAGGCCGGTGAGGAATTCGGCGCCCTGGAGAGCGTAAAGGCTTCCAGCGAACTCTACGCCCCGGTTTCCGGCAAGGTGGTGGCAGTAAACGCCGCCCTGGAGGATAGCCCCGAACTGGTGAACGAGGATGCCTATGCCAACTGGCTGATCAAGGTGGAAATGAGCGATCCCGCCGAGGTGGACGCCCTGCTGGATGCGGCTGCCTATCAAGCAACCATCAACGAATAAGCACCTATGGCCGGATTTGCCTATTTCCCCCATACGGAGGAGGATATCCGTCAGATGCTTCAGCGGATTGGTGTGGGGTCGCTGGACGACCTCTACTCCGATGTGCCTGACGGTGTTAAATACAAAGGGGAGTACGACCTTCCTTCGGCCCTGTCCGAACAGGAAGTGCGCGACTGGTTCGCTTCACTGGATGCGAAGGATGTGCCCCTGAAGGTCTTTGTGGGGGCGGGGGCCTATGACCATTATACGCCCTCTGTCATTCCTTATCTTACCTCCCGTTCCGAGTTCCTGACGGCTTATACGCCCTATCAGTGCGAGATCTCCCAGGGAACGCTCCGGTACATTTTCGAGTATCAGAGCATGATCTGCACCCTGACGGGATTGGATGTGAGCAACGCCTCCATGTACGACGGCCCTACCGCTGCGGCGGAAGCCATGAAGATGGCCGTGGCCAGTGCCAAGAAGAAGAATCGCGTCCTGCTTTCCAAAGCCTTGCTGCCGAATGTGTTGCATGTGGTGGAAACCTATGCGAAATATGCCGGAATCGACCTGGGATACCTTTCCGCCGAAAGCGGACAGACCTCTCTGGCCGATTTGCAGGAAGCCCTTGCCGCGGGTGATGTGGCGGGTGCGATCGTCCCGTCCGTGAACCGTTATGGGATCGTAGAGGACCTGACCGGTTTTGCCGATGCCCTGCACGAGCAGAAAGCCGTGTTGGTCCAGTATTGCGACCCCAGTGCCCTGGCAGTGGTGAAAAGCCCTGCCGAATGGGGGGCCGACATTGCCGTGGGCGACGGCCAGTCCCTGGGCATTCCGCTGAATTACGGCGGCCCGTACGTGGGCTTTATGGCCTGCAAGACCGAGTATCTGCGCAAACTGCCCGGCCGTATCGTGGGCCAGACGGAAGACCGTGACGGAAAGCGGGCCTTCGTGCTTACCCTGCAGGCGCGCGAGCAGCATATCCGCCGCGAGAAGGCCACCAGCAACATCTGCTCCAACGAGAGCCTCATGGCGCTTTGGGCCACGGTGTACCTGTCGCTGATGGGTCCCAAGGGCATGCAGCAGGTGAACGACCTGTCTTATGCCGGTGCGCATTACCTGTACGACGCCTTGCTGGCGACGGGAAAGTTCCAGAAAGTGTTTGACAAACCCTTCTTGAAGGAGTTTGTCCTGAAACCGCTGGTGGATCCTGCCACCCTGCAGGCCAAACTGTTGAAGAAAGGCTTCTTTGCCGCCTTGCAGACGGAAGAAGGCTATGTGAGTTTCTGTGTAACCGAAAAACGCACCAAGGCTGAAATCGACGCCCTGGTGGAAGCTGTGAAGGAGGTATAGCCATGAAATATTACGATAAACTGGTATTCGAGCTTTCCCGGGAGGGAAGGACCGGCTATTCGCTTCCGGCGAATCCTTGGAACAAGGGGGCCGATACGCTTCCTGCCGGGCTTCGTCGCAGCGCCCCTGCCGCCTTGCCGCAAGTGTCGGAGGTGGATGTGGTGCGCCATTATACCAATCTCTCGCAGATGAACTTCGGTGTGGACACCGGTTTCTATCCGCTGGGCAGCTGTACCATGAAGTACAACCCCAAGATCAACGAAGAAATCGCCGCCATGCCCGGTTTCCAGCGCCTGCATCCGCTGCAGCCCGCCTGCTCGGTCCAGGGCGCCCTGGAGGTATATTACGAGATGAACAAGGCCCTGGCGGCCATTACGGGCATGTCCCTCTTTACCTTCAACCCCTGTGCGGGTGCGCACGGTGAACTGACCGGTCTGATGATCATGCGGCAGTACCACCTGCTGCGCGGCGATGTCAAGCGCACGCGCGTCATCGTCCCGGACAGCGCCCACGGTACCAATCCCGCGAGTGCGGCCGTTTGCGGCCTGGAGGTGGTGGTGGTCAAATCCACGCCGGAAGGTCTGGTGGATGTGAACGACCTGAAACCCCTGCTGGACGATACCATCGCCGGCATCATGATGACCAACCCGAACACCCTCGGTCTCTTCGAGAAGGAGATTGTGGAGATCGCCTCGCTGGTACACGCCTGCGGCGGCCTGCTCTATTACGACGGGGCCAATATGAACCCGATGCTGGGCGTGGTCCGTCCGGGAGACATGGGCTTTGACATCATGCACCTGAACCTGCACAAGACCTTCTCTACGCCGCATGGCGGAGGCGGTCCCGGCAGCGGTCCGGTGGGTGTGGCGGCCCGTCTGGCAGAGATCATCCCCGTTCCGAAGGTGGTCCGTCAGGCGGATGGTACCTTCCAGGTGGTGGGTGCGTCCGAGAAGACGGCCGGTCAGGTGTCCGGATTCCTGGGCAATTTCGGGATTATCCTCCGGGCCTATGCCTACATCCTTGCCCTTGGAAAGGAGAACATCAAGCTGGCCGGCAAACTGTCGGTGCTGGGTGCCAACTATATCAAGGAGAGCCTGAAAGATGCCTACAAGCTGCCCATCCCCACGGTGTGCAAGCACGAATTCGTCTTCGACGGCCTCATCAACGACGGCGCGCACGACGAGGTGCACGGCGCCACGACGCTGGATGTTGCCAAACGGTTGCTGGACTTCGGTTTCCATGCGCCCACCATCTATTTCCCGCTCCTGTTCCACCAGGCCATCATGATTGAGCCCACGGAAACGGAGTCGAAAGAGACGATGGACGCCTTTATCGAGGTCATGCACAAGATTGCGGCCGAGGCAGCCCAGGATCCTACGATCCTGCAGGAAGCTCCGCACACGACGCCGGTTCGCCGTCCCGATGAGACGCGGGCGGCTCGCCAGCCGATTCTCAAATTCGGCGATGCGTCGGCTTAGCGGAGGACCTCATCGGGCCAGGGAACGCAGGTCTGTGTTGATCGGATGACGGGCAACTGCGCGTTCCAGCCACGAAGGCGGTCCGACAATTCTGTAGCGAGTGAACGAACGATATCGGGGTGCGCGGCGGCAACGTCGGTCTGCTCCCCGATATCTTCTTTCAGGTTGTACAGTTCCAGCGCCCCGGTGCGCATGCGATAAACCAGTTTCCAGTCGCCGCGGTGAATGGCGGAGAGGTAGTCGATATCATCCAGCACGTAACTCTTCCACTGGTGCGGGTAGTGCGAGATGATGCATCGGTCCGGATCAACGCCCGAAACCGAAGCGGGAATGACAAATTGATTGGCTTCTTCCTGCGAGGCGAACGTTTGTCTGGCAGCCAGTTGTGATCCCTTTGTCATGAGATCGAAGAGGTCCTGGCCGTCCACCTGCTGCACGGTGGAATAGCGGCGGACGCCGCCCAAGTGGAGGAGGGTGGGGAAAAGGTCTTCACAGGTGACCGGCGTATTCAGCCGGGTACCGGGTGCCACCCGACCCTTCCAGCAGACGAGCATCGGAACGCGGATGCCGCCTTCATAGCACGATGCCTTTCCTTCGCGGAGCGGCTTGTTCTGGGTATGCAGGATCCCGCCTTTGCTCTTGTTCTCGGAATTGCCGCCATTGTCGCCCATCACGATGAGGACGGTATTCCGCTCGATGCCTTTCTCTTTCAGGTAGGCGCGGATTTCGCCCAGTGAGACATCGACCCCTTCCACCATGGAAGCGAAACGGGCCTGTCCCTCGTCCATGCCGGCATCCAGGTATTTTTGGTAGAAGCGCGGGTCGTCTTGGATGGGGGTATGAACGGCATAGTGCGACAGGAAGAGGTAGAAGGGCTTTTTTTGCCGGATGGGATAGTCCAGGGTCTTCAAGGCTTCGCGGGTGAGGGCCTGGGTAATGTGCGTCTGCGTGCCATAGTACTCCATCAGGTTGTGCGGGGTAAAGGGCACGCCTCGACCATCTTTCTTGTTGCCGTAGTTGTCCTCGGGCCGATATCCGCATTTGGAGAATTCCACTACGCCCCCGGCAATATTGACGATAAAGCCCATGTTGTAGGGCGAGCACCCCGGTGTGCCGGCCGTAGCCCAGTGTGCCTTTCCTACGTGGATGGTAAAGTAGCCGGCATCGCGCAGCAGGCGTACATACGGAGTGGCATAAAAGCTGTCTTCGATGTTGAGGCTGTCGGGAAGGTCCGGGTTGACTCCGTTCAGGGCCCAGTGCGGTGTGTCCAGGCAACCGGCCGCGAGCGAGTCTACGGTAGCCCATGGCGAATCGTCCGGGGTCCTGCAGGCCGTTTCTGCGCCCCGGAGGCTGCCCAGCGGATTGGTGATATGGGTACAGGCACTGTGGACGCCGGTCAGGATGCTTGAACGGGTGGGGGAGGACAGCGGGCAGGCATAGGCCTGGGTGAAGATGGCGCCCTCCGATGCCATCTGCACAAACTGGGGCGTATGATGCCGCTCGTTCTGGGGATAGACCTCCGGACCGAAGGCTACCTGGGTATCGGTCCATCCAAAATCATCTGCCAGGAAGAAAATGATGTTGGGACGATTGTCGGAACGCTGGAAGCCGGTGGCGGCAAAAGCCAGCCCCAGGGAATATTTCAGGAAAGAGTTGGGTTTCAAACCTTAGATTTGCAGCGTAGTTTTCTGCTCCAAGGTTTGTACGACAAAAGTAGTAAATTTATGCCGATAAAGAAAGTTTAACAAAGGACAATGGAGCCGGGCGGTTCTCAATTTTGGCAAATGGGTAAGACCCGTGTATATTTTGTGCCCCGCCCGGCCCGTTGATCCAGGACCTGAATAAGAATATTGCCTTAGTACGAATAAGGTTTGTAGGTGAAGGATCGACGGCCCACTGTCCGCTAAAAAAGCAACGCAAGTTATGAAAAAAATCCATGTCGGCATCGACATCAGCAAAGAAAAGTGTAATCTTTGCTACCGTAGCGGTCTTGAGATTGTCCGCGAAGAAGAGTGTCCCAATGATGTGAAGGCACTCAAGAAGGCCTTCAAAGCAGCATTGAAAGTGCTTGGAGCGTCATTTGAGGATGTCCTCGTCTGCGCCGAGTACACTGGACGATATATCTATCCTCTGACCGTAGCCTGTCAGGAACTGGACATCTTCCTCTGGATGGACGACCCCACCCGCATCAAGAACTCTATGGGCCTCACCCGTGGTAAGAATGATGCCATTGACGCGGCCAGAATCGCCGAATATGCTTTCAGGTACAGTGATAAGGCCGAACGCTACGCTATCCCTGATGCGGCACTGGTCTCAATGAAGAGCCTCCTTGCAGACCGCGAGTTCCTTCTTATCGACAGGAAAAGATATCAGTCTCAACTCACTGACCAGAAGAAGTATATGGCTCCTGGCGACTTCAAACACAAGAACAGCCGATGGAAGAAGGTCATCAAATCCATTGACGAGCAGATCGCAGCTATTGATGCCGAGATAGAAGCGCTTATTGAAGCTGACCCGGTATTGACTCGCCAAAAGGATCTTCTTGTAAGCATCGACGGCGTTGGGGAGCGCATCGCCATCAATATGATTGCCGTCACCGGTGGCTTCACACGCTTCCAGAACGCACGGCAGTTCTGCAGCTTCGCCGGACTCACGCCATACAAGTACGACTCCGGAACGTCAGTTCGGTCAAAGGCCAAAATATCCAAACGAGCAAATCAAACCATGAAGGCTCTACTACACATGAGCGCAGTGAACGTGGCAACACGCATGAAAGCCGGGGAATATAAGGACTACTACGAACGCAAACTCAAAGAAGGTAAGCACATTATGTGTATCCTAAATGTGCTTCGAGCAAAGCTCGTTCACAGAATGTTCTCCGTTATAAAACGAGACGCCGAATACACAAAGGAATATAAGCCTGCATGTTAGACACGCTCCAGGGGTGGCCGCGCGGCCAGGGGCGGGACGCCCCTATGAGCGCAATTAATATCCATAATCTACACCGTTGAATCGAAGTGATGACTCATATCCCAACTTCTTTCCGAATCATTTGGAAAATCCATAAGAATATATACGTGTATGACTATTAATCGTCGAAAGCCTTGTGCAGGTTAAGTGATTAGCAATGAGCAAGTTCCTGAAAGTCGGTTCTCAGATTAAGAACCGGCTTTTAGCAAATGAATGTATGTCAAGCATTTAGCCTGCACACGTGCGGAATGGGTGCTCCGGGCTAG
>ONIQ01000017.1 GCA_900317925.1 uncultured Bacteroidales bacterium | reverse complement strand
CGCTCGGATAACCTTGATTTTCACTTGTGTACTCACGGCTCTCTTTAACTCTGGCATAATCCTTTCGTTTTATGTCCAAGTTTTTCGGGGCACCCCATTTCTTTATCTAAGAATAACCATCTTTACGGAGAGCATAAGCAAAAAGCGTAATTATCAAATAAATAATTTTGTTATAAATATTATAATTATTACATTTGTACCATGAGAGTGATCGCGATATCCACTTTGAAAAAATTCTGGACCAGGCATCCGGATAGCGAGCAAGCCCTGAAAGAATGGTATATCAAGACCATAAGAGCCGGTTGGAATTCATTTAACGATATGCGAAAGGATTCCAATTCCGTAGATTACGTAAATAATCAGCGGTATGTCTTTAATATTAAAGGAAATGAATACCGTCTGGTGGCGGCAATAAAATTCACTCCCAAACTCGTGTATATCCGCTTTGTCGGTACACATAATGAATATGACAAAATTGACGCATCAACCATTTAGGAGGAAAACCATGGCACAGATTAAAGACGAGAAGCAATACAATGCCATCATGGCCCGGATAGACCAACTATTCTTTGAAACGGACGAGAATACGCCCGCTGACGATTTCCGCCTTCAGGAATTGGATATGCTCTCCGCACTGGCCGAAGAGTATGAGAAAGAGCATCATCCCATAGAAACGCCAACGCTTTCCGCCACCATAAACGCCCGCCTGACGGAAAACAATTGGACACAAAAGCAACTGGCCGATATCCTGGGAATAACGGCACCACGTTTATGTGCAATCATCAATGGGAAAACCTATCCCACCTTTGAACAGGCGAGGCTCATTTCCTCCAGATTGAATATCGATCCTGCAATCGTCCTATCGCTTTGACATCACGTACAGCAAATCGGCGCCGTCCTTGATATCCTCGTAACGGAGTGTGCTGCCGGACAGCTTTTGGCCGTTCAGGTAAACGGCTTTGACATAAACGTTTTCAGGACTCCAATTCTTTGTCCGGATGGTAAGCGTTCCACCGTCGGAAAGGTGGAGTTTCATGCCCGGAACGCAGGGAGAGCCCAATTCATATTCGTCGCTGCCGGGGCAGACGGGATAGAACCCCATGCAATTGAAGAGGTACCAGGCGCTCATCTGGCCACAGTCGTCGTTGCCGCTGAGCGAAGCCGGCTCGTTGCCGTAGAAATGGTCGGCCACGTAGCGGATCCACTTCTGGCAATCCTTCGGCTTACCGAGTTTGTTAAACAGGTACAGCACATGGTGGCAGGGCTCATTTCCGTGCCAGTAACCGCCAATCCGGCCCCAGATGTCGTGCGCGCCCGGGATATTCTCATCCATCTCCATGGTAAACATATCCTCCAGCCGTTTCAGCAGGAATTCACGGCCCGCCATGGACACATAGGTATCGAAATCGTGCGGAACCGTCCACGTATACTGCATGGTAAAGCCCTCGGTAATATCGCCCCAGCCATTCACGGAACCGGGGCCCTGGTAGGCGATGGGAGCAAACGGCGTACGCCACTCCCCCTTCGAATCCCGACCGCGCATATACTTGGTTTCCGGGTCGTACAGGTTGCGCCAGTTCCGCGAACGATTCAGGAAGAAAGCATAGTCATCTTCGTGGCCTAATTTCCTGGCTACCTGTGCAATGCACCAGTCATCGTAGGCATATTCCAGGGTCTTGGAAACACTTTCTTTCTCTTTATCGAAGGGAACGTAGCCCAGGGAAGTGTACTCCGGAATACAGTCATAGTGCGGATTGGTGGCTGTGGTCTTCATGGCCTGAAAGGCCCGCTCGTAATCGAAACCCGGCACGTCTTTCATGATCATATCCGCCAGCACGCTGCACGCATGATAACCGATCATGCACCAGGTTTCCCCGCCGTAGAAGGACCAAATGGGAAGCATGTGTTCAGCGCTCTTGTCAAAATGCGCCAGCATGGAATTCGCGATATCCGCCTGCAAGGGACGGTTCACCAGGTTCAGCAGCGGATGAAACGCCCTGTAGGTGTCCCAGAGCGAGAAAACCGTCATATTGTGCCACCCCTCTGCACGGGCGATATTCTTGTCGTGTCCACGATACCGGCCGTCCACATCCTGGAAGAGGAAGGGATGCAGGGCGGTATGATAGACGCTCGTATAGAACGTCTGCCGCAGGCGAACATCGTCGCTGTCCAGTTCGTATTTCCCGAGTTCCTTCTCCCAGCGGTTTTCGGCCGATGCCAGCACACCCCCGAAATCGGCCTCCGCCACTTCGGAAAGGTTTTTCAGGGCACCGTCGATCCCGGTAGCCGATACCGCCACCTTCACCTGTACGCTCTCCCCTTCCTTCGTAGCGAAACGCACGAAAGCCTGCAAGCCGGTTCCCCAGGCTTCCAGATGACTGCGGAATCGTTTCGTATTGTAAATGACCGGTTTACCATCCTGGAGGATCCGGAAATCGGACACCGGACGGTCGAAGCGGGCGGCAAAGAAAACATATCGTTCCGGACTCCATCCGCTGACAATCTTGCTGCCCACAATCGTATATTCATCCCACTGGCGCACACTGGACCAGGCGCACTTCCAATACAGCGTATGGTTCAGATCCACCATCACAAAAGCATCGTCGCTGGCCGGATAGGTGAAACGGAAGATGCCGCTGCGATCGGCCGCCGTCATTTCCGCCTTGATACCGCTGTCCTGCAGCATCACGCCATAATACCCGGGATGCGCCCACTCCTGACCGTGGTCGAACCGCGACGGAGCCGTCTTCTCCCCCACTCCCGGAAGGAACAGGAAGTCTCCCAGGTCCGGGATGCCCGTTCCGCTCAGGTGCGTCAGGCTGAATCCCTGGATGGCGGGCTGGGAATACTTGTAACCGGCTGCCGTATCATAATCTTTGTCGTTGGTATCCGGGCTTATCTGGATGCCCCCGAAGGGCACCTGGGCACCGGGGTAAATGTTTCCGAAGCCGTCGGTTCCCACAAAAGGGTTCACGTCGTCAATCAGACGCCCCTGGGCGCCAAGGCCCAGGCAAAGGCAGATTCCTGCCAGGAAAAGAAGGGATTTGCGCATATCAGTTTCCGTTTATATCGGTCATGGAATACGGTTTGTCCGCGGCCGCCTGCCCGCGTTTCTTGTCGGGTTTGGCAGCCATCACGAATTCCAGCGTTCCGCCGGCCATCAGGTCGGCGTGGGTCAAATAGAGTTTGGTATAAGGCTTGCCGTTCAACAGCACGCGGCGCACGTAACGGTTGGTGTCGTTTACGCCGGGAGCCTTGATTTCCAGAGTCTTGCCATTCGGCAGATTCACCTTCGCGTACGGGATATACGGAGCTCCCAAGACATACTGGTCGGTGCCCGGGCAAACCGGATAGAAACCCAGGGCAGAGAAGATGTACCAGGCGCTCATCTGGCCGCAGTCGTCGTTGCCGCCCAAACCGTGCATATCGGCCTTGTACTGGCGGTTCATAATCTCGCGCAGCCAGTACTGCGTCTTCCAGGGCTGCGTAGTCCAGGCATACAGGTACGGGATATGGTGGCTGGGCTCGTTGCCATGCACATAGCCGCCAATCAGGCCGGCCGCATCCACATCCTCGTTGTCCTCATAACAATAAGCCGGGAGTTCCATGCCGAAGAGTTCGTCCAGGTTGGCGGTAAACTTTTTCTCGCCGCCCATGCAGGCCATCATGCCATACACATCCTGGGGCGCGTGGAACGAGAAATTCAGCGAGTTTCCCTCGATGAATCCCTGTCCTACGGTCTGCTTCACATCGAACACTTCGCGGAAACCGCCCCCGCTGTGACGCGGCCGGCAGAATCCGATGGAAGGATCGAAAACGTTCCTATAATATAACGCGCGCGCACGGAAATCCTTCTCGATGCCGGCGCCGGCATTCCCGCAGAGGCGGGCGGCCTGCCAGATGGCCCAGTCGTCGTACGCATACTCCAGCGTGTTGCTGGCGCTGGTAGAAGAGGCCTCGATGGGCACGTAGCCCCGCTTAATGTACTCACCCAGACCGCCATACCAGGGGACATTGGCCGTAGAGACCATTGCCTTCAGCGCGGTCAAGCGGTCGATGGGAAGTCCCTTCGCCATGGCGTCGGCCAGGACAGAGACCGCGTGATACCCGGTCATACACCAGTTTTCATTGGCCATGTGGCTCCAGATGGGCAGCATACCGTGGGCACTCTCCCGCCAGTGGGCCAGCATCGATTCCACCAGATCCCTCGACAGGGCCGGCATCAGCCAGGTCAGGAAGGGATGCTCGGCACGATACGTATCCCACAGCGAGAAAACCGTATAGTTCGTAAAACCCTTCGCCAGGTGCACGTTGTGGTCCAGTCCGCGGTAACGGCCGTCCACGTCCATGTACAGGGACGGGTTGATCATCGTGTGATACAGGGAGGTATAGAACATGGTCTTCTGGTCGGGAGTACCGTCCATTTCGATGAGGGAAAGCGCCTGGTCCCAGGCAGCGGCCGCCTCGGCACAGAGGGTCTCGAAACTCTTTCCGGCCGTCTCGGCCCGCAGGTTCTTCAGCGCCCCCTCCGTTCCGGTTGCGCTTAAGGCCACTTTCACCGTCAGCTCGGGATGCTCGCGGGTATTGAATTTCATCCAGGCGACCACCTTGCGGCCCGCCATCTCCGGAAAGTTGTGGTACTGCGGGAATTTCGAATAGCCACCTTTGTATTTGGGCGTTTCCCGGTCCGTCCAGCCATATTCCGTCATAGGCTGGGAGAACGAAATGGCAAAGTATGTGGCATTCGTGCGTGCCCACCCGTTGGTCACCCGATAACCGGTGAGCAGGGTGTCGTTCACGACGCGGACTTCGGCCCAAAGCGTCTTTCCGTCATAATTGTAAATCCCGTGCACCAAATCCAGGATCAAGTGGCCGTCGGACCCTGCCGGAAATGAATATTTATGCACGCCCACGCGCGGCGTTACCGTGAGTTGCGCCCGGACACCGTTATCGGCCAGGGTGACCTCATAGTAGCCGGGAACGGCTTTTTCCGTATCGTGGTTGTACCGGCAACGGTATCCGCTGTCGGGATTATCGGCCGTCCCGGGGTTCAGTTTTACCGCCCCGGTTCCGGGCATCAGGAGGATATCGCCCAGGTCCGAATGGCCGGTTCCGCTGAAGTGCGTGTGGCTGAAACCCACGATCGTAGGGTCGCTGTAGCGATATCCAGCGCAGTATTCATATACTTTGGGCTGATATTTCCCGCCCACATTGTGCGGGATGGTGTCCGTATCGGGACTCAGCTGCACGCCACCGAAGGGGACACAGGCACCCGGGAAGGTGTGACCCATTCCGTCCGTTCCGATAAAGGGTGCCACGAAGGCGGCGTTGGAAGAGGCCGACTGCGCCAGAGCGCCCCCGCCCAGGCAAAGCAGAACGGAAAGAAGAATTAATAATTTTTTCATAATTATTCATAAAATTATCATCAAAACAAAGATAATAAGTTTTTTTTGGATGACAAACTTGCATTTTAAAAACGTTTTCACTAACTTTCGTCTCCAAATTGTTATGGAGCAAATTATTTAACCTTAAAAACCATATGCAGATGAGGAAACAAATCTATCTAACACCTCTTGTCGAGGATGATGACGCTTTGCTGCAGGAAGGTCTCCTGGCCGCCAGTGAAGTGGGTCTAAATGATTATAATCCCAAAGAGTGGGATTGGGAAAATTAAACTGCAAAAAGAAGAAAGCCATGAAAAAGATCAATTATCTCCTGATTGCAGCTATCGCATCCCTGACAGTTGCATCCTGCCAGAAAGAACAGGCAGAACAGTTCACCCCCGCCGGACAAGGTGCCGGACAGGAATTCACCGTTTCCCTCCCCGAGGTCACCAAGACCGACCTTGTGGAAGGCAAGACCGTATGGGCCAAGAATGACTCGCTTTGGATATCGAACGGTACCCTCACCGAGAAAATCGGCGTTCCCGAGGAGTCCTGGGGTCAGAAGTCCTTTACCTTCAAGACGAAAGGTACCATGATTACCTCCGAGACGCCGAACATGTATGTGGTTTATCCTTATGAGGCGGCAGCCGGTGTAAAAGACGGTAAGGTCTCCGTCAAGGTTCCGGGCGTTCAGGACGGTCAGTTCAAAAATGCGAACATCGCCGCCGCCCAGACCACCACTTATTCGGTAAGCCTGAAGAACGTTACCGCCATCCTGAAGGTGACCGTTCCGGAAGAGACGAAGGCCCCCGTATATTCCCTGGCCATCGGTGCGGCGAACGGAAACGCCGTTACGGGCACCTGCACCGTCGATCTCAGCGGCTCCGAGCCGGTCCTGTCCCCTTCCGTCAAGGCAACCAGCATTTCCGCACAGGTTGACGGCCTGACCGGCGACTTCTATTTCGCTGTCATCCCCGGCTCTTTCGATGCGGGATTCACCCTCACGGCGGCTACCACAAACTTCACATTCGCTTCGCAGACCAAGGTTACCAAGAGTGCCAAATCGGTAAAAGCCAACGAGCTGTATGACCTGGGCAATATCGGTGACGACCTCAAGCCCCTGAACGGTGCGGGTACGGAAGCCGAACCCTGGCAGATCGAGACCCTGGGCCACATGATCGCCCTGTCCAGCGCGGTCGCCGAAGGCCGCGACTTCAGCGGTGAATACCTCAAGGTGATGAACGACATCAGCGGCGTCACGAACCAGATCGGCTACTATATCGGAACGGATATGAAAGCCTTCAAGGGGACCTTTGACGGCAACGACAAAACCATCACCGTGGACATCAACGGCGCAGCCAGTCCGGATGTCCAGCGCATCGGCCTGTTCGGAGAAGTGGCCGACGGAGCGACAATCAAAAACCTGACAATCAACGGTTCCGTTACGACGACCGGAGGAGCTGTAGCCGGTCTTGTCGGGAGAATCGACATTTCAAAGGAATGTACCACTCCTGTCACGATCAGCCATGTCACCAATAATGCTTCCGTTACGGGATCCAGCTGGTTGGGCGGTATCGCCGGCTACGCGACGGTAAATGCCAAAAACATGCTGGTTATCGACCACTGCAAGAACACCGGCACCATCAAAGGCAGCGGCTACAACAATGGCGGTATCATCGGACAGATTGCGGCTTCGGCCAACACAAACAACATCGTTGTGTCCGACTGCGAGAATACCGGTGACATTTCCGGCACCTACTGCATCGCCGGCATCAGCGGTTATACCTACGCTTCCACCCTCTCTTCCTGCACCAATTCCGGGAAGGTTACCGCAACGGCCGCTGCAACCGGCACCACGGGAGCTACGGGCAAAGGGGCTATCGGGACCCAAAAGAATTATCAGCAATGCGCAGGAGGTATCAGCAGCTGGACCCAGAATACGACCGTAAAAGACTGCACCAACAACGGAGATGTCACAGCTTCCAACAAGGTCGGAGGCATCACCGGTATCAATTATTGGGCCGGTCTGGCAAACTGCACGAACAACGGTACCGTAACAGCATCTTCTTCAATCACTTCCTATTATCAAAGAGTTTCCGCCGTGGGTGGCATCACCGGTTGGCATTATGTAGCATATCGTCTCCAGAAATGCACCAACAATGGTGACGTCAAAAGCTCCGGCGGTGCCGCAGGCGGCATCGTTGGCGAAATCAATTCCACCACCTGGACTACCTTTACGGTCGAAGATTGCGTCAATAACGGAAAGGTAAGCGCCAACGGTCAGGGTATCGGTGGAATTGCAGGACGTGCCATGGGAAGCACCGGAAAAAGTATCGAATTTGTTCGCTGTAAAAACACCGGGGCCCTGTCCAACGCTTCTTCTATAATGGGAGGCATCGTCGGCCACGCTTTGGGATTCCAGGACAATTCCGTCGAAATGCTCGTCAATGACTGCGTCAATGAAGGTGCGCTGAATTCCATGTATTGGATTGGAGGTATCGTCGGTTACGTGACCTCACGTACAAATGGGAACAATACCCTTATCACCATCCGCAACTGCGAAAACAAAGGTGTCATCACCGCCAATCGCAGCGACGGAGACAACGGCGAAGTCTCCGGTGGCATTCTGGGTGCAGCTTCTGTTTCTACAAGTACTGGCTTCGCTACCAGTAAGGCCCATATATACAATTGTATCAACAACGGAAACGTAGAATACAAACAGACCGCACACAAAGGCGTTTACATGGGAGGTATCGTCGGACGTGGCGGCTCGACTACCACGGTTGAAAACGTTGTCAATAACGCTTACGTCGGTCCGCAGGGCAATGTTGAACCGGTAGAGGGTGCCGGTGCCCGCCTGGGTGCAATCTACGGTAGTATTGACGCCGCTTCGGTCGTACTCAAATACGCTTATTACAAGAACGGAGTCTGCACCACAGTCGTCGGTACGGCGGGAAAACCGCTCCCGGATGAAGCCACGGTCACAAACTATAATGCTGATGGCGAGCTAGCCATGCCCGTGAAGGTAGCCGATGTGGACCAGTCCATCCTCGATGAAGCCTTGAATGCCTGGGTCAACGCCAACAAGACGGATACCACGCCGTACTTGGCATGGGGCTGGACAACCGGACCCGTATTCGTCAGAGAATAGGACGGAACCATTCTTTTTGAAGAAAAAGAGGCAATTTCGGTTGTCTCTTTTTCTTTTTTTTATTAAGTTTGTATTCTTTTTGCTGACGAATGAAAAAGGTATCGGCATATCGCACCCCGGACGCTTCCCTGTTGGACTGCTTGGAAGCGGCGGCGCTGTTGTCCGGTAGCCCGGAACCGGAGATGGACCTGGACGGGCAGGATTTGGACTATGGATTCGGAGGAGATTGGTAGCAAAACAATTATGAAAAAGTGGCTGCTCATTATCGCATGGATTTCCGGGACGCTCTGTGCCTGTCGGAAAGACTCGCCGTCTCCGGAGTCCGCCGGTATCCGCCTGTGCCTGGACGCATCGCTCCCTCCCGTTACCAAGCTGCAATGGGCGGGCGGGGACGAAAACGGATATAAAGTATCCTTCGATGCACATGACCGGATCTTGGTCTACTTCCGCAATGCGGCCGGAAACCAGGTCGGAAACGAAATCGTCCTGCCCGTCGATCCCGCCTCTCTCTCTGCGGACGGCAGAAGGGCGGCCTTCTCCGCCGGAGATATTTCCGTCCCGGACGGATCTACCGAGATATTCACCTATCTGGACAGCGACGCCGAACCCGACTACATGACATACGGGGCGACCCCCTTCGTAGAACTGGCCGCACAGAGCGGAAGCCTGCAGGAAGCCATGGGACGGCAGATCATCGCCGGTTCCGTTCCCCTGGAAGCCTTGGAAGGCAGCGCCGGCAACCTGGCCGGAACCGTCGCATTCAGCTACAGGACCTCCCTGCTGAAATTGGAACTCTCTTTCCCTGAAGGTTCCGTTCCCCCCGTGGGGACGGCCATCACCCTGAAAAACGAGGGGAAAACCTTCTACAACCGCGTCCGGCTGACCTGGGGAGTGCCCTTCCGCATCGCCAACCGTAACACCAAAGGGCCTATCGCTACCGTGGCTGGGACTCCTGAAGGAAACACGTTGCACAACTGGCTCTGTATCTGGGCCGGAGATGATTTTACCGGCTCCATTATTGAAGTCAAAGACGGTGAGACCACTTGGTCGGCCACCTTTGATCCCAAGGAAGCCCCGCAGGCCGGGAAATTATACCGTGTCCGGCGGACGCTGTCGGCCTGGGAGCCGGAAACCGGCGGCGGAGGGATCACCGGAGGAGGATATACTGAAAAATAACCAAAACCAACCATAATGTTTATGCGTAAAATCATTTCGATGCTTTTTACTGTCTTGCTTGCTGTCGGCGCCCTGGCGCAGACAAAGACCAAGACGGTGAAAGGCGTGGTGTATGAAGAGGAGACCGGACAAACCCTGCCCGGTGCCACCGTATCCGTCGTGGGATCCACCCGCGGCGTGATCGCGGACCTGGACGGCGCCTTTGAGATTTCCGGTGTCAAGTCCACAGACCAACTCAAGGTCGAATTCTTCGGCAAGGAGCCCCAGACCCTTACCGTGGGCGACGGGACCAACTTCCTTGTCAAATTGAAGAACCAGGCAGAAGTGCTGGACGAAGCCGTGGCCGTGGCTTTCGGCAAACAGCGCAAAGAGAGTGTTATCGGTTCCGTGACCGCCATTGACGTGGCCACGCTGAAGGTCCCTTCCAGCAACCTCACCACCGCCCTTGCGGGTAACGTGGCAGGTGTGATTGCTTACCAGCGAAGCGGTGAGCCGGGACAGGACAACGCCGACTTCTTCGTGCGTGGTATCACCACCTTCGGTGCCAACACCTCCCCGCTCATCCTGATCGACAACATCGAACTGACGAGCACCGACCTGGCACGTCTGCAGCCGGATGACATCGAAAGTTTCTCCATCATGAAGGACGCGACGGCTACGGCCCTGTACGGTGCGCGCGGTGCGAACGGTGTCATCTACGTGACCACCAAACGCGGCCAGGAAGGTCCGGCGAAGATTTTCGCCCGCGTGGAGACCTCCATCTCCCAGCCGACTTCCAACATCGAACTGGCCGATCCGGTCACCTACATGAAAGCCTACAACGAGGCCATTTCGACGCGTGACCCTCTGGGCGAACTGATGTATTCGTATGACAAGATTGAACAAACCGGTAAAGAAGGCGCCAACCGACTGATCTATCCGGCCAACGACTGGTACGACATGCTGTTCAAGGACTTCTCTACAGCGTACCGCGCCAACATCTCGGCCCGAGGCGGCGGCAAGGTGGCCCGCTATTATGTGACGGGTTCCTTTACCGAAGATACCGGTATCCTAAAGGTAGACAAACGCAACTCCTTCAACAACAACATCGACCAGAAGACCTACACCCTGCGGTCCAACGTGGATATCAACATAACCAAGACCACCCAGTTGGCCGTCCGTCTGACGGGAAACTTCACGGACTATACCGGCCCGCTCAATGGTGGTGATGCCGTGTACAAGCAGGTGGTCCACTCCGACCCCGTGTTGTTCCCGCCTTATTATCCCATGGACGAAGAACACGTAGGCATCCAGCACATCATGTTCGGTAACTACAAGGACGGTTCCTACTCCAATCCCTATGCCGACCTGGTGCGCGGCTACCGGGACCTCCAGCGTTCGCAGATGATTGCAGCGGTGGAACTGAACCAGGACCTGAGTTTCATCACCAAGGGCCTGAAGTTCATGACGCTCTTCAACCTGACGCGTCTTTCCAATTACGCCGTTTATCGTTCCTTCTCTCCCTTCTGGTATACGTTGGACAGTTATGATTCCTATACGGGAGAATATCACATCCAGCGTATCAACGATACGGGTACGGACTACCTGACTTACTCGGAAGGAGCCAAGACCATTACCAATACCATGTATTCCGAAAGCCGGCTGAACTATGCCCGCGAATTCGGCAAGCACGAGGTAACCGGCCTGCTGGTTCTTACGGCCCGTGAGCAACTCAACGCCAACGCCGGTTCCCTGCAACTTTCCCTGCCTTCCCGCAACGCCGGCCTTTCCGGACGTTTCACCTACGGCTGGGACAAGCGCTACTTTGCCGAGTTCAACTTCGGTTACAATGGTTCCGAACGTTTCCATGAGAGCAAACGCTGGGGTTTCTTCCCCTCCTTCGGCGGCGCCTGGGTGATCTCCAATGAGCCCTGGTTCAAGAAAATCAAAGAAAAATACGTCCACAACCTGAAGTTGCGTGCGTCCTACGGTCTGGTGGGTAACGATAACATCGGCAGTTCCTCCAACCGTTTCTACTATCTCTCGGAGATGGCCATGAACAGCACAGCCCGCAAGTCGTTCTTCGGAGAAAACAAGGGCGTGACCTTCAACGGCATCACGGTAAACCGCTACGCCAACGAAGCCATTACGTGGGAAACCTCCTACAAGGCCAACTACGCAGTAGAACTGGGTTTATTCAAGAAGATTGACGTGATTGCCGAGTTCTTCACCGAGCACCGCAAGGACATCTTCATGTCCCGCGCCGATGTGCCGGAGACCATGGGTCTGCAGGCCGGGATCTCGGCCAACATCGGTGAAGCCAAAGCCCATGGTATTGATATCCAGGCCGACTACAAGCAAGTATGGAGCAAAGATTTCTGGACATCGGCCCGCGGTAACTTCACCTATTCCACCAGCGAGTATCTTGTATACGAGGAACCCGAATACAAAGAAGAATACCGCCTGCACAAGGGCCATTCCATCAAGCAGACCTGGGGCTATATCGCAGAGCGCCTCTTCATTGACGATGAAGAAGCGGCCAACAGCCCTTCGCAGGCATCCTTCGGTAGCCAGTACGGCGGCGGCGACATCAAGTACACCGATGTGAACGGCGACGGTGTCATCACCGAAGCCGACCGTGTGCCGATCGGTCTGCCGACCTCGCCGGAAATCATCTACGGTTTCGGTGCTTCCATGGGCTGGAAAGGCTTTGACTTCTCGGTCTTCTTCCAGGGTCTGGCCAACGAGTCTTTCTGGATCGACGCCTCCACGGACTACAATCCCTCCAAGAATATCGCGGGCACGGCCCCGTTCGTCCACAACACACAACTGCTGAAAGCCTATGCCGACAGCCACTGGAGCGAGGACAACCGCGACATCTATGCCCTGTGGCCGCGCTATAGCGCATATGCGAACTACAACAACTCCGCCGAGAGTACCTGGTGGATGCGCGACGGCGCCTTCCTGCGTCTGAAACAGTTGGAATTCGGTTACACCCTTCCGTACAAGTGGACAAAGGGCTGGCACATCGAGAACCTGCGTTTTTACTTCCAGGGCAACAACCTCCTTTGCTGGAGCCGGTTCAAACTCTGGGATCCGGAACTTGCCGATTCGGGCCTCAACTACCCGATCCAGCGTACTTTCAATATCGGTCTTCACGTAACCTTCAAATAATCGGACGGATATGAAAAAGATATATGCATTCGCTACCCTTTGCCTCCTGACCTTAGCAGGAAGCTGCAATAAATTCCTCGACGTGGTGCCGAACGATGGTATCGCCACGCTGGACATGGCATTCAACCTCCGATCCACCGCCGAGCGGTATCTGGGCACGTGCTACTCCTATATGCCCATCGAAGGCAACGTCATCCACGACCCGGCCATGCTCACCGGAGATGAGTTGTGGGACCTGGTGGGCCGGATCGTTTCCAACACCAACGACCGTGTCCGGAACACGTACTTCCAGATAGCCCGCGGATACCAGAGCGCCTCCAACGTCTATGCCAACGACTGGGCAGACATGTACCGGGGCATCCGCTGCTGCGACATCCTCGTGGAGAACGTGGACCGCGTGCCGGACATGACCCGTACCGAAAAACAGCAGTGGAAGGCCGAAGCCACCTTCCTGAAGGCCTATTACCACTTCAATCTGGTCCGCAAATGGGGACCGGTTCCCGTCATCCGGGAAAGTTTACCTATTGACTCTGACGTTGAAACGGTGCGTGTGTACCGTGACAACATCGACGATTGTTTCGACTATATCATCGAGCTACTGGACAAGGCTTATACCGACCTCCCCCTGCTTCCGGAATCGACCGACCAATACGGGCACATCACCAAACCGGTCTGCAAGGCCCTGAAAGCCAAGGTCGCCGTCTATGCCGCCAGCCCGCTGTTCAACGGCAACGAAGAGGAAGCCTCCCTGGTGGACAACCAGGGACGCCAGCTGTTCCCCTCCAAGACGCCCGAACAGAAACTGGCACGCTGGACCTATGCCGTAACCGCCTGCAAGGAAGCCATTGACGAATGTGCCCTGGCCAACATCAAGCTCTATGACAAGAGTTATGTAAAACAGGATTACCGCATGGTCGATTCGCTCATGACCACGGTGACCCTGCGGAAGGCTTTCTCTGAGAACTGGAACACGGAAGTGGTCTGGGGCAATACCCAGCGAGACCCCGGCGGGTACGGTGAAAATACGGCCTTCCAGCAGTGGACCATGCCGAATATGACCGACAACTCCCACACCACGGGCGGCTATCGTTTTGTCGGCGTGCCCATGAAAATTGTGGACCAGTTCCTGACCAACAACGGGCTTCCTATTGCCAACGACCGTTCCTGGGAAAATACGAACACCCAGGCCCTCCGCGCCGGGTCGGCCGACCACTCCTTCTACCTGGAGCAGGGCTACACCACCGTAGAGCAGAACTTCAACCGCGAACCCCGTTTTTACGCCTTCCTGGGCTTTGACGGAGGAAAATGGGTGGGCCAGCTGGCCAACTACAACGACCTCCAGCCCGAAGGCATCCATCACCTCGAGTGCCGCAACGGCGGCGCCCAGGGCAAATCCGGCGGCGAGGTGGGGCCTGTCACGGGTTACTTTGCCAAAAAGCTTTACCCGATCCAGTGTAACTTCACAGCCGCGAACAAGTTCTCCTCCTACAATTTCGCCTGGCCCATCATCCGTCTGGCAGATCTGTACCTGCTCTATGCAGAAGCCATCAACGAGGCCGAAGGCCCGAACGGACCGCACAGCGCCGACCTGTTCCAGTATCTGGATGCCATCCGCCAGCGGGCCGGTATCCCCGATGTCAAGACATCCTGGGACCAGTTCAGCAACAATCCCGGCTACTATAACACCCAGTACGGTATGCGGAATATCATTCACCGCGAACGGCTGGTTGAACTCTGCTTCGAGAGCCAGCGATTCTGGGACATCCGCCGCTGGAAGGAAGCACCTGCCGAGTACCAGAAAGGGATTTATGGGTACACGGTCACGGGATCTACGCCGGAAGACTATTATGTCAAGAAACTGGTCGCCAGCCAGACTTTCGGCCTGAAAGATTATTTCTGGCCCATTAGCACCTATTACCTGGAACGGAACCCGAATCTGGTACAAAATCTCGGTTGGTAAATTTTATGGAAAGAATGAGTATGAAAAAGATAGCAATTCTTCTTAGTATCGCCCTGATCGTTTCCTGCGGGAAGGACCTTGGCGGACGCATTGACCAGCGACCCGACGTCCCCGTCCCGGGTCCTATCACCGTCAAGGAAGTCCGTCCTACCGCCGGAGGCGCCGTCATCAAGGTCAACATTCCCGATGACGAGTATCTCAAAGGCGTTGTTGCCGTTTACGAGCGCAACGGAGCAGAGGTCAATGCAAAAATATCCCGTTACGTGGACAGCCTCACCATCGAGGGCTTCAATGACACGAAAGAACGCTCCATCAAATTGTATGCTTTCAATGTAAATGAGGAGCGGTCTAAAGAAACCGAGGTGAAAGTAACCCCGCTGGCGCCCGCCATCCAGACCACGGAATTCACCGTCATGGAATCCTTCGGCGGCGTGAAGGTACACATCGCCAAGAACGTCTCGAAAAGCGACCTGGCCATCTGCATCCTCAAGGATGACGACCTTTCGGACATGGGCAAGGCGCCCAAGGACATGAAATGGGAGGAGGTAACCACCCTGTTCACCGCGAGCGAAGACATTTTCCTGTCCCGCCGCGGCCTGGAACCGAAAGAGGCCATCTTCGGGGTCTATCTGCGGGACCACTGGGGGAACATCTCCGACACCACGGTCGCCGTCCTGACGCCGATCGAAGAAGTGAAACTGGATCCGAAAAAATTCAAACGGGCCGGCATCGCCGATGACAACTGTTTCAGCTACAACGAGTCCAACTACCCCACGGCCGCCCTGTGGGACGGATCCGGTCTCAGCCAGACTCCCCATTTCTTCGTCAGCATGCCCGACGGACCCAGCCCTACCTGGCTCACCATCGACCTGGGCGTGACCGCACGCCTGAGCCGCGTTACCACGCTGCCGCGTATTGGCTATATTATCTTTGGCGGCGGTGCCGTTCGTGATTATGAATTCTGGGGCAGCATGAACCCTACCGGCGAAATAGTAGAGCCCACGCCCGACAACCCCTATGGCTTTGACGATTCCTGGTTCTGTCTGGGCAAGTTCACGCAGGCCAAGCCCTCCGGCTACCTGGCCAACGGCCTTCCGGGCGACATCACTTCTGAAGACGGACAGGTATTCAATGCCGGAAATGACTTTGAGTTTGATCCGGTCCAGTATCCTCGCTGCAACGATGAGGTCCGTTACCTGCGGGTGGTCTTCGTCCACACATTCACCACCTTCGAATATGGCCACAACACGTCCAACCGTCAGGTCCAGACCGGTGAAGTGACCCCGTTCGGCCAAGTCATCCAATCCAACTAAACGCGACCAGAGATGAAAAAGATCCTTACCATAACATTTTTCGGTGTCCTGACCCTGGCGGCATCCTGTGCCAAACAGGACACGGTGTACAAGGAATACCTCAAAGAAGGCGGCTACATCTATCCGGCCAAAGCCATCAATGCCAGCGTTGAGAAGGGTTACCAGCGCATTACCCTGAAATGGGAAGCGCCCATGGACCCGTCCCTGCGCACAGCCAAGGTCTTCTGGGACAACCGCACCCAGTCACGTGACTTCAACTACGCCGATTATCCGGCAGGGAAGCTCGAGGCTACCATTGATAATCTGGAAGACCGTTCCTATACGTTTGAAATCGTGAATTTCGATGAGGCGGGCAACAAGTCCCTTGCCACAGAACTCACCACAGCACCCTTCGGTGAGAGTTGGCTGGTTTCCCACGCCGAAAGGAGTGTCTCATCGGCCAAGATGGACGGTGAAGACGCTGTTATCCTTATGACCAAATCGACCGATGAGATGACCGCGACACACTTCCGTTACAAGAATGCCGCGGGCCAATGGATCGAAGGCCCCACCATGCTTCCGGCCGACCGCGAGATTCGCCTTCCCGGAGCCCAAAAAGGAAAGTATTTCGAATACCGTTCCAGTTACAAACCGGCAGATGGTATGGACGAAGTGGCTTCCGTCAGTTGGACCAAATCTCCGGAGCCCATCCTGTATCCGCTGGACACAAAAGGTTGGAAAGTTTCCGTCACAACCGATCAAGAGTATAGCAGTTACACGGCCGACAAGATTTTCGATGGCAATGCCTCCAGCAGCGGCCGCTGGCACTCTTCGCGCAGTTCGTCCGATGCCAAGAAATTCCCGAAGGTCCTGACCGTCGATACCGGGACGGAGGAAGGGAAGGAGAACACCTTCTCGTCCTTTGTGATGAACCTGAGCCCGAGCGGAAGCACGTATCACTACATCCGGGAGATCGCCGTGTATATAGGTGACAAACCCTTCGATCCGGACGATGCCGACTATGCCCAAAACTACGGCACCCCCGTCTTCGAGGGGACGGTCAACCGCAACGACAACGATCCCGAAATCGCCATCTCCCCCGCCAAGGCCGGAAGGTATTTTGCCATCGTTTTCAAAAACTCCTATCATAACAGCGGCTATATTGACCTGTGGGAACTGGTTCCCTATGGTTACATCCCCTCTGAAGCAGAATAAAAGATGAAACGCATAGCATTAATCCTGGGCGCACTGGTCCTGTTTACCAACGCCTCCTCGTGCCAGAAGGCAGAGAAAGATAACAACCCGCAAGAGAAAAGGCTGTATCGCTTCGACGCAGGCCTGCCCGAGACGAAGGTTTATTTCGGAGAAGTTGCCGATGGCCATTACCCCTTATATTGGAAAGAGGGGGATGAGGTGAGGATGTTCTCCAAATCCGCCCAGGGCGATGCTTTCAACGACCTTGGCACCATTCCCGTCGTCCCTTCGGCAGACGGGAAAAGAGCCTCTTTTACTTTAGAATCGAGTCTTCCCGCAGGCACCCTATTGACCGTCGCCTCTCCTGCCTCGTCCATTGCCGCTATCGTAGGCAGCGCTCTCTCGATCATAATGCCGGACGAGCAGACGCCACAGGCTGGAAGTCCAGACCCGAACGCCATCGTCATGCTTTCTTCCGCGGTGATTCCTTCCGAACCGTCCACCCCTGTCCAGTTGAGTTTTAAGAGCATTTCGGCTTATGGGCGGCTGTCGCTGGAAGGCCTTTCCGTCACGCCCAAAAAGGTATTCCTGACCTCTTCAGTGGAAGATGGCCCTACGCTTACCCTCAACACGTCCGCGACCAAGGATATCTTCTTCGCCTGGAAGAATGTTCATCTGGGCGGATCCAAGTTGACGGTTTCTGTCCTTTCGGAAAGCGGGACCGTATCCAAAACCATTACCCTCCCCCCGGAAGTAGCGCTTAAATCGGGCGTAGTAGCGCGTTTTTCGGTAGATATGAGCGAGGCAGTTCCCTCCAAGGTGCCGGTCTTCGACGAGGACAACATCGTCTTCTCATTCGGAGCCATCAGCGATACCCACATCAACAGCACCACCAACGCCTATGCCCAGAAACTTGTGAACGCCTTGAACCAGATGAAGGCAAAGGCTTCCGAGAAAGACCCGGACGGCCTGGATGCCGTGGTCGTAGCCGGCGACCTGACCGACCAGCCGTCCGCCACCGCCACCCAGATCCTCTATTTCAAGCAGTTATACGAGCAGGTGCTGGATCCCACAAAAGTGCCGATGATCTATACCGTAGGCAACCACGACGCCAACCCTTCCTACTGGTGGACTGCGAATACCGTCGCCCAGGCCAAGGTCATGCAGACCGGTCTGGGAGACAATTACTTCACCTTTGATTTGGATCAGGACAACCGGAAGAATTTCGAATGCCGCGACTGCCTGGTGGATGGTTACCACGTCCTCTCCATCACGCCCAATTCCTGCAATCCGGTGGATTATGACCTCAATGTCAAAACCTGGCTGGACAACCGGCTCAAGGCCATCACCGAGGCGGAACCGGAGAAATTCGTCATCGTAAACACCCATCCGATGATTGAAAATACGGTTTATGGCAGCCTTTTGGGTACGCCGATGGGAAAGGCGCAAAGCAGTATATGGGAAAGCAATGATAACTGGGCCACCCGTACCATCAGCGACGTGCTCGCGAAATACCCGCAGGTAATTACCTTCAGTGGCCATCTCCACTTCCCGCTCAACGACCCGCGCAGTATCTGGCAGGCTTCTTTCACCTCCTTCGGCTGCGGTTCCACCCGCTACATGGCCATTGAAAACGGCAAATACGAAGGCATGAGAAGTGCCACGGTAATGAACGACTGCGAACAGTTCTCACAGGGCTGGCTCATTCAACTGGATGCCAACGGAAACATGCGCGCCACGCCGATGGATTTCTACAACAAGGCCGTTATCGGCTTACCGTATGAGATTCCCTATCCGCAGGCGGACTTGTCGCACCTGAAACGCTATGGTTCCAATCGAATCGACCAAAACCATAATCCCTTCCTGCCGTCGTTGGACATTAAGGAGAAGACCTTGGGAACATCCAAGTTCTACTCCGCAGAATGGGCGGCCGGTCAGGATGAAATGTTCGTGCACCACTATGTTCTCTCCTTGAAGAAGAACGGCTCCGTCATTTCCACGCGCAAATACCTGGCCGATTTCTACCTGCATCCCCAGACCGGGCAGATGAAGGCTACCTGGGAGAGTTCCTTCGGCTTGCTGAGTGCCGGCGAATACGAGCTTACCCTTACCGCTTACGACTCGTGGGATGCCGCCAGTGAGCCGCTTACCCGCACCTTTACCGTTGAAGGGAGCAGTACGCCGGTTCAGACTGCCACCTATGTCGACCTGGATTTTGCCAATGGAACGGTAACGGACAGCAAGGAGAACGTAAAGATTACGCCCCACGGTGCAACCGCTTCCAAGATGAGCGTCAAACACAAAGGAACCACCTATACGGTGGATGCCCTGCAGGCCGGAGCCGACAAGTACATCCTTTGCGAGTTCAACCAAATCCTCAATACCGATGAAATGAAGGCCTTTGCCACGGGAGGCTTCACCGTGGAAGCCTTCTACGTTGACAAAGCTCCGGGCGCCGGGGTCAATGCCATCCACGGCGTGGTCTGTGGCACACAGTCCGGCGGTTGGGGCATGGCAACACGTCCTTCCGGCGTCCCTTACTTCATTGTTGGGGAAGGCAGCTACAATACCTATAAGAACGTGGACGCAAACACTCCGGCCTCTACATCCGAGCTTACCCATGCCGTATGCGTGTATGATGCGGCCGGCAAACAGCTCCGGATCTACATGAACGGCCAGTTAAGTGCTTTCTCCTCCATTTCCGGTAGTTTCTACTGCGGCGACGGCGATACCTTCAATCGCTTCTGCCTGGGTGCCGATATCGCCAAGAATAACGTGGGAACCGACTTCCCCTGCACCGACATGGTGATTGTCGACGCCAAGATCTACACCGGCGCCATGTCCGATGCCGAAGCCCTCAAGGCGTATCAGGATGCAGTCGCCGCGCTATAACTAAGCCTGGTCCATCTGGATCACGCCATTGCTGCCGAAGGAAAAGAAGCTGCCATCGGAAATGATAAGGTGGTCCAGTAAGTCGATATTAAAGGCGCGCAGGGCATTGCGGAGATCATTCGTCCGGGAAATGTCATGCTTTCCCGGACGAGGATTTCCGGAGGGATGGTTGTGGATGAGAATCAGCGCCGCCGCTTTCCGGTCCAAGGCCTTTTTCACCACCCGACGCACGTCCAGGACGGTGTTCTCGCTTCCCCCCAGGCTTTCCATCTCTTTACAGATCACGTAGTTGGCTGCATTCAGATACAGAACCCAGCATTCTTCGTGGTCCCTGCCGCGCAGGTGCGGGATCATAGCCCGGTAAACATCTTCGGGCCGGTTCACAGATACCCTGGACACCGTATTGCCTTCTTCGAAGAACCGGCGGCCGAGTTCCAGGGACGCTCCCAGGCAGGCGGCCTTCTTCCGGCCAATCCCTTTCAAGGTACGGAGCAGTTCCACATCCATATCCGCCAGCGAACGGAGGCTTCCACCGGCTTCCAGCAAGAGGCGCTGCGCCAGTTCAAGGGCATTCTCTTCGCCTGTCCCCGTCCGGAGAATGATGGCCAGCAGTTCGCCGTTGCTCAAAGCCGTTGCCCCGCGGGAGAGATATTTTTCTACCGGTCTCTCTTCCGGTAACAAGTCTTTCATTTTCATATCATGCAGGTTTATTTAAGAGAAGATACTGGCTGCAATGATACGAAGAAAGTCCCTTGCAGACAAGCGTCACAAGGGACTTCAGGGTAGAAATGTATCTTTCTTAAAGAAAGAATGAATGTTTCTTAAAGAAATGGATGATTCTTAAAGGAATCCCGTCTCCTTACAGTTTTGCTCCGTATGCCAGGTCTCCTGCATCGCCCAGTCCGGGGACAATGTAAGAGTGGCTGGTCAGTTCTTCATCGATGGCGGCCGTCCACAGGGTGGTATTGGCCGGCAGGTGTTTCTGCAGATACTCCAGCGCATATACACTGGCGATGGGGCAGACGAAATGGGTATAGACCGGATCTCCCCCATCGTGCCGCAGACGGTTGAAACTAACTTCCAGCGAGGAACCGGTGGCCAGCATGGTATCGGACAAGATCAGGGTTTTCCCTTCAATGTTCGGGCAGGTGCAGTAATCCACGTTGATGTGGAATTCGTTCCCGCGGTCGTATTTGCGGAAGGCCGACACGAAGGCGTTCTCGGCACTGTCGAAGACGTCCAGCAAGCCTTGGTGAAGCGGCAGGCCCGCCCGCATGATGGTGGCCAGTACCAGCGGAGTGTCGCAGGTGGAGACCTGTGCGATGCCCAGCGGCGTCGTTACCTCTTTCGTGCTGTATTCCAGGACTTTGCTGATTTCGTATCCAAAAACATTTCCCAGACGCTGCATATTCGTGCGAAACCGGAGACTGTCTTTCTGGATGGTCTTATCGCGCATCTGCGCCACGTAATTGTTAAGGATGGAGTTCGACTCTCCCAGATTGATGACTTTCATGCGACAAATATACGTATTAATCTCTAATCCGGCAAGGACATGATAAACTTGGGATTACCGTTGGCAGGAAGCTCATGGGATGCGCGGATGTTCTTCCAGAGACGTTCAACGATATCCGGATGTTCGGCCGCCACATTGGTACTTTCGCGCGGATCGTCCGAAAGATTGTACAGTTCCATGCGCCCGTTGCCTTCCTTGACGCTCCTGACCAATCCCTTCCAGGGGCCCTCGCGAACGGCCAGCCAGCCCTTGCCGCCCGGGAATTCCCAGTAAAGGAAGGGGTGCTGCTCCCGCTGCTCACGCCCCAGCAGCGTGGGCACGAAAGAGATGCCGTCGTTCTGCGGAGCCTTCACTCCGGCCAGTTCGGCAAAGGTAGGCATGAGGTCGGTAAACTGGCCGACATAGTCGGTTATGCCCGGTTTTATGGCCGCCGGCCACGAGGCGATGAACGGCATCCGGATGCCCCCCTCGTGCAGGGAACTCTTCCCCCAGCCCTTGCGGCATTTGAAAGGTCCGCCGCTGTGGAAATATTCCATGGGGGATTCGGCATTACAGGCCGGACCGTTATCGGAAGTAATGATAATCAATGTGTTATCATATATGCCCAACTCTTTGAGTTTGGCAACGAGCCGTCCCACCTGCGTGTCGATATGGGTAATCATGGCCGCATAGGCCGAGTGCGGATACAGCACCGGATAGTACCAGCCCGGCTCGGTGACGGGCGTCTTTTCCTCTCCCAGCTTGTTCACATAGTACAGGACCTCGTCTTCGGGCGCCTGGACCGTACTGTGCGGCACGGTGGTGGTCCACATCGCCATAAAGGGCCCATCGGCATGGTCCACAATAAACTGCTCCAGCTTGTCATACATCAGGTCTGGCGAGTAGTGCCGCTGGTTGAATTTGTCGTAAGAGCGGGGATCGTACGGATCGGCCCCCGGATCCAGGCGGCGGTTCACCGGCATATAGGCGTTTCCGGTCTTTACGCGATGGTCGTTTTCCCACAGCATATCCGGATAATAGGAATGGGCAAGTACCTGACATACAAAGCCGTAGAAATAATCGAACCCCATATCCGTCGGCATGGAGCCGGAACCCGGATTGCCCAGTCCCCACTTGCCTACCATCGCGGTTTTATAACCGGCCTCCTGCATCATCCGGGCGAGCGTCGGGGTGCCCGGGGCCAGCGGGAACTGTCCCTCGAAGGTGGAATCGGCCACCATCCGGTCGAAGAAATAATCGCACATCCCCTCTTCCGGACGCGGATTTGCCTCGTCATTCAGGCGGATCTGGCTATGCCCGGAATGCATCCCGGTCAGGATGGAACAGCGGGACGGGGCCGATAGCGGGCAGGCGGTGTACATATCGGTAAACCGCAGGCCCTCGCGGGCGAGCGCATCGATGTTCGGTGTCTCGATCTGATCCTGCCCGTAGCAGCCCAGATCGCCGTAACCCAGATCATCGAACATCAGGTAGATGATATTGGGACGGGGGGCCGGCCGGGAACCGGTCGCAAAGCCGCCCGCCGCTGCAAGGGCGGGAAGGGCCAGGAGGACGGACTTATTCATGAGAGGCGGAATATTCTGCCCGGACTTCGTCCAGGATTCGGTTGGCTTTATCGTATCCGTTGGCCGGCGCCTTCCACATGGTGGCAATGATGACGGATCCGATGCAGCCCATGATGATGGCAACACGGAACACGGCATCCCAACCGCCTGCGCTGTCGGCCAGGGCACCGAATACCACACCCGAAATAACGGTGGCGGCATAGGCGAAAATGCCCATCACGCCATTGCTGGAGGCCGCAACACGCTTGGTACTCTGGTTCGAAGCGGCCACGCCGATGAGGGCCTGCGGCATATAGACGAAGAAACTCGCCATGATAATGCAGAATACGCCCAGACCGTTCCATTCTTTCGGCATCATCCAGAAGAGCGCGAACATGATGGTGGCGCCAAGCAGGCCGATAAAACAAGTCTGATGGGATTTCCCCTTGAAGAACTTATCCGTCGCAAAGCCGGCCAGGAGCGTTCCGATAATGCCGCCGGCGATCTCGGACAAAGCCACGACGACGGATGCCTTGGAAATGGGAAGGCCTTTGTACTGTGTCAGGAAAGTAGAGCCCCAGTCCAGGATGGTGAAACGGATGACATATACAAATACATTGGTAAGGGCCAGAATCCAGACATACCGGTTCTGGAAAACCATCGGACCCACCAAACGCTTGTAAGCCAGTTCTTTAAATTCTTTCGATTCGGATTCGACCTCTTTTCCGGCGAGGTGTTCGTCCAACTGTTCCGGATCGGGCAGGCCGACCGATGCAGGGTCGTCCCGTAAGCCGAAGAAAAGCATGGCAGCCCCGAAAATGGCCAGGATAGCCGGGATGTAGAAGCACCACTGCCACGACTCATAACCAAAGAATTTGAGGATGACCGTTCCGCAGAGCAGTGCCACCAGGCCGGCTCCGATAGAATGCGAGGAGTTCCAGACAGACTGCTTGAGAGCCAGTTCCGAAGGCTTGATCCACTGGGCCATCAGGGCGCCGCAGGGCGGATACCCCATGCCCTGGGTGTATCCGTTGATGAGCCACAGCGACCCGATGAAGACCACCAGACCCATCGTGGCTTTGCCTTCGGCATCCAGGAAATGGAAGAGACCGTCCATCTCGGGACTCAGGCCGATGAACAGGTTGACCACTGCCGACAGCAGCAGGCCCGTGGCCATCATTTTCCGGCGGCTTACCCGGTCGGCCAGGAAGCCGTTGATAAACCGGGACACCCCGTAGATGATTCCGTTCATGGTCAGGAAGAGGCCCAGCCGGGTTTTGCTGATACCCAGTTCCGCTTCCAGGGCCGGCATCACGATGCTGAAATTTTTCCGCACGAAATAGAAGAGGGCATAGCCGATCATCAGCAGGATGAGCGTGCGCCACTCCCAATATGCATATTTCTCCTTGATGGTTTGTTCCTTGAGGTTCTGTTCCATATTCCGAAAACAAAATTCTAAACAAACAAAGATAGTAAAAAATCGGGAATTAATCCCTATCTTTGCCCACATGAAAGAGAATTACAACAAGATCCTTACGCCCGAAATGAAGGCGAAACTGCGCAAGATCAAACATCTTGCCCTGGACATGGACGGAACCATCTATCTGGGCAGCAAGCTCTTCCCCTTCACCATCGACTTCCTGGACCGGATGAAGGCGGCGGGCATCGGCTACTCCTTCCTGACCAACAACCCCACCAAATCGGTAGCCGACTACCTGGCCAAACTGGAAGGAATGGGCATCCACGCCACCGAAGACAACATGTATACCACTTCCCTGGCGGCCATCGACTATATCAAAAAGACCTGGCCGGCGGCCCGACGCCTCTTTATGCTGGGCACCCCCAGCATGGTTAGCCAGTTCGAGAAAGCCGGCTTTGAAGCCTGCGCCGACGATCCCGCCGACGTGCCGGATGTCCTGGTGGTCGCCTTCGATACCACCCTGGTCTATCCCCGCCTGTGCCGGGCCGCCTGGTGGGCCTCGCAGGGCATTCCCTACGTAGCCACCAACCCCGACCGCGTATGTCCCACCGATCAGCCCGTTATCCTGGTCGATTGCGGCTCGCTCCAGAAATGCATCGAACACGCCACCGGGCGGCGGCCGGACATCGTCCTCGGGAAACCCGACCCGACCATGCTGGACGGCATCATGGACCGCCACGGCCTGCAGCCGGATGAAATTGCCATGATCGGCGACCGCATCTACACCGATACCGCCATGGCCCACAATGCCGGCGCCGTAGGTGTGCTGGTCCTCTCCGGGGAAACGCGCGTGGAAACCGCCCTGGCCGTAGCCGAAGACGCCCGCACCAATCCCAACCCGGAATTCTTCCCCCCGGACTTCATCGTCCGCGACATCCAGGAGCTCGGCGAAATGATCCTGGCCTCCCACGACGCCTGACCTTTTCTGCATTTTTAACTTCTTAATAATCAAACGCTTGCTGGAAAGCCGGTTCCCGTTTTTTGGGAACCGGCTTTCCGGGAAATTGCTCTGTGGCAAGGGGTTAGGATTGCACCCGAAAAAGGACAGGCCGGTGCTGTTGATAAAAATGTGGAAAAAATTGTAAAAAGATGGAAGAAAATGGAAAATTATTCGTATCTTTGTATCCAAGCGTGAAAGATTGATAAAAACGTATGATTACATTCATCGGCGAATATAGCGGAAAGGTGGACGACAAGGGAAGATTGGTCCTTCCCTCGCCGTTCAAAAACCTGCTGCCCACCGACGGGGACACCCGGTTTGTCGTGAAGAGGAACATCTTCGACGGCTGCCTGGACATGTTCACCTATGCCGAGTGGGAGCGCCAGTCGAATGAAATCTATAGCAAACTAAACATTGCGTTCAATCGCGATCACGCCCGTTTCTGGAGAGAGTATATGCGTGACCGCGCTGTCGTTGAACCCGACGCCAAACTGGGGCGCATCTCCATCCCCCGGAAACTTCTGGATTCCATCGGTGTAACCAAAGAGGTGGTGTTCTCGGGCAGCGACTTCAAAATCGAGATTTGGTCCAAGGAGGCCTATGAGGCCAGCGGACTGTCGAACGATGAATTCCTCGCCATTGCCGGACAACTGTCTCAGCAAAGGTAGGAGGATGCCCCATGTCTGAATATCATACACCGGTGCTGCTTACAGAGAGCGTTTCGGCTCTCGTCACCAATCCCTCCGGACTATACGCTGATGCCACATTCGGAGGCGGTGGTCACACCGCCGGAGTTCTTTCACGCTTGCACGAAGACGGTTTCGTCATCGCCTTCGATCGTGACATTCAGGCCCTTGATAACAAGATCGACGATCCGCGTCTGATCTTGATTCACAACAATTTCCGCTTTATCCACAACTACGGTGTCCTGGCCTGGCGCAAAGGGCTGGCCGCCCTTTCGGCCGGCGAACAGCCGACCGCCAGGGTTGGCAAGCAACTGACCGCCAAGGCTGGCGTGGCCTCCGGCAGACCCTCCGGCGAGAGAGCATATTCCCTCGTTTCAGCGAACGAACCGGAGGGTCTGCCGGAGGCGGAAGGCCAACCCGCACAGGAGGCGGAAGGGGCTGTCTTCGACGGGATCCTGGCAGACCTCGGGGTATCGTCCCACCAGTTCGACACAGCGGAGCGGGGCTTCTCGTTCCGGTTCGATGCGCCCTTGGATATGCGCATGAACACCGAAGCCGGGAAAACGGCTGCCGACATCGTCAATACCTATGGCGAGGCCGAGCTGGAGCGCATCCTGCGCCTGTATGCCGAGGTGGACAATCCCCGCAAGGCCGCCCGCTTGATTGTATCAGCCCGCGAACAAGAGCCCATCCGGACCACGGGTCAGCTGGACAAGGCGCTGGCACCCATCCTCCCGAAAATGGCCGAGCACAAGGTGCTGGCCAAGGTGTATCAGGGGCTTCGGATCGAGGTAAACCAGGAGATGCACTCGCTGGAGAAATTCCTCGAAGGGGCGGCAGCGTCACTGAAACCCGGCGGCCGGCTGGTGGTGATCACCTATCACTCGCTGGAAGACCGCATGGTGAAAAATTTCATCAAAACCGGCAATGTGGAAGGGCGGGAAGAAAAAGACCTGTACGGCCGCACGCACGCCCCCTTGCAGGCTGTGAACCGCAAACCGATTCTTCCGAGCGAGGAGGAAATCGCCAGGAATACCCGCGCACGGAGCGCAAAACTCCGCATCGCGGAAAAAATTTGAAAGAAAGCGACATTTAAGCCACTATATGGAGAACGAAAGGAAATGGAGATGGGCCGATGTCGGCCGCTGGATCGTCCGGGCACTCGGAGCGATCAAGCGGGGCGATTTCATGAACACCATGAACCTGGGCCAGTACTTCATCCACATCATCTGGACCTTCTTCCTGTTCTTCATGAGTATTTGGCTAAGCCTTCAGGTAGAAAAGACCCTCACGAAAGTGGAGGCCGGCAAGAAAGAACTGGCAAACGTGGAGATTTACCACGCCCAAAAAGTGGTGGAACTGGCCGGTCTGAACCGGATGACCACGGTGCGGGACCTGTTGGAAGAGAAAGGGTCCAAGGTGGGTCTTCCGGAAAAGCCCGCCGCCCGCATCCAAAAATAGAGCCGGAATAATAAAGACAAAAAAACGGGAACAAAATGGCAAGACAGCAACAACAGGAGCAGGGACGCGACAGGATCGGCATGATTCTGTCTGCCCTCTACTTTGCGTTCCTTGCCGCCGCGGTGCTGCTGATCGGCCGCATCATCTACATCCAGTGGATCTGGACCCCGGACAAAGACATCGAAGCCTTCTTCCGTCCCCAGAGCATCCGCGAAACCCTGTATCCCGAACGGGGCGCCATTATCTCGCACGACGGCCGCCTGCTGGCCGTGTCCACGCCCATGTACCAGATCTACATGGACTGCACGGTTCTCAAAGAAGCCCACGCCTACGACAGGAAGGACGGCGCCGCCCGCGAGCAGGCCTGGCGGGAAAAAGCCCGCGAGCTTTGCGACGGCCTGGCCTCCGTTTACCGCGACAAGACTGCCGAGCAGTACTACAACCTCATCCTGGAAGGACGGGAGAAAGGGAGCCGGTATCTCAAACTCGGGCACATGATCGATCACGAAACCCTCCAGACCGTAAAGGGGCTTCCGCTCTTCCGCGAAGGCCAGTACAAGGGCGGCATGATCATCGAAAAGAAAGATACGCGCCAGTATCCGTACGGCACGCTGGCCCGCCGCACCATCGGCTACGTAAAGGATAACAGCAACTCCAACGGCAACAACCACATCGGCCTGGAAGGAAAATTCGACTATGTCCTGCACGGGACCGAAGGCCAGATGTGGCTCCGCACCACGGATAACCGCGGCCGGATCCAGGATTTCCAGAAAGGATACAAAGAGGCCGTGGACGGCATGGACGTGCGCACCACCCTCAACATCGACCTGCAGGATATCGCAGACAAAGCCCTGCGCCGCAACATCGCCGAGAACGAAGACATCGAAGGCGGTTGCGTGGTGGTGCTGGATGTCAAAACGGGAGCCGTCCGCGCCATGGTGAACCTCCTGCGCGACTCCACCTCGGGGCGGGTGAACGAGGTGCTGAACATGGCCATCGGACGCAAGGGCGAACCGGGTTCGGTCTTCAAAACCAGCACCCTCATGACCGTCATCGAAGACGGCATCATCCACTCGCTGGACGACAAAATCCCTTCCAACCACGGTTTTATGAAAGGATTCCCGGGCATTGACGACCACATCACCCAGTACGAACGGGCCAACGGCGGCGCCAAGGAAATCCCCATCATCGAGGGCTTCAAGGTGTCGTCCAACTACATGTTCCGCTATCTGGCCGTGACCAACTACGCCCGGAACCCCAAAAAGTTCCTGGACAAAATATACATGTACAAGCTGGGCGAAGCCTTCGACTTCGACCTGGAAGGCATGGCCACGCCCTCCGTGCCCTCGCCGGACAGTCGCTACTGGAGCGACACCGACCTGGGACAGGTGGCCATCGGATACAACGTGTCCGAAACCCCGCTGCACATTGTCACCTTCTACAATGCCATCGCCAACCGCGGCCGCATGATGAAACCCTACCTGGTGGAAAGCATCGAGCAGTATGGCGTGGTGAAAAAGAAACTCGGTCCCAGCGTGCTGAACGCATCCATCTGTTCACCCGCCACGGCCGATACCCTCGTGCGAGGCCTCCGCTCCGTCATTGAGGAAGGTACCGCGAAGCGTCTGCGCAACCGCAAATGGGAAGTAGCCGGCAAGACCGGCACCTCGTGGGTGGTTCTCTCCCCCGCCGAAGCCAAGGGTTCGGGCGATCCGTACCGCGACGCGTGGGGCCGCAAAAAGAACCAGGCTACCTTCGTGGGCTTCTTCCCGGCCGATGCCCCCCGCTACACGGCCATCGTCACCATCTATTCGAGGCTGTCCGCCAAGACCTTCTACGGCGGCACCATCCCGGCCATGACCATGGGCGAGATCGTGGACAACCTCTATGCGATGGACAACGCGCCCACCGAGGTGCTCACCAAAAAAGGCGCTTTCCCCGAAATGGTCGTCCCCACCATCAACGCACCGGAAGACAAGAAGAAACCCATCGTTCCGGACGTCAAAGGGATGGGACTGGAAGATGCTGTATATGCCATTGAGAATGCAGGATACCGCTGCGAATGGACCGGTACGGGCCATGTCGCGGCACAAAGCCCTGCCGCAGGTGGAGCAAAACCCGCCGGAACCATCATCAATCTTACACTGAAATGAAACTGAGCCAGATCATAAAAGGATGCGGCGTTGCCGCCATGCATGGCCCGGACCGTGAGATTACGGCCCTGTGCAGCGACTCGCGCCAGGTCGTTCCCGGCGCCCTGTTCGTCGCTGTAAAAGGCTATGCTTCGGACGGGCATGCCTACATCGCCTCGGCCATCGAAAAAGGAGCCGTCGCCATTGCGTATGAAGATGCCGATGCTGTCGCTGCCGCGATGAAAAAGTCCGGTGCCGATGCCTCTGTCACCTTCGTCCAAGTAGAGAATTCCCGGCACGCCGTGGCCTTGATGGCCGACAATTTCTTCGACCATCCTTCCCGCAAGCTGACCCTCGTGGGCATTACCGGCACCAACGGCAAGACCACGACCGTTACCCTGCTGTATCACCTGTTCATGAATCTGGGATACTCCTGCGGCCTGCTTTCCACCATCGCCAACTTCGTGGACAAAAAAGAATTCGAAGCCGTCAACACCACCTCAGACCCCATCACCATCAACTCGCTGATGGCTCAGATGGTACAGGCTGGCTGCGAATACTGCTTCATGGAAGTCAGTTCCATCGGCGTGGAACAGGAGCGGGTTGCCGGCCTGGCCTTCCGGGTGGGCATCTTCTCCAACCTGACCCACGACCACCTGGATTACCACAAGACCTTTGCGGAATACCTCCGCTGCAAGAAACTGTTCTTCGACAATCTCCCGTCCGATGCCGTTGCCCTGACCAATATCGACGACAAACACGGCATGGTGATGGTCCAGAACACGCAGGCCCGCGTGGTGACCTACTCGCTCCGGAGCATGGCCGACCACACCTGCCGCGTCATGGAAGAGAGTTTCGAGGGGATGATGCTGCGCATCGACGGCCGGGAGACCTGGACCCGTCTGATCGGACAGCACAACGCCTACAACCTGCTGGCCATCTACTCGGCCGCCCTGGAAGTGGGTGCGAAACCCGACGAGGTGCTGGTGGCCCTGAGCCGGCTGACTCCCGCCAAAGGCCGTCTGGAGAACCTGTCCGGTCCGCGTGGCTTAAGCGTCATCATCGATTACGCTCATACGCCCGACGCCCTGGACAACGTGCTGAAGACCCTGCGCGACATCGCCCCGAAAAAGAACCTGGTGTGCCTGTTCGGCTGCGGGGGCGACCGGGACAAGACCAAGCGCCCGGAGATGGCGCAGGTAGCCGAAAAATACGCCGACCGCATCTTCGTCACCTCCGACAACAGCCGCACGGAGCGCACCGAAGATATCCTGGACGATATCAAAGCCGGTTTCAGCCCCGCCGGTCTGGCAAAGGCCGTGTTTATCGCCGACCGCCGCGAGGCCATCCGTACCGCCCTGCTGCTCTCTCCCGAAGGCTCCAGCATCCTGCTGGCCGGGAAAGGACACGAAACCTACCAGATTATCGGCACGGAAAAACGGCATTTTGACGAGAGGGAAATTGTTAAAGAAGTATTTGAGACGTTATGATATACCACCTGTTCCAACTGCTGAAAGAATATGACATCCCCGGACAGGGATTGATGAACTATCTGTCATTCAGGGCCTTCCTGGCCAGCGCCACCGCCATGTTGTTCTCCCTGCTCGTGGGCAAGAAAATCATTGCCCTGCTCCAGCGCAAACAGATTGGCGAAACGGTCCGCGACCTGGGTCTCCAGGGCCAGATTGAAAAGAAAGGCACCCCCACCATGGGCGGCGTGATCATCATCCTGTCCATCCTTACGGCCGTGCTGCTCTTCTGCGACCTCACCAATGTATATGTGCTCCTGCTCCTGCTCAGCACCCTTTGGTGCGGAGCGCTGGGCTTCACCGACGACTATATCAAGGTGTTCAAGCACAACAAGGAAGGAATGAGCGAACACGGCAAGTTGCTTGCCCAGATCCTGTTGGGCCTGGTCATCGGGCTCACCGTCTGGACCAGCGACGACATCGTCGTCCGGGAAAAGGTGGCCATTCCCGAAGAGGAACAGGAAGAAATCGTAGAATCGGGCCGCTACCGGAACGAAGACGTGGTCAAGAGCACCAAGACCACCATCCCCTTCGTCAAGGACCATGAATTTGATTACAAATGGCTTTCGCCCCTGAAAGGCAAATGGAACTGGTACACCAAATGGATGATCTACGTGCTGATGATCGTGTTCGTCATCACCGCCTGCTCCAACGGCACCAACCTCACCGACGGCCTGGACGGCCTGGCGGCGGGAACCTCGGCCATCGTAGGCGTCGTCATCGGCGTACTGGCCTGGCTGGGCGGCAACCTCATCGATTCGAACTACCTGAACATCATGTACATACCGGGTTCTGGAGAGATTGCCATCTTTATGAGTGCCTTCGTGGGCGCGCTGATCGGGTTCCTCTGGTACAACTCCTACCCCGCCCAGGTGTTCATGGGCGATACGGGCAGCCTCACCATCGGCGGCATCATCGGCGTGAGCGCCGTGCTCATCCGCAAGGAACTGCTGCTCCCGCTGCTGTGCGGCATTTTCCTGATGGAAAGCTTGAGCGTACTGATGCAGCGGACCTATTTCCGGTGGACCAAACGCAAAACCGGCGAAGGCGCCCGCATCTGGAGCATGACCCCGCTCCATCACCACTATCAGGACAAGAAGCAGGTTCCGGGCAAGGTGCTCATTCCCAAGCCCGTACCCCCGCATCACGAAGCCAAGATCGTAGCCCGTTTCTGGATTGTGGGCATTTTGCTGGCCGTCGCGACCCTGGCCCTGTTGAAAGTTAGATAATTATTTGAAAGATAGATCGATACAATGTCAAGAATCGTAGTTTTGGGAGGAGCGGAAAGCGGCGTGGGAGCCGCCGTGCTCGCAAAGGTGAAAGGCTTCGACGTGTTCCTGTCCGATAAGGGAACCATCGATCCGAAATATGCGGACGAACTGCGCAAATGGGAGATTCCCTTCGAGCAAGGACAGCATACCGAGGAACTCATCCTCAACGCCGACGAGGTTGTAAAAAGCCCCGGCATCCCCAGCACGGCCCCGATGGTGCGCAAGCTGGAGGAGAAGGGTACGCATATCATTTCCGAGATCGAATTTGCGGGCCGGTACGACACCGCGAAAAAGATCTGCATCACCGGCAGCAACGGCAAGACCACGACCACTTCCCTGATCTACTACCTGCTGCAGAACGCAGGCCTGAACGTGGGGCTGGGCGGCAACATCGGCAAGAGCTACGCCTACCAGGTAGCCACGGAACATTTCGATTATTATGTCCTGGAAATCAGCAGCTTCCAGCTGGACAACTGCTATGATTTCCGGCCCGATATCGCCATCATCACCAACATTACGCCCGACCACCTGGACCGTTACGACTACCAGATGGAAAACTACGTGAAGGCCAAATTCCGCATCACCCGCAACCTCCGCAAGGAAGACTGCTTCATTTTTGATTCGGACGACGCCATCACCATCGACCACCTGAACAAGATCATCATCCAGGCCAAAATGCTCCCGTTCACCCAGAAGGAAGGCGTGGAGTTGAAAGAAGGCGCCTTTGTCAAGGACGAGAAGATGGTGGTGCGCTACCAGGAGGAAGAATGCGACCTGTACCTACAGGAGCTTGCACTCGGCGGACGGCACAACGTGTACAACTCCATGGCGGCGGCCCTGGCAGCCAAGGCGGCGGGCATCGGCAACGATGTGATCCGGAAGTCCCTGTCGTCCTTCCAAGCCATCGAACACCGGCTGGAGCCCGTTTTGAGCATCCGCGACGTCCTCTATATCAATGACTCCAAGGCCACCAACGTGGATTCGGCCTGGTACGCCCTGGAATGCCAGCGCAAACCCGTTGTGTGGATTGCCGGCGGCACCGACAAGGGAAACGACTACAGCGTCCTGGCCGACCTGGTGCGGGAAAAAGTCAAGGCCATCGTGTGCCTGGGGGTCGATAACAAAAAACTCCACGCCGCCTTCGAAGACATCGTGGGAACCGATAAGATGGTAGATGCGCTGAGTGCCGAAGAAGCGGTCCAGGCAGCCAGCCAATTCGCCCAGCCGGGCGACGTGGTGCTCCTGAGCCCCTGCTGCGCCAGCTTCGACCTGTTCAAGAATTACGAAGACCGCGGAGAAAAATTCAAAGAAGCTGTCAGGAGACTGTAAACCATGGCGAAGCGAGACAACGGCAAGAAATTCTGGAATTTCGTAGGCAACCTGCAAGGCGACAAGGTGGTCTGGATGATTGTGCTCCTGCTCATCCTCCTGTCCATCGTAGCCATCTTCTCGTCCACGCCCCTGCTGGCCATCCAGCAGCATACCACGCGGACGGCCATCATGAAAGAGCAGTTGCTGATCTCGCTGGCGGGTCTCTTCTTCATCATCCTCTGCTACAATATCCGGAGCCAGCGGTTTTTCCGGGCCGTTTCCAAACTGGGCTGGGGCTTTTCCATGCTCCTGCTCATCTTCCTCGTCGCCCACGGCAACCTGGGCGTCATCAAGGCCCTGTATATCAACGATGCCTGGCGTTCCATCTCGGTATTCGGGTTCCAGGTGCACGTATTCGAAGTGGTCAAGGTGGCCATGGTCATGTACCTGTCCTGGGCCGTGGATGCCTATCAGAACAAAAAGTTGCATCCCATCTTCTTCAAGGATTCACCTTGGGTGCAGAAGCATGCAGATGGCATCACGAAGTTTACCTATGTCTATTTCCCCATGCTTTCGGTTTGCGTGGGCATCATGCCGGGGTCCCTGTCCAGTACGCTCTTTATCGGCGGCATCATGTTCGTAACCATCCTGGTGGGCGGCATCAGCGTCAAGGAGCTGATTCTTCCTTTTGTGGGCGCCATTGCCCTGCTGCTCCTCCTCGTGGCCATCGACAAAGCCACGCCGAAACCCATCTTCCCTCACCTGGAGAGCGCCCTGGCGCGTCTGGAAAACAACCGCGAGCATCAGCTGGAGGTCATCCGCACCAAGCCGCGGAATTCCATCGAATTCCAGCGGGCGCTGGACAAGATGAAGCAGCCCATGAGCGCCAAGATTGCGGTGCACGAAGGCCGGGGCATCCTCATCGGTAAAGGCCCGGGCGGCAGTACGCAGCGGTACGTGGTACCGGTCATGTTCGAAGACTACATGTTCAGTTTCATCATAGAGGAATACGGCATCTTGGGAGCCATTGTGGTCATCTTCCTGTATATCAGCCTGTTGGCGCGTGGTTCCATGATCGTCCGCAACTGCGACAACCTGTTTGCGAAGACGGCCGTGGCCGGCTTGGTGCTGCTCATCACCGGCCAGGCCATGATGCACATGTTCATCAACGTGGGCATCGGTCCGCTCACCGGACAGACCCTCCCCATGGTGAGCCACGGAAACTCCTCGTTCATCATGTTCAGCATCGCCTTTGGCATCATCCTGTCCATCAGCCGGAGCGCGAAACGCAAGATGGACAAGGAAATCCAGGCGGCACAGGCCCGCGCCCAGCTGGAAGCGATGCCTGCCGACGAGCCGGACATGGAGGCATTGAATGAGCTCAACGACATTGAAGAAATCGATAATCTGGAATAAAGATATGGAATACAAGGCACTTCGGGTAATTATCAGCGGCGGCGGAACGGGCGGGCACATCTTCCCGGCCATTTCCATTGCCAACAAGCTCAAGGAATTGAATCCGGACACGGAGATCCTTTTCGTCGGTGCAGAAGGCAAGATGGAGATGGAGAAGGTGCCCGCAGCCGGCTACAAGATTGTGGGCCTGCCGATCCTGGGGCTGCAGCGCCAGCTCAACCTGCACAACATTGTGAACGACCTGAAGGTGCCTTTCAAAGTTTTCCAGAGCGTCCGCGAGGCCGGCCGAATCCTGGACGAGTTCAAGCCCGATATCGCCATCGGCGTAGGCGGATACGCTTCCGCTCCCCTGCTGTGGCAGGCAACCCGCAAAGGCATCCCGTCGCTCATCCAGGAGCAGAATGGTTTTGCCGGGCTCACCAACAAGATCGTGGGCCGCAAGGCCGGCTGCATCTGCGTGGCGTATGAGGGCATGGAGCGGTTTTTCCCGGCCGATAAGATCGTTATGAGCGGCAATCCCATCCGGTCCGATATCGTGCCCGCCACCGCCCAGATGGTGCTGGAGGGGATGGAGTACTACGGATTGGATCCGCAGAAAGATCATCTGCTCATTGTGGGCGGAAGCCTGGGCAGCGGTACGCTGAACAAAGCCATGAAGCATTGGATTGAGCAGGGTTGCCCGGGCGGCGACAACGTTGAAATCATCTGGCAGTGCGGCAAATACTACAAGAAAGGCATCGAAGCCTTTATGGCCGGCCGCAACCTGCCGTTCATCCACTTTACGGACTTTATCGGGCGCATGGATTATGCGTATGCGGTGGCCGATGTGGTCATCTCCCGCAGCGGTGCGAGCACCGTTTCCGAGCTGTGCGCCGCGCACAAGGCTTCCATCTTTGTGCCGTCGCCGAACGTGGCGGAGGACCATCAGACGCACAATGCGATGGCGCTGGTGAACAAGGATGCGGCCCTGATGGTGCGGGATGCCGAGGCGCCGGAGCAGCTGTTGCCGACGGCTCTGGCACTGCTCCGGGACGAGGCGAGAATTCAGCAGCTGGAGGCCAATATTGCGAAGTTGGCGCTGACCAACGCGGCGCAAGTTATTGCCGACGAAGCCTATAAATTGGTCCTCGGTTCAGCGGGTGCACCCTCCGACTCACTCGCAGGAACGAGGGAATATGCTCCTTCGCCGAAGGCTGCACCCGCTAAGGAGGACGGATCTTCCGTCGAGAGAGCATATCCCCTATTTTCAGCGAACGAGATGGAAGGTCCGTCCTACAAGCGGGTATATTTTATCGGAATCGGGGGAATCGGGATGAGTGCGATTGCCCGGTACTATAAGTTTAAAGGATTGGAGGTGAGCGGTTATGACCGCACTCCTTCTGATCTGACGAAAGAACTGGAGGCCGAAGGCATCGCCATCCACTATGAAGACCGGCCGGATTTGGTCCCGTCCGAAAAGGACGGAACCCTGGTGGTCTATACCCCGGCCATCCCGGACGATATGGGGGAACTGGTTTTCGTTCGGGAAAACGGCTACCGGCTGGTGAAACGGTCGCGCGTGCTGGGCGAAATCGCCCGCGGGCAGCGCTGCCTGGCGGTTGCGGGCACGCATGGCAAGACCACGACGAGCACCCTGGCCGCCCACATCCTGACCGCATCGGGCGAAGGCTGCTCTGCCTTCCTGGGCGGTATTTCCAAGAATTACAATACCAACCTGCTTACCTCGAAAACGCCGACAGTGGTGGCGGAAGCGGACGAGTTTGACCGTTCCTTCCTCCAGTTGTTCCCGGAAGTGGCGGTGGTAACGGCCATGGACCCCGACCACCTGGACATTTACGGGACAGCAGAGGCTTACCGCCAGGCTTTCAAGGACTTTGCCGCGCAGGTGAGCGGTACCTTGATTGCTAAGTTGGGGCTTCCGCTTACGGCCCAGGATACGCCGGCCCGGATCCTGCACTACCATTATAATGACCCGAAGGCCGATTTCCATGCCCGGAACATCGTCCCCGACGAACTGGGATACTTCTCCTTCGACCTGGTCTGGCCGGGAGGCGTACTGGAAGGGATGCGTACGAACGTACCGGGATGGCTCAACGTGGAGAACAGCGTGGCTGCGGCGGCCCTGTGCCTGACCTACGGCCTGGCCCCGGAGAAGGTGCGCGAGGCCATCGCCTCTTTCCAGGGTGTGCGCAGGCGGCTGGACGTACACGTAAACCGGCCGGGCTGCACCTACATTGATGATTATGCCCACCATCCACAGGAACTGGCAACCGCCATTTCATCGCTGAAAGAGATCTTCCCCACGCGCAAGATGACGGCCATCTTCCAGCCGCACCTGTTCACCCGAACGCGGGACTTCGCAGACGGCTTCGCACAGGCCTTGAGCGGGGTGGACAAACTGATCCTGCTGGACATCTACCCGGCCCGTGAAGAACCCATCCCGGGCGTCACCTCGGACATCATCTTCGACAAGGTAACCGCCCCGGAGAAAGTGCTGCTGAAAAAGGAGGAACTGATGGATTACCTGGCCCATGAACCGGTGGACGTGCTGGTGACCTTCGGCGCCGGCAACATTGACCGCTTTATCGGTCCCATTACGGACATGCTGGAGAAACGCTTATGAGAAAAGTCCTCCCATACCTGGTCGTAGCCGGTCTGGCTGCCCTGCTGGTCATGGTTCTCGTAGCCATGGGCCTGCTGGATGCATCCCAGCGCAGGCTGCGCACGGTCGAGCGGCTGGAAGTCTCGTTCGACGGAGAGGGTTCCTTCGTCACGCAGGACGAAGTGGAGGCCATCCTGTCCCGGGACTACGGAGCCTACATCGGCCAACGGCTGGACAGCGTAGACTTGAAGCGGATCGAGACCCTGCTGGAAGGCAAGAGCGCCATCCTCCGGAGCGAGGCATACGTTACGAAGGACCGGATGCTCCGGATCAACATTCTCCAGCGGCGGCCCGTCCTGCGGTTCAGGAAAGCCGGCCAGGGCTGGTATGCCGATGCACAAGGCTATATTTTCCCGCTCCAGGAGCATTTCACGGCCCGCGTTCCCATCGTGGACGGAGCCGTCCCGATAACGGTCCCGGAGGGCTTCAAGGGGAGGATTTCGGACGAGAAGGAAAACCGGTGGCTGGCCGGCATGCTGGAAATGGTCCGGTTCATGGAACACAGCCGGATTTGGAAGGATGCCATCGTCCAGATGCATGTAGAGAATAACGGAGACCTGGTGCTGATCCCGCGCGAGGGGAAGGAGCGCTTCATTTTCGGCAATCCCTTCGACTGTGCCGACAAATTCGGCCGGTTGGAGGATTACTACCGGTATATCGTGCCGGAGAAAGGGGCCGACTACTATAGGACGGTGAACGTCAAGTTCGAAAAACAAATTGTTTGCAGAAAATAAAAACAATCGATATATGGAAGAAAGATACATCGCATCGGTCGATCTGGGCAGTTCGAAAATTGCCCTGACGGTAGCCCGGATCAGCGGCAATGACGTCCAGATCGTTTACTACAAGGAAACGCCTTCGGACGGCATCCGGAACAGCTACGTGTTCAACCCCAAAAAGGCATCGGCACCGCTGAAGGAGGCCATTGCCGAGGCGGAAAAGGATCTGCGCATCAAGATCCTCCAGGTGGTGGTGGGCCTGCCCAAATACTACGTGAAGCAGGAAAGCGCCAGCGGCAAGGTGCCGCGCGGCGAAGAAGCCGGCTGCATCACCGAGGAAGAGGTGGAGAACCTGAAGGAAATGGCCTTGGAGTCGTATCCGCTGAACGACGAGAAGAACGAAGTGATGTACGGGGCGGTAGCCCAGAGTTTCTCTACGGAAGACAGTTTCCAGCAGGTCGAAAGCGACATCGTGGGCATGGTGAGCGACTATCTGGAAGGCAATTTCAAGGTCTTCATCGGGCGTCGCCGCTCGGTGGCCAACCTGGATGTGGTGATGAACGAACTGGGCATTGCCATCGCCCGGAAATACTTCCTGCCCGACGTAGTGGCCAAAGCGGTGCTCACGGAAGAGGAAATGGAGAACGGCGTGGCCCTGATTGACATGGGTGCCGGTTCTACCTCGGTGACCATCTACAAAGGCAAGGTGATGCGTCACTACGGCGCCATCCCCTTCGGCGGCAAAACCATCACCAGCGACATCCGCACCGAGTGCGGGCTCAGCGAGCGCCTGGCGGAAAACATCAAACTGGCCTATGGCGCCTGCATGCCCGACCGCCTGCAGAACCTGAGCGAGAAAATCATCCAGATCAACGATGAGAACGGCGTTCCCCTCAAACAGCTGCCGGTCAAATACCTCTCGGAGATCATCACCCTGCGGGAAAAGGAGATCATCGATTCCATGCTCTACCTGATCGAGGAAAGCGGCTTTGCCGACAGCCTGCGGGCAGGCGTGGTCATCACCGGCGGCGGAGCGAACCTGCTGAACTGCGCCAGCTATGTGACGGAGCTTTCCGGCTACCACGTCCGGACCGGCTATCCGCGCCACCTCTTCTCGGCATCGGGCTGCACCGGTGTATTCGAAACGGGGGCCACAGCCGCCGTAGGCATGGTCCTGGCGGCCAAGAACGACCGGCTGCTCAATTGCCTGGACGCGCCCATCCTTCCGCCCGAGCCGGAACCGGAGCCCGCTCAAGAGCCGCAAGCCGAGGCCGATCCGGTGGATGCCCTCTTCCACCCGGGCGAGGCGGAACCGGTCGAAACCCCGGCTGCAAAACCCGAGCCGGCGGAGCCGAAGCTCCCGCGTGAGAACTTCCTGATCGATCCCGTTGAATTTGGCGAGGAAGTCCCCCGGGAACCCAAAAAGAAGCCGGAAAAGACGCCATCCCGCTTTGCCAAGATGACCAAAATCATCTGGGGAAAGGTAAAATCTACCGGTGAAGAACTGGTGGGAAGCCTCTACGACGATATGGACAAGAACAACAACGAATAAACAGCAACGGTTATGTACGACGACCTCAACATAGATATTACCCCGAAGGACTGGATGCCTTCCGAATCGATGATCGGCGTGGGCGGCGGCGGATGCAATGCCGTCAACTATATGTTCAACCAGAGAATCGAAGGTTGCAGTTTCATTGTCTGCAACACCGATTCCCAGGCTCTTTCCAAGAGCCCCGTCCCCGTGAAGATTCAATTGGGACACGGCCTGCTGGGCGCCGGCACCGACCCCATCAAGGGTCGCAACGCCGCCATCGAGACGCAGGAAGAAATCAACCGGATTGTCATTGAAAGCGGCACGCAGATGCTCTTCATCACCGCCGGAATGGGCGGCGGCACGGGCACAGGTGCGTCGCCGGTCATCGCCAAGATGGCCAAGGACAAGGGCATCCTGACCGTGGGCGTGGTCACCCTCCCCTTCAAGAACGAAGGCACCGAATCGCTTTCCAAGGCCATCGACGGCATCCACGAACTGCAAAAGAACGTGGACAGCCTGCTGATCATCAACAACGAGAAGCTGTACGATTTCTTTGGTAACCAGCTTATCCAGGACGCCTTCCCCAAGACGGACGAAGTGCTGGCCACCGCCGTGCGCGGCATCATCGAGATTATCACCAAGCCGGGCTATATCAACGTGGACTTCGAGGACGTGAAGACCATGATGCGCGCCAGCGGCATGGCCCTCATGGGCTGCGGCTCGGGCACCGGCGCCTCCCGTCTGGAAGATGCCATCCGCGAAGCCCTGGATTCCCCGCTGCTGAACGATTTCGACCTCTCCACCGCCCGCAACATGCTGGTAAACGTTACCACCGGCAAGAACGAAAAAGGGATGCGGATGGACGAGCTCAAGAAGATCGACCAGATGATTACCGAGCGCGCCGGCAACCTGGTGAAGTTCAAGCGCGGCATCATCTGGGACGAGAATCCCGATGTGGGCGACCGGGTGAACATCACCGTCATCGCCACCGGCTTCCAGATTACCAAACTCACCGATATCACGGACGTGAGCCTCGGAAAACTGATCATCATCGGCAAGGATTTCGTCTATGACCGCAACCGGGAACTGTCCAACGGTGACGTAGCCATCCCCGAGACCGACAGCGGCATCATCAAGGTGGGTTTCTCCACCGCAGAGAACAAGCGGACCTTCCACTTTACCGATGAGAACCGCCCCGTCCTCCTCGTCAGTCCCGACGAAAACCTGGGCGAGCTGGAAAACACCGCCGCCATCCGCCGCGTCGCCCGCCCGAACAATGAAGGGAAATCGTAGTATTTGTTATCTTTCGCTATCGCCACTTTGCACTCGCAGAGTGGCGATTTTGCGTTCACCCGAGACGCATTTCGAGGAACTGTGTGTTTATACGGTTGAAATGTGTACTAAATGACAAAAGAATTATGAAGATTAATTATTTAATACTAGTAGGAACCATCTTATGTTCGTGTGTCCGGGTCGATGATCATCCTGGCGTGAGTGAACATATCGTCTCTCAATTTTTAAATGTTTCTTCTATTGAATTAAGGTATAATGAATATGAAGAAAACAACGGATTGTTTTATATCGGGTCCAACGGGGATTATGCAGATAAAGAAACCAGAGAACGTTTATGGAAAGAATATGATGACTACCACTATAACAAAGTTCAGGTAGAACCACTTCTTGTGAGCATGAACG
>ONIQ01000014.1 GCA_900317925.1 uncultured Bacteroidales bacterium | reverse complement strand
TGGACTCCAAGAAGCCGCTCCGACGACCGATGCGAAAGGCAAAATGGCTAAGAAATCACACTTTTACGCAAAAACTCTTGACAGTTTGCGGAATTGAGGAAACGTAGGATGGCCATCCTTGATGGAGAAACCGTCCTTGACGACGGTGCGGATGGTGGCATCTTTCGGGATATTGGTGAAGCACATATTCTCGCCATCCCACTCCAGGATGCGGTTCAGGTTCTGCAGGCGGACCGCCAGCACACCCATCACCACCATTTCGTTGAGCGGACCGGCCACGCTGAAGTCGGATGCGGTCTTTACCCGGTATTCGGGATCCTCCTTGCAGGCACGGGCCCAGTCGGCCTGATGGCCGTTGTCGCGGCCGGCAGGCACCTCGCGGAGCACCTTCGGGGCGTTCGGCACGCGGCCGGAAACGAGGTAGGGATCACGACCGTAGCAGCCGCAGATGAGGATATCCTTGGTTCCGTAGAAAATCAGGCCGCCACCGCCATTGTTCAGGCTCTTGCCGGGCTCCAGGCCGGCGGGACGCTCCGGCATCAAGCCACCGTCGTACCAGTTGATTTCCACCTCCGGCATGGCCACCTTGGGCATGTTGTCGCGGGCGGGGAACACGTACTTGATATATTCGGCATTCGGGGCGCAGTCCGTGAGCAGCAGGGTGGAACTGCCCTGGACCTTAATCGGATACAGCAGGTTGAGGGCCTGGAAGGCAGGCTGCAGGATGTGGCAGGCCATGTCGCCCAGGGCGCCGGTACCGAAATCCCACCAGCCACGGAAGTTCCACGGCGTATAGATGGGGTTGTACGGACGCATGGGAGCCGGACCGATGAAGCAATCCCAGTTCATCGTGGACGGAACGGCCACCTCCTCCTCGGGACGAGGGAGGCCCTGGGGCCAGATGGGACGGTCGGTAAAGGCATCCACGCGGGTCACCTCGCCGATCTCCCCGTTCCAAATCCATTCGCAGAGCGTACGGACACCGGGACCGGAAGCGCCCTGGTTACCCATCTGGGTAGCCACCTTGTGCTTGGCGGCCAGTTTGGTGAGCAGGCGGGATTCATAGACCGTGTGCGTAAGCGGTTTCTCCACATAGACATGCTTGCCGGCCTCGATGGCCTGGGCGGCGATGCAGGCGTGGGTATGGTCGGCCGTGGCAACCACAACCGCATCCGCGCTCTTCAGCATCTTGTCATACATCTTCCGGTAATCGCTGAACTTCTTCGCCTTCGGATACGCGTCGAACACGCGTTTGGCATAGTTCCAGTCCGTATCGCACAGACCGATGATGTTCTCAGTGTCCTTGAGGCCGTTCAGGTCGGAATTACCCCGGCCGCCGACACCGACTGCAAGGATGTTGAGTTTGTCGCTCGGAGCGGCCGTATGGCCGTAGGTCTTTCCGAGGATGGTGCTCGGGGCCACGCTCAGCCCCAACGCGGCGATCGAACCCGTTTTCAGGAACGAACGGCGGGAAATTTCTTTCTGCATATCGTTTATCAGTTTGATTGATGTTTATTTCTTATCCTCGGTGGTGGCATCGTTGATATCCTTTTCGATATCGCTCATGCCATCTTTGAAGCTTTTGACCCCCTTGCCGATACCCTTCATCAGCTCAGGAATCTTTTTACCGCCGAAAAGCAGGAGGACCACCAATGCGATGATGATTATTTCGCCGGCCCCTAAATTCAAGAATAGTAAGGTATTCATACTATGCGCACTTTAATTATGGATTGTTTACAAATATACAGATTCATGCGTGAAAAAACAAATGCATTTTCAGGAAAAATCACTATCTTTGCACCCGCTCGTCTGTAAGCATGGTTCCGTAGCTCAGCTGGATAGAGCAACAGCCTTCTAAGCTGTGGGTCTCGGGTTCGAATCCCGACGGAATCACTTTTTTTCGCAGAAACCCCTGTATTTCACGATTCCCCCTCAAGAGAGAGGCCGGCTCAAACGAGTCGGCCTCTCTCTTATCCATTCACTTACGGCAACTGTGGCTCAGGAAGATTCATCTGAAACTTCTCCACTGGCAGCGGGGAAGGCTCGTGATTGGCCTGGATGATCTCCCACATCTGCTGGACGATGTCCGGATGATCCGCAGCCACATCCTGGTCTTCACGCGGGTCGGTTTCCAGATTATACAGTTCCATCTTTCCGTTGCCCTTCACCACGCGTTTCACCAGGCCCTTCCAGGAGCCCATGCGAACCGCCAGCCAACCCTTGGCAGAAGGATACTCCCAATACAGGAATTCGTGTTCCTGCTGCTTTTGCGGTTTGCCCAGCAGGATGGGAGCAAAGGAAATGCCGTCGTTCGCGGGAGCCTGGACACCAGCGAGATCGGCAAACGTCGGCATGAGATCGGTAAACTGGGCCACGTGTGCTGTCTTGGAAGGCGTCAGCCGGCTTCCCCAGGTAACGATGAACGGCATGCGGATACCGCCTTCATGAAGGGAGCTCTTGCCCCAGCCCTGCCGGCAGCGGAACGGACCGCCGCTCTGGAAGTACTCCATCGGCGAATTGCCGTTGCAGGCGGGACCATTGTCGGACGTGACGATGAAAATGGTATTTTCCCAGATGCCGAGTTCTTTCAGTTTGGCGACCAACTTGCCAACTTGCGTATCGATATGGGTCACCATCGCGGCATAGGTAGCCAGCGGATAGCGGTTCGGCAGATACATTCCGCCATCGGTACACGGCTTTTCATCGCCCAGCTTCTCCACATAATGCATCACTTCATCCAGCGGAGCCTGGACGGCGCTGTGCGGAACCGTCGTGGTCCACATCGCCATAAAGGGCCCGCCCGCGTGCTCGACGACAAAGTTTTCGAGCTTATCGTACATCAGGTCCGGGCTGTAGAACTTGCCGGTATAGCGCGCGTAACTGGCGATATCCATCGGATCGAGGCCTTCCGGGAGGGGTTCTCCCTGCATAATGACCTCGTTGCCGGTGGCGACCTTCGTATCATTCTCCCAGAGATGTGTGGGATAGTAGGAATGAGCCAGCGACTGACAGTTGAAGCCGTAGAAATAGTCAAAGCCCATCTTGCCCGGCGTGGACTCGCTTCCCGGATATCCCAGGCCCCACTTGCCCACCATCGCGGTCGCGTAACCGGCCTCCTGCATCATCTTGGCAAGGGTCGGGGTGCCGGCGAGCATCGGCTGCTGGCCTTCCAGCGTATCGTCCAGGAAGATGGCGTTCCATCCCAGGCTCTCCGGCGGAACCAGCCGCTCGTAGTTGGCGCGGATCTGGCTGTGGCCCATGTGCTGGCCCGTCATGATGCAGCAGCGCGACGGGGCCGAGAGCGGGGCGGCCGAATACATATCGGTAAACATAATACCCTGCGAAGCCAGGGCATCGATGTTGGGGGTTTCAATCTTTTCCTGGCCATAGCAGCCCAGGTCGCCATAGCCCAGATCGTCGAACAACAGGTAGATGATGTTGGGCTTTTCGGGGGCTTTCCCGCAAGCGGTTCCCGAGCAGGCCGCAGCCGCCGCGAGGAAAAGGAGTTTATCGGTTTTCATATCTGATAGCATTATTTCACCAGGGAGATGGCGCCGATGACACCGTACGATGCCACCAGCATGATAACGCCGGCCAGGACGATTCCCAGCATGACATAGATGACGCTCTTCTTGAAGTCCATGTTCAGGAAACTGGCGGCAAGGGTGCCCGACCAGGCGCCCGTGCCCGGAAGCGGAATCCCCACGAACAGGAGCAGGGCAATGTACAGGCCGTTTTTCGCCTTCGACTCCAACTGTTTGCCTGCCTTCTCACCCTTTTCCAGACACCAGGTGCAGAACTTTCCCATCATCGGCCGATCCTTTCCCCAGACCAGGAACCTGCGCCCGAAAAGAAAGATCAGCGGAACGGGAATCATGTTCCCCACCACGGCCAGGGCATAGGAAGGGACCAGCGGCAGGCCGTAACCCAGCGCAACCGGGATGGCTCCACGCAACTCGACGAGCGGAATCATCGACACCAGAAAAACAATCAGGTATTTATAGAACATATTACTTCTTTACCGGCAACACCACGCGGCGCACGTTGCAGCCCGCATAGTTGCCTACGACAATCATCGGATAATACCACAGGATGGCAGGCGACCATTCTCCCGCCGCAACCAGGTAAACCACGTCGGCAATGGAGTGATAGAAACCGCAGACGATGAACAGGGGCACACCCAACAGCACCGGGACCACCGAAGCCTTGGTCTTGGACATAAAGACCGTACAGTCGATGATCAACCCACAACCCAGGGCACGCAGGAACACGTCGAAGGGATCCTTGGCGAGGCGTGCATGCACGCAATCCACCGCCCGCGCCGCACCATCACCGCCCAGGTAGAGGGCCAGCAGGCCCAGCAACACGCAACCCAGGGCATTGAAGAACCACACCTTGGTCAGGAACCAGAGGTCTTTCGTCACACCGGCCTGTCCGGTATAGAGCGGCACCCCGAAGTAGATGACCGACATGAGCCCGAAGGAGAAGATGACTGCGCCCGGCAAGCCGCCAAGGGCAAGATATCCCACAGCCCCAAGGCCAATCAGGATACCGGCAAATAATGATTCCCTATTCATCGTCAAAAGTTAGAAGCGATAACGCAAACCCACCAAGAAGACGCCCTGCTCGCCAAAACCGGCCTCGCAGAAACCGCGAAGGGAACGGCCGAACTCCACACCGAGGGCCGAAACCTGGAAGTTGAACAGAACGCTGCACTTCGTATTGTCAATGGCCTCGCTGGAAGGCGTAGCATCCGTCTTTTCCTTGGACACGAGCAGCGAAGCGCCGGCGCCCAGTTTGGAATACATACCCCAGCTGTTTTTCCGCAGCCAGCTGAATTTCACGGCCGGCAGGAGTGTAATGAAACTACGGTTGTTAGAACCGATTGTTTTCCCGTCCTTCTGCAGGTCGCGGTTGTGGATGTTGAAAACGCCAATCGCACCCAGCGAAACCACCGGACTTACGTGATGGAAATACTCGGCCGAGATGGTCCCGAAATCGGCCACGTCATCCCACTTGGTTCCCTTATCGACAATGGACTCGAACGCCGCCGAGAACACGTCCACGAAGGTATTCAGGACCTGACTGTTGGAGAGGCCTCCCCAAGCTACGGAGAATTCATTTTTCGGCTCGTCCGTCTGGGCGAAAGCAACGGCGGTGCCCATCATCAGGGCAACCGCAATAATCCAAATCTTTTTCATCTTAATTCACAAAACTCGCAAAATAGCCCGGGAACAGGACACAGGTCATCAGGTAACCCACCACGGTGGATACGATGACGCTGATGAGTCCCGGCATCATGAAACTATGGTTCAACAAATACTTCCCGATCACCGTCGTTCCGGAACGGTCGAAGTTCACCGTGGCGATATCGGACGGATAGTTCGGGATGAAGAAATACCCGTACACGCTCGGCAGCACGCCCAGCAGCACCGGACCGGCAATTCCAAGCTGATAGGCCAGCGGCAGGAAGGCCACGACCACGGCTCCCTGGGAATTGATGAGCACACTCACCAGGAAGAACACGAAGGCGATGCTCCAGGGGTAGTTGGTCACCAGGTCGGTGAGCATCAATTTCATCTGCTCCATGTAGTTGCCGAAATAGGTGTCGGCCAGCCAGGCAATGCCGTAGATGGCCACCACGGCCACCATGCCGGACTGCCAGACCGCACCGCCGACCGCCTTCTTCGGCATGGCTTTGCAAAACATGATGTTGCAGGCCGCCGCGGTCAGCATGATAATCTGGATGATGATGTTCATCTTCGGGATTCCCATGGCCTTGGCCAGGGAGACGGATTCGCCATTCTGGTCCACCTGGATCATCTGGCAGAACGCAAAACCCACAATTACGAGCAGGGAACCCAGGAAGATGAACACCGATGCCTTTGCCTCGCGGCCGATAACCTTGTCGAGGGTGGTGGCAGAGGAACCATACATATAATTATATAGTTCCGGATCGGCCTTCCTCCGAAGGAATTCCGGATCCTTGTCCAGGTCTTTCCCCCGCTTGTAGGAGGCGGCCGAGGCGCACATCAGGCCAATCAGGCAGGCCGGAATCGTCACCAGCAGGACCTGCGGGATGGAAACCATGTAGCCATTGGCGTTGGAGATGGTTACGAACGCCACCACGGCAGCGGCAATCGGCGAGCAGGTAATTCCCACCTGCGAGGCCACGGAAGCCACGGCACAGGGACGCTCGGGCCGGATTCCTTTCTTCAGGGCGATGTCGCAGATAATCGGCATGATGGTATAGACCACATGGCCGGTACCCACCAGCACGGTCAGGAAGAAGGTCACCAGCGGCCCCAGGAAGGTAATGTGGTCGGGATGTTTGCGCAGCATCCGCTCCGCAATCTGAATCATCCAGTCCATACCGCCCGATGCCTGCAACGTACCCGCACAGGTAACGGCAGCGATTATGATATAAATCACATCGGTGGGAGGCGTTCCGGGTTTCAGGCCGAACCCGAAAACCAGGATGGCCAGGCCGATTCCGGAGATGGCGCCGAGCGCCAGGGATCCGTATCGGGAACCAACGTACAAGGCTGCCAGGACAATGAGCAGCTGAACAATCATCAAAGGCGTCATATTGTGTTATTAATCAAATGGTTATTAGAATTGGTAGAGGTTCAGGCCGGTTTCCTCGTCGAAACGGCGGCCCACCGGGCAGGCATGGCGTGTGACAAACACCTCACAGGCCCCGTTGACCCGGCTGCACAGCAGGTGTCCGGCCACCGCGGTATAATCCCGGCGGCCGAACGTCGCGTGCAGATGCAGATAGACTTTCCCGTCCTTTTCGGAGATGTTCCCCACCAGAGCAGCAATTTCCATCTGCTCGTCGAAGGTCCGGTCAACGTATTTCTTGGTAACCGGATCCAGGAAGCGCAGGGTCGCAGAATTCACGGCTCCGATTCCGTCGATACGGCCGGAAAGGATACCCTGCTCCGTACAGAACTGGGCCAGGGCGGCAACGATTTCTTCGTGGTTATCAATGCTGACAACATAGGTGTCGCCCGACTGACGATACTGATACATAGGGCTACTCCTCTTCCGGTTTGGCAGCAAACATCTCTTTTACCTTGGGCCAGTATCCCTTTCCAAAGACCAGTCCACAACCCAGCAATATACCCATGAAAACCCATACAAACAAGGTCTTGGCCCGGCTGTTGGACGGTTTCATCGGCACCGTGACCGGCTGGATGACCGTTATGACCGGTGTATCCTTCTTCACCTGCATCTTGGCCTGCTCCAGCTGTTTGGCCATTTCGGCATAGACCGTATTGGCCACCGTGTATTTGGAACGGATGCGTTCCATCTCAATCCGCGACTTTGACGTAAGCATGTTCTGCGAACGGTCGGAGATCGTAGCCATCATGGTCTGGTAGGACTCGGCTTCCTGTTTGATCTCGTTGTAACGGGCCTGGATATAATCCAGTTCCCGCTGCGACTTATCCGTACGGAAACGGACAACCTCGTCGGACAGCAGTTGCTGGGCCTTCATGGCCAGTTCGGCCGTCTGGATGGGCTCGGAGCCGGTAACGGAGAGGGTAATATACCCTTCCTTCTTGTCCACCGCCAGGTTAACCTTCGGCGCAATGACCTTCAGGAGTTTATCCTCGTCCTTGGAAAGGACCAGCGGTTTGGGAAGAGAGTCTCCCTCGCCGCCCGGCAGGGTCACCTCGGGCTTCTCTTTCTGGAGCATTCCCAGAAGGGTGAACGGCAGGCCGATCGTGTACTTCTTGATTACGCCCATCACACTGGGTTTGGTGTACTCTTTGAAATACGTGTACATGCTCACCGGGTGGTCCACCTTCTCATAATGGACCGGCGTATAAATCAGTTCCAGCTGATACGGCGTACTGCTGACGATCTTCGGATAGGCCAGCGGCGAAAGGTCGGCCGTCGTGTTGGTCATGCCCAGGTCGAAACCGGCCAGGGAGGCCAAGCTGCTCAAAGACGAACTCTTTCCGGAATTCATCTGGGGCACCATGATGGTGGAGACCGTGTACGTACGCTTCATCGTCAGCGCGGCCACAAAGCCCAGCGCCATGAAAATGACGGTGCAGATGATAATCGTTTTGCGGCCGGCCCAAAGCTGCTTGACCAAAGCCAGGATATCGATGCCTTCGTCCTGGTAATTATCAATATTGGGATTCTCTTCCATGAAATTACAATCTTGTTGCAAGCAGCAAAATAGACACGACGGACATAATGGAGGACAGGGCCTTGGACAAGGTGCTCTCCAAATCTACTTTTTCCTTGGGTTCGGCTTCCTTCCGGACCTTTTCCGGATTCATCGACAGGGTGACGATGCTGCCGGGTTCCACCTCCGGATAATTGCGGATCCACAGGAAACGGCGGACAGATTCGCACTCATTGTTCGGGAGGGTAACCGTAACGCTGTTCTTGTCGGCATTCCGCTGGAAGCCGCCCGCATTGTGGCGGATATACCAGGCGGCGTTGCGACGGCCCTTGAAGGTAAGGGTCTTCTGGTCTGACAGAAGGTCGTCCGGGACATACTGGTCCATCCGGGTTCCCGTAGGACGGATAATGACCGTATTCTCCAAGCGGTTGATATCCACCACGTCTCCTTCCATCAGGATGGGATCGTATTCAATATTCCTGCGGTGGCGCTTCATCTCCTTCAGGTTTACGGAAATGGGGCCGCGGCTGCGATAGGTACGGATCAACACGGCATACGGAGTGGCATCGTCCAGCATCCCGCCCGCCTTTTCGACAATCTCGGAAAGGTGCGTTTTACCATCTTCCAGGACATATTCGCCGGGATAGGCGACGCGTCCGTTCACCTCAACGGAACGTCCGGTAGAGAAATTCGGGGTCCGGCGCACGACGAAACGGTCGAACGGCTGGATCTGGAAATCTCCTCCCACGGGGAAGTAATTGTCGTCCACGGTGAGGGTCATCAGTTTATACTCTACCTCATTGGTCTTGGAGATATTCACCCGGAACACTTCCACCCGGTTGTAGGCAGCCCCTACTTCAAAACCTCCCGCCATGGAAAGCAGGTCGTGTACGGTAATGGAAGAATCGTACGTAATCCGCACCGGTTCTTTCACGGCACCGCTCACGCTCACCTCGCCGATGTTGGTATAGGTGGTATTGTCGAAGATCTTCAGGCTGTCACCCGGCTGGAGGTACTTGTCCTTGTCGCGGTCCAGGGAAACCTGCAGATACTGCATCTTGGACGGGTTGGACAGATCCTTGCGGAAAATGTATGCCACGGGATAGACGCTCGGCTTCAAGCCGCCGGCATATTCAAGGGCCTGACCGATGGTCATCCGGTCGTTCATGTTGAAATCACGGGTGAAGGGCCTGCGGATCTGGCCGGCCACGGTGATCGTTGCCAGGTCACGATAGTTTTCCTGGCTCAGCACCCGGACAGCATCACGCTCCTGCAGGGAGAAGTCCGGGTTCCCGTTGATTCCCGGGAAGGGGACGGTCAGAACCTCCACACTGTTGTCGGGGCGGGTACGCTCCACGAATACGATATCCGTCTTGGCCGTGTATTTCGGTTTGGCCTGGTCCAGCAAGGCCTTCAGGCTGCGGTTCTTTGCCAGATCATACCGGCCTTCGTAATACACGTCTCCGGAGACGGTTACATAATTTTCAATCGGCTGGTTGGATGCCTTGAGGCGAACCACATCGCCCGCCTGCAGGCTCACCACCTTGCCGTTCATCACGGAAGAAAGGTCGTATTCCAGCAACTTCACTTCTCCGTCCTGCTGCCGCTCAATCTGCACAAAATTCGGATAGGCATTGTAGGTAAGGCCGCCGGCATAGCGAATCAGATCCGTAAGGGTTTCCCCTTCCACCAACTCGTACCGCATCGGTCGGTTCACGGCTCCCTCGATGCGCACCACCTTCTGGGCCACCGGTACAAAGAACACATCACCATTCTGCAGGTCGTAGTTCATGTTTACCTCGGGATGCATCATAAACTTGTAGAGGTCAAGGCGGTACGTCTTACCGCTACGCGACATCTGGATATTACGGACTGATCCGATAGGCGAAGGCCCACCGGCCGCCGCAATGGCATTAAACGTAGTATTCAAGGCCGACATTGTAAAGCCACCCTGCACGTTCACCTCTCCGTAAAGGCTAACCTGCACCGTACGGGCCGTGGTAATGGTAACGGCAATCTGGTCCGGGCGGAAAGAGAAATGCTGCGACAATTTATTGCGCACGGCATCTCGGGCCTGGGCCAACGTCATTCCCTTCAGGAAGATTTTGGTAGAACCGGCCGGCTGGATGGAACCATCAAGACCAATCCGCTGGTGCATTTCGGTCTGGGAGGAGCCGAAAATGGAGATATGGACCTCGTCACCCTCGCCCAAGATATAGGTATCGGGAGCCTGCGCGCCGTCCGTCGTGCGGAAAACCTCCAGAGAGCGGCCCGTAAACAGGGCATGTCCATAAATGTCTCCTCCGGGCTCCTGTGTTGCTTCCGCTACCGTAGATTTACGCGCAGCCTCGGCTTCGGCAGCCGCTTCATCAGCAGTTGTCGCAGACACTTTGGCCTCATCCGGGGCCACTTCGGTAGCAGGGACCACCGTGGCAATGGCCGCACCACCCGTCTCGGCAGCAGCTTCACCAACAGCAGCAGCATTGCCCGCCTTTTCGGCCTGCATCTGGTTCAAGATAGCCGTTACACGGCTCTGATAGGCCGGATACTCCTGCGGAGGAATGTTGTCCACATCGATTCCGTTCTCCAACAAACGGGCACGGACCTCCGCTTCGTCCAGGCCGCGTTTTTGCAATTCTGCCTGGGCCATCGCCATCAGGTTGGCGGGCTGGGCCATTACCGGACGCGGCAGCGCCGTCAGCGCGACGGCCGCCAGGAGGAAAACAATTGTGATTTTTCTCATATCCTTATTACTGTTTTTTATGATTTATCGCTATTTCGGCAATTTAATTGACAAAAGTACGAAGAAATTTCGGAATAACAAGGTATGCGCGCGACTATCGCAGCGGATAGCGGAGCAATTCTTTCCGAAGCGCACGGTGGCCGGGGCACACCTGTTCCAGCAGGGCGTGGAAACCGGGACCGTGGTTGGGATGGCGCAAGTGGCAGAGTTCGTGGAGGATAACATAGTCGCGAAGGTGCGGCTCCACCGCCACCAGCCGCAGGTTCAGGTTGATATTCCCCTTGGCCGAACAACTGCCCCAATTGGACGCATTGTTCTTGATAAAGACCCGGTTATACGTAAAACCGTGCAGGGCGGCCAGTTCTGCCAGCCTGGGCGGCAGTTCGCGTTTGGCCTGCGCCCGCATCGCCTCGATCTCCCCTTCCGACAGGCTTTCCCGGGGAACGCCCTGCGAACGCTGGCGCTCCAGGACGGCCAGCACCCAATCGCGCCGCGACCGGAAAAACACGATGCCGGCCGCATACGGCATCCACCGCGGAACCGTCACGCTCACCCCCTTTATCGGGTGAACCCGCACGATGATGCGCCGGACACGCGCGCTTTTGCACAGCCGCACCGGCCCGATCTGTTCGTCCTGATAGATTTTTTCGCTGTTTTCCGGCATCGGGGTATTTTTCTACTGCAAAATTAGCTATCTTTGTAAGAAAGAGCAAATAACCATGACGAAAAGAATCCTGACTCTCCTGCTGCTTGCCTGCAGCCTCTTTCCCCTCTGCGCCCAAGGCTACGTTCCCTCAGAAAGCAACCTCGCGGCCCGTAAGGAATTTACACAGAAACGACTGGGCATCTTCATCCACTGGGGACTCTACGCCTCGTACGCCCAAGGCGAATGGTACCTCCACCTGGGCGAGCTGAACAAAGACGAATACGCCAAGGCGGCGGCATCCTTCAATCCCGTCGGCTTCGACGCAGACGAGTGGGTGGCCGCTTTCAAGGACGCCGGGGCGGGTTACCTGACCTTCACCTCCCGCCACCACGACGGCTTTTCCATGTTCAAGACCGCCACATCGGCCTATAACGTCGTGGACGGCACGCCTTTCGGCCGCGATATCGTGGGCGAATTGGAAAAAGCCTGCAAAGAGGGCGGCATCCGCCTGCACCTGTACTATTCGCTGCTGGACTGGATCCGCGAGGATTATCCCATCGGCGAATCGGGCAAGAAAACCGGCCGCAAGGGCGGACAGGAAAACTACGACAGCTATTTCCGGTTTATGGAAACCCAGGTCAAGGAACTGCTCACCCAGTATCCGTACACGGGCGGACTGTGGTTCGATGGCGTCTGGGACCACAAACGGGACCAGATTCCCTTCGACTGGCGGATGCCGGAGTTCTACCGCTTCATCCATGCCATCAAGCCGGACTGCCTAATTGGCAACAACCACCACATCACCCCGTTTGAGGGAGAAGATTTCCAGATGTTCGAGCGCGACCTCCCCGGCCAGAACACGGCCGGCTACAGCGAGGGCCAGCAGGTAAGCACGGTCATGCCCGTGGAGATGTGCCAGACCATGAACAAATCCTGGGGCTATACCGTCAAGGACCTCAATTACAAGTCCACCACCGAGTTGGTGCGCCTGCTGGTGAAGGCGGCATCCAAAGGCTGCAACCTGCTGCTGAACATCGGTCCCCAGGCCGACGGCCGCATCCCCTGGCAAAGCGCGGAACGCCTGAAAGGCATCGGTGAGTGGATGCGCACCCATGCCCGCAGTGTAGATGGGACGGACAAAACCGGCCTCCCCGACCAGGGCTGGGGCGTTACCACGGCTAACGCGGAAAGCCTTTTCCTGCACGTAATTGCGCCGGAAGCCCTCCCGAGCAACGGCAAGGAAGCCCTCCTCTCCATGGCCTGGGAGGGGCCCAAAGTGAAGACCGTCAAGGTGGTCAGCACCGGAGCCGTCCTCCCCTGCACCGTCAGCAAAGACGGCTTCCTCACCGTCCGCATCCCGCAGGAGATGGTGGAAGAGATCGATACGGTTTTGGAAGTGACCCGATAATCGTTCAACAGGATGAAAAGACTCCTTTTGATTCTTGCCGGCCTTGGAGCCTGCCTGGCCCTGGTGGCCGCCCGGCCGGACAAAAGCCGTCTGCGCTTGCTGTACTGGAACATCCAGAACGGCATGTGGGACGGCCAGGGGGACCATTACGAGCGTTTTACCCGGTGGGTTAAGGAACAGCGGCCCGATATCTGCGTTTTCTGCGAAGCCTCTTCTATCTTCCTGACGGGGACGGACAAGAGCATGCCCAAACAAGACCGGTACCTTCCGGGCAACTGGGACGAACTGGCCCGCCGCTACGGACACAGCTATGTCTATCTGGGTGGCTGGCGGGACAATTATCCGCAGGTCATCACCTCCCGGTATCCCATCGACAATGTAAAAAAAATTATCGGTAACGGAACCGATTCGATTGTCACGCATGGTGCCGGCTGGGCGCGCATCCAGCTGAAGGACCTGACGCTGAACATCGTCACCTTGCACACCTGGCCGCAGCGATATGCCTTCGGGGTGCCGCCGGAGCTGCGGGAAGCGAGCGCCGCCGTCCGCGAAGGAGACGCCTACCGCCGCATGGAGGTGGAATACATCTGCAAGCATACGGTCCTATCCATTCCGTCAGCCGCAAGGGAGTATTGGATGATGATGGGCGATTTCAACGCCCGCTCGCGGCGGGACAACTGGGTGTACCAGTATCCGGACAACGATTCCCGCCTGCTCACCCACGATTACATCCTGGAGAACACACCTTACATCGACCTGATTTCCGAACGAAATCCGGACAACTTCTACTCCACGACCGGCGGGAAGGCGCGTATCGACTTTGTTTACCTGACACCGCCTCTGTTCCAACTGGTTACCGATGCCCGCGTGGTAACGGACGACTACACCCGGCCGGTCCGGAATCCGCAGAAGATTTCCAACTTCTGGCATCCTTCCGACCATCGGCCCATCCTCGTGGATTTTAAAATCGGGAAATAATTTGGTATCTCGGATTTTTATCCTTACCTTTGCAGCCCAAATTAAGTTTTTAACATTTTAAAGTTTTTTGCAAATGGCTGCTGAGTATTTACAGGCTGACAAAAAGCAAGAGATTTTCGAGAAGTACGGAAAGTCTAATAAGGACACCGGCTCGCCTGAGAGTCAAGTTGCTTTATTTTCCTACCGTATCGCTCACCTTACCGAGCATGTGAAGCAGAACAAGAAAGACATGGTTACCCGTCGTTCCCTGCTCCGTCTGGTTGGTAAGCGCCGTCAGCTTCTGGACTACCTCCAGAAGATCGACATCGAGAGATACAGGGCTATCGTGAAGGAGTTGGGTCTCCGCCGATAAGCATATCCATAGGAAAAAGAAAAGGGATCGGCCCTGGTAGGGTCATCCCTTTTTTGATGAATAAAAAGAAGACGTAAAGACGTAAACGAAATGAACATTATCAAGAAAACAATCGAACTGCCCGACGGCCGGGTGATCGAGATTGAGACCGGAAAACTGGCCAAGCAGGCCGACGGTTCCGCTGTTGTCCGGATGGGTGGCACCATGCTGCTCGCCACGGTCACCTGCGCCAAAGAAGTGACGGAAGGAACGGATTTCCTCCCCCTGCAGGTGGATTACAAAGAAAAATTCTACGCCGCCGGACGTTTCCCGGGCGGTTTTATGAAACGCGAAGGCAAGGCCTCTGACTACGAGATCCTGATCGCCCGCCTGGTGGACCGCGCCCTGCGTCCCCTCTTCCCGGACGATTTCCACCTTGCCGTATTCGTCAACATCTGGCTCATCTCGGCCGAGAAGGACATCCAGCCCGACGCCCTCGCCGGCCTGGCCGCCTCCGCCGCCCTCGCCGCCAGCGACCTTCCCTTCCTGGGACCGATCTCCGAGGTGCGCGTGAGCCGCATCGACGGCAAGTTCGTCATCAACCCGAACTTCTCCGAAATGGAGAAAGCCGACCTGGAACTGATGGTCGCCGCTACCGAAGAGAACATTATGATGGTGGAAGGCGAGATGAACGAGGTCACCGAGGATGTGATGCTCGAGGCCATCAAGTTCGCCCATGAGGAAATCAAGAAGCACTGCCGCGTCCAGAAAGAACTGAACGCAGACTGCGGCAAGACCGTCAAACGCGACTACCCGCATGACGAGGAGGACGAAGACCTGCGCAAGGCCGTCCACGAGTTCTGCTATGACAAGTGCTACGCCGTGGCCAAGTCCGCCTTGCCCAAGCAGGAGCGTACCGCCGCTTTCGAGCAGATCCAGGCCGACTTCCTGGCTACCCTGTCCGAAGAGGACCAGGAGGCCAAAGCCGCCATGGTGGCCCGCTACTATGCCAACGAGGAGAAAGAGGCCATGCGCAACATGATCCTGGACGAAGGCGTCCGCCTGGACGGCCGCGACTGCACGACCGTGCGCCCCATCTGGTGCGAGGTCAACTGCCTGCCGTGCGCCCACGGCAGCGCCATCTTCACCCGTGGCGAAACCCAGTCGCTGGCTTCCGTCACCCTGGGTACCAAGTTGGATATGAAAGAGATGGACGAGGTGCTGGTCCAAGGTGAGCAGCAGTTTGTCCTGCACTATAACTTCCCGCCGTTCTCGACCGGTGATGCCCGTGCTTCACGCGGTGTCGGCCGCCGTGAAATCGGCCACGGAAACTTGGCCTGGCGTGCCCTCAAGGCCGTCATGCCCAAGGCTCCGGAATTCCCGTACGCCGTGCGCGTCGTTTCCGATATCCTGGAATCCAACGGTTCCTCGTCGCAGGCTTCCATCTGCGGCGGCTGCCTCGCCCTCATGGACGCGGGTGTGAAGATCAGCAAGCCGGTTGCCGGCGTGGCCATGGGTCTGATCACCGATGCCGAGCATCCGAATGACCGCTATGCCATCCTGACCGATATCCTGGGCGATGAAGATCACCTGGGCGACATGGACTTCAAGGTGGCCGGTACCAAGGACGGTATCACCGCCACGCAGATGGATATCAAGGTGGACGGCCTGAGCTACGAAGTACTGGAGAAAGCCCTCGAGCAGGCCCGCCAGGGTCGCCTGCACATCATGGGCGAAATGATGAAGACCATCAGCGAGCCGCGTGAGGACTACAAGCCCTTCGTACCGCGCATGGTGCAGATCGAAGTGGCTTCCGAGTTTATCGGTGCCATTATCGGCAAGGGTGGCGAGACCATCCAGGGACTCCAGAAAGAGACCGGTACTACCATTACCATCGAGGAAGTTCCCCGCACGGACGGTGTGGAGGGAACCAAGGGTGTCGTGGATATCTTTGGCGTGGACAAGACGGCTATGGATACCGCCTTGCAGCGCATCAAGGACATCTGCGCCGTTCCCGAAGCGGGCAAGGTCTACCACGGCAAGGTCGTGAGCATCCTGGATTTCGGCGCCTTCATCGAGATCCTCCCCGGTAAGGAAGGCCTCCTGCATGTGAGCGAGATCGCATGGGAGAAGACCGAGAAGGTCGAGGACGTTCTGAAGGTGGGCGACGAGGTGGATGTAAAACTCCTCGAAATCGATGCCAAGACCGGTAAGATGCGCCTGTCGATGCGCGCCCTGACCGAGAAGCCGGAAGGCTATGTGGAACCCGAACGGGGTGGCCGTGGCGGACGTGACCGCGGACCGCGCCGCGAAGGCGGCGACCGTCGCGAGCGTCGTGACGGAGACCGTCGTGACCGGGGCGAGCGCCGGGATCGTCGCGATGGCGATCGCCGCGAGCGTCGCGAAGGCGGCGAGCGTCGTGAAGGCGGCGAGCGCAAGCAGTTTGGCCAGCGCTTCAACAAAACCGCCGAGAACGACGAAGAGAATCCCTCCCACAACAACACCGAAGAGTTCTTCTAGCAGATAACTCCTCCATTATTATAAAGAGACTGGCGTCACCGTCAGTCTCTTTTTTTTCATGGGCAGCGGCCCCCGGTAGCCGTTCGTCCACCAAATAGGCCATTTTCGTGGATGAGACTGATGGCAGGGGCGAAGAATAAAAAATGAAAGTGAATAAGATTGGTTTTTTTTTGTTAACTTTACGCATTATGAAACGCAGAGAGTTCCTCAAGGCTGCAGGGCTGGCAGGTGCCGGTTTGGCAGCGACAGGAGCAGGACTGTCTTCCTGCACAGGTATGGGCAGCGGCAATGCCCCTAAGCCGTATCACGTCAACACCGCCGGCGGTGCCCGCATGAAACTCAGCTGGGAACCCTACGAACTTCAGTTGCGCCACGTCTTTACCGTGGCCTCCTATTCCCGCACCACCACGCCGGACGTACAGGTGAAGATCGAATATGACGGCTTCACCGGCTACGGAGAGGCCTCCATGCCGCCCTACCTGGGCCAGACCGTCCAAAGCGTCTGCTCTTTCCTGGAGAAGGTGGACCTGGGCCAGTTTGCCGACCCGTTCTGCATCGACGATATTCTCACTTATGTAGACAGCCTCTCGCCGGGCGACACCGCCGCAAAAGCAGCCGTCGACATCGCTTTGCATGACCTCGTCGGCCAGCTGTTGGGGCAGCCCTGGTACCGGATCTGGGGGCTGGACGCCGCCAAGGCACCCGACACCACCTTCACCATCGGCATCGACACGGCCGACGTGGTGCGCGAAAAGACCCGCGAATGCGCCAGCCAGTTCAATATCCTGAAGGTCAAGGTGGGCCTGGAGAATGACATGGAGATGATCCGTGCCATCCGCGACGTGACCATGCTGCCGTTGGCGGTCGATGCCAACCAGGGATGGAAAGACCGTGAAAAAGCCCTGGAAGAAATCTTCTGGTTGAAGGAACAGGGTATCGTCATGGTGGAACAGCCCATGCCGAAGGAACGCATCGACGACAACGCCTGGCTCACCGAACGCAGCCCGCTGCCGATTTTCGCCGACGAAGCCATCCAGCGCCTGAAAGACATCCCGTCCATCAAGGGAGCCTATACCGGCATCAACATCAAGCTGATGAAGTGCACCGGCATGCGCGAAGCCTGGAAAATGGCCAACTACGCCCACGCCGAAGGCATGCGGGTGATGGTTGGTTGCATGACCGAGACCTCCTGCGCCGTAACGGCCGCCGCCCAGCTCTCCCCCATCGTGGACTTCGCCGACCTGGACGGCAACCTGCTCATTTCCAACGACCGTTTCCGCGGCATGGAAGTGGTCAATGGCAAGATTACCCTCCCGGACCGTCCGGGCCTCGGTCTCATCAAACTGTAAAGCCTTATGACCCCCGGATATAAAAAGGAATTCATCATCTTCGCCCTTGTCGCCGTGGCCATGGCGGCCATCATCTGGTGGCAGCGCCACCCCAAGTACTCTTGGAAAGAGGATTTGGAATATCGCCTGGACGTAGATTTCAACAAAACGCGCGAAGAGGTCACCGCGTATATCAAACAGTATATTCCGGAAGTCACGGAAGAGCAGATTGACGCCTGGACCGCTTCGGGAAAGCTGGAGGCGATGGAGCGCCACGGGGAAATACGGTATTTCAAACGCGCGGCGCGCAACTTGTTCCGGCTCGATACGGCCGCCATGCGGCGTTTTGAAGCCATCGAGGGAACACCCGGTCCGCTGGACAGCCACAGCGGCGTAGATGCGGTGAACCTCCCGCAGATCATTGCCGATGTGAAAGCCACCGGAAATCCCATCGCGCAACCCCGCCGGATGCGGGTCAAGTTTACCCTCACGGTTGAAGCGGATGCCGTTCCGGACGGAAAGACCATCCGGTGCTGGCTGCCCTATCCGCGATCCGATGTCCCGCGCCAGACCGATATCCGCTTCATCGAAGCCGGTCCCAACGGCGAAAAGGGCATCTTCTCCGGCAACGCTTCGCCCCACAGCACGCTGTATCTGGAGGCGACGGCCGTCGCCGGACAGCCCACCGTCTTCTTCGAGGAGTTTGAATATACCGCCGCGGGCGAATGGCATGACCTGTCAAAGGCCGACATCAAGCCCTACGACACCACGACGGACCTGTATAAGACCTATACGGCCGAGCGCGAGAAACACATCGTCTTTACGGATCGTATCAAGGCCCTGGCCGACTCGCTGACCCGCGGCCTCGACAACCCCTACGAACAGGCCAAGGCCCTGTTCACGTACATAGACCCGGCCTTTCCCTGGGCATCGGCCCGCGAGTATTCCACGCTGGAGAACATTCCCGAATACGTCCTGTCCTCCGGGCACGGCGACTGCGGCATGGTCACCCTGCTGCTCCTCACCATGTGCCGCTACAAAGGCATTCCCTGCCACTTCCAGAGCGGCTTCATGATGCATCCCGGCGACTGGAACATGCATGACTGGGGAGAACTGTACTTCGAGGGTGTCGGCTGGGTTCCGGTCGATATGTCCTTCGGTTTCCCGCCCTTTGCCACCGGCGATTACCTGGCCGCCAACCCCGATACGAAATACTTCTACCTGGGCGGCATCGATTCGTACCGGATGGTGGTGAACAGCGACTTCGGGTGCGACCTTGTCCCCCGCAAGAAATTCCCCCGCAGCGAAACGGTCGATTTCCAGCGCGGAGAGGTGGAATGGGAAGGCGGCAACCTGTATTACCCGTCCTGGGACTGGCACCTGGATATCGAATATCTCAATTAATTAATTTACATCTATACTCAAGCATTACTATCACAATGAAAAAAATCCTTCTGGCTCTGGTTGCCATGTTTGCAATCACCCTCGCAGCCAATGCTGCCGATTATCGTCTGGATGAAAGCGCCATTGACGCCGTCATTGAGAACGCTGTTGCCGTTTCTCCCAGCAGCATCATGGGCGAACTGAACGCCACCATGCATTCCAACGCCTCCCTGAGCGCCGGCACCGTCAATTCGGCCGCCGCCATCATCCTCAACTTCTTCCTGGGTGGTTTCGGTGTGCACCGCCACTACATGGGTACCCGTCCCTGGATGTGGGCCATCTACACCGTCACCGTCTTCGGTATCTTTGGCGTGGTCCCGTTCGTTGACTTTATCGTCATGATTGTCGCACTGGTCGAAGATGGCAGCGTAGGACGCTACTGCGGCGACACCCGCTTTATCATGTGGGGTTAGTGGCTGCCCGCAACTTCATCCTTTTCCTGAGCCTGGCAGTCTGCCTGGCCGCACCGGCCGCCGCCCAACGCAGGGTATCGGCCTCCGCACAGGTGCAGACTGTCATGGACGGAAAAGTGACAACGGTTACCAAGGAGGTCTATTGCTCTGCCAATGGGCGCCTGGTAACCGTTTTCCATTCTCCCGAACTGTCTTACATCATTTCCAACCCCAAAGGAGAAGTACAGATTTACCGGCCGTCGGCCAAGGAAGTCATCTCCGAGGTCAAAGAAGATTTCAGCGACCGGGACGACCTCCTTTATCTCTTCCTCACCGGACGGGTCGATGACATGGAACTCGCCGGGTATGGATACAAGCTGGTTTCCTCCAAACAGGAAGAGGGGGGAATCATCCGAAAGGCCTATCGCTGTGACGAACCCGGCCGCATTCCCCGGGTGGAACTCGTCACGGAAAATTTCCTGCCCATTTATCTGGCATACATCGACGGCGGCGGCAAGGTCGTCAGCAAAACCTGGTTCACCCAGTATCTCAAACTGCCGCGTTTCTTCCTGCCCGCGCGGGTGACGAATGTCTCCTACACCACTTCGCGGGATTCCGTCATCACCCGCACCACCTATTCCGATGTCAAGGTAGACCCGGATAGTCCGTTGTTCGATTTCCAGGTCCCCGCCGACGCCCGTCTGGTGCCGCTGAACAAGCGGAAATAACATGGTACGCAAGTTCCTTCTCGTTCTATTCCTGCTCCTGGGCGGGATGGCCGTCGGAGCCGCCCAGAACTCCGTCGCGGCCAAAGTCTTCCTGTTCCCGGACAATCTGCTGCACCACAGCCGCCTCTCGGCCGGCCGGCCACATGTATCGATGCCGCCGACGGCCCCCCTGTTCCCGGCCGATTCCTTCCCTCCTGTCGCCCCGTACAAATACGCGGGGAAAGATTTGGGATTCGTCCGCTTTCTGCTGGATTCGGACCTCAAACAGGACGCGCTGGTGCTGGTACGACAAGGGGGTTATTTCCCCTCCGACACCCTCGACTATCTTCGTGGGAAGGTGTATTTCAGCGCCCGGATGCTGGATGCCGCCACACAGGCGTTCACGGCACTGCGTCCCGCCTCCCCCTTCTACGATGAAGGACTCTTCTATGCCAATGCGGCCGATGCGCACATGGGCCGTCCCGAGATGGCTCTCCGGCGGCTCAGGGATTACCCCGGTCCCTATCGGGAAATGGCCGCCATCCAGCAGGCCGGACTGAGTCTGCTCTGCAACGACCCGGCCGCCTACCGCAACGCGGCCCAATCCTTCACCGGCAGCGACTTCCGCCTGACCGGAGCGGAAGAAGCCCTGCAAGACATTTACCGGCATCGGGACGAACGGAAAAGTCCCTTCCTGGGGGCCCTCTATTCCACCCTGCTGCCCGGGGCCGGCAAGGTATATGCCGGCCGGCTCGGAGAGGGCATCGCCTCTTTTCTGGCCGTCGGGACCCTGGGACTCGCCACCTGGGACCACGCCCGCAAGGACGGAATCTCCCATTGGACCACCCTGGCGCTCGGCTCGCTGTGCGCCTACTTCTATATCGGTAACATTTACGGAAGCTACGTAAGCGTAAGCCTCTATAACCAAGACCTCAGAAATGCCCAGGACACTGCGATTCTGTATCATATCCATATTCCTCTGCGCAGCCTGTTCCGTTAGCGCCCAGAGCCGGCAGGAAGCCTTGTCGCAGGCCCTCGCCTGCGAACGGGCCGCCTATGAGCAACCGGAGAAGGCAGACAGCCTCCTCCTGGTCAAGGCGCAGTGGCTCCTTGCCGCCGGAGAGCAGGAACGTGCCGCCGAAACCCTCCGGCGCATCCGTCCCTTCTTCCTGTCCGAATCCGGCCAGGAAACCTTTACCCGCCTACAGGAGGAAGAGGCTTCCAACCAGGAGGATACGAAAAAATCCGCCGGAAAGGCGGATTCTCTCGCAGGGAATCTGTGCGGCACGCTCACATCAACCGGCTATCTTGCCTGGCAGGTGGCAGGCGGCTACTATCTGGGAGCCCTTCCGGGCCTCTTCGTCCTCGAGCACTTCTTTACCCGTCTCTTACACGAGTCCCTGGAAACCCATAAAGGCCATCGCCAGGATACCGACGGTAATTAACGCAATCGGAACACCCTTGAAGGACTTGGGGACTTCGTTCAGGGCTAGGTGCTCACGCAGACCGGCGAACAGCACCATGGCCAGGCCATAACCCAGCGAGGTGGCGAACGCATACACGACGGATTCGCCCAGGTTCAGCATGTGCGGCACACCGCTACCGAAGGAGAACTCCTTGGTAACCACGTTGATGGCCACACCCAGCACCGCACAGTTGGTGGTAATCAAGGGCAGGAAGATACCCAGGGCCTGATACAGCGAAGGGCTGATCTTCTTGAGCACGATCTCCACCATCTGCACCAGCGAAGCAATCACCAGGATGAAGGCGATGGTCTGAAGGAAATCCAGCCCCAGCGGAACCAGCAGGTAGGTATTCAGCAAATAGGTCACCAGCGTAGCGAGGGTAATGACGAAGCAAACGGCTCCGGACATGCCCGTCGCAGTGGAAAGCTTGCTGGAAACGCCGATGAACGGACAGGTGCCCAGGAACTGGGCCAGCATGATGTTGTTGACGAAAATCGCCGAAACAATAATAAGCAAGTATTCCATAACGCGCTATTCTTTTTTCAGGAATTTGTTGAACAGGACCATCAGGTAACCCAGGCACAGGAAGGCGCCGGGCGCCATCACGAAAGCCAGCATGCCATCGCCCGGCAGGAGTTTCCAGCCAAAGGCCGATCCGCTGCCCAGGATCTCACGCACAAGGCCGAGAACCGTCAGCGCAAGGGTAAAGCCGATGCCGATGCCGATGCCGTCCAGGGCGGAATCCACCACCCCGTTCTTGGAAGCGAAGGCTTCCGCACGGCCCAGGACGATGCAGTTCACCACGATCAGCGGGATGAACAGGCCCAGGGTCGCGTAGATACCCGGCGTATAGGCCTGCATCAGGAACTGAAGCAGGGTCACGAAGGTAGCAATGACCACGATGTAAACGGGGATGTGCACCTTGTCGGGCGTATAAGGCGCCACCAGGGAGATGGCCATGTTGGACAGGACCAGCACAAACAACGTGGCCAGGCCCATGCTCAGGCCATTCACGGCCGAAGTCGTGGTGGCCAGCGTCGGGCAGAGGCCGAGCAACAGGACAAAGGTCGGGTTTTCCTTGACCAGACCCTTGGTAAAAATCGAGAATTTACTCATGGTCATTTCCTCCTATAGCCTTAACCGCCTCGCAGGCATTCTTGACAGCCAGCGTATAGGCGCGCGAAGTAATGGTAGAAGCCGTGATGGCATCCACATCGCCTCCGTCTTTCTTCACCGACAGGATCTTCTGCGAAGGATCAAAGCCCTTCCACTGAGCCATGAAGCCCTCGTCCGTGGTGCATTTGGCACCCAGTCCGGGCGTCTCGGTGTGCGACAGGACAGACGTATTATAAATGGTACCGTCCGGGGTGACGCCCACCATCAGGGTAAGGGCACCGCCGAAACCGGAGGTAACGGATTTTACCGCATAGGCAACGGGAACACCGTCCGCTACGCTTTCGTAATACTCATAGGTCGTGCCATCTACCTCAACCGTCTTGGCCTCGGACAGCTCACCGCCCTGGGGCAGGACCGCCTGGATGGAAGCCTTGAGCAGGTTGGCGTTGGTCTGGGCAATCGGCTCGGCCGTCACGGCATACACGCCACCCAGCAGGGCGGAGCAGACCAGACAGACCAGCGACAGGCACAGGGCCATGTTTTTCAGATTGGATTGTACTGCCATCGCTTATGCCCTCCCAAATTTTTTCTGATGGAACCACCGGTTCAGCAGCGGCACCGTCGCATTCATGATCAAAATGGCAAAGGACATGCCTTCGGGATAGGCGCCGAAGTAACGGATGATCACCGTCAGCAGACCGATGCCGATACCGAAGATGATGCCGCCCAGGTTGCTCATCGGCGAGGTAACATAGTCGGTTGCCATGAAGCAGGCACCCAGCAGCATACCACCGGAAAGCAGGTTGAAGGCCGGGCCCGTGAAGCGGGTCGGATCGGCCATCGAGAAGATCGTCGTGAGGATGGCAACCGTGCACAGGATGGACAGGGTAATCCAAGGCTTCACGACCTTACGGGCCAGCAAGTACAGGAAACCGGCCACCAGGGCCAGGGCGCAGACCTCACCGGCGCTGCCGCCGAGGTTCGCATACAGCATCTGGGTATAGGACAATCCGTGCTGCGCCATCAATTCCGGAACCGTGCTGCCCTGCATGAGGCCTTCCTTGATGATGCCCAGCGGCGTGGAGCCCGTGATGGCATCCACCCCGAAGAGACCCTGCGGAACCTCCCAGTGGGTCATATAGGTCGGGAAGGAAACCAGCAGGAAGACACGGCCGGCGATCGCCGGATTAAATACGTTCTGCCCCAGGCCGCCGAAGGTCAGCTTGGCGACGCAGATGGCGAAAGCCGCCCCGATGAAGACCACCCACCAGGGGGTCGTGGCCGGCAGGTTCATCGCCAGCAGAAGACCCGTAACGACGGCCGAGAAATCGCCCACCGTCGAGGTCTTTTTCAGCAGATATCGGGTAATAAGATACTCCAGCAACACACAGGAAGCCACGCTCACTCCCAGCACCAGCAGCTCACCCCAGCCGTAAAATACAACCGAAGCGATGACCGCAGGCATCAGGGCGATCACGACATCCCGCATCAGCGACTTCGTAGAGACGTCGGCATGGATGTGCGGAGAAGGTGATACCAATAATTTGCTCATATTTCTATACAATCGTTTTCGGGTTTATTTCTTCGCGTTCCGCGCCCGGATAATGCCGAGCACCTGGCCTTTTGCGATCCGGATGCGGTCCAGGAGCGGGATATTCGCCGGACAGCTGTACAGGCAGCAGCCACACTCGATGCAATCCTGGATGGCATTGGCCTCCAGCTGTTCCATATCGGCGGTCTTGGCCAGTTTGTTCAGCAGGAAAGGCTCCAGGCCCATCGGACATGCATCGGCACAACGACCGCACCGGATACACTGGCTTTCCGAACCACGCACCGTCTGGTCCGCCCGCAGGAAGAGCAGGGCCGACGTTCCTTTCACCGTAGCGGCATCCAGGTTGGCAATGGCCTTGCCCATCATCGGGCCGCCGCTGATAACCTTCACCGCATCGGCCGGCACACCGCCCAGATAGTCGATGATGTACTGCAGCGGGGTTCCCACGCGGACCAGCAGGTTCGCCTGCTTGGGGAAGCACTCGCCCGTCACGGTAACGGAGTTGTCCACGATGGGTTTGTTCTTCTGCACGGCATCATAAACCGCCAGTGCGGTAGCCACATTCTGCACCACGGCGCCCACGTCGATCGGAAGACCGCCGGAACGGACCTGACGGTGCATCACGGCATCGATCAGCTGTTTTTCACCGCCTTCCGGATACTTCTTCATCAGCGACATCACGCTGATGCCGGCATACTTCGAAGAAAGTTTCTGGAATTCCTTGATGATGTCGCAGACATGCTTGATGGCCTCGGGCTTGTTGTCCTCGATGCCAATCACCGCCTTGTCCACATGCAGCACCTGCTTCAGGATGGCGGTCCCCACCACCACCTGCTCGCCCTTTTCCAGGAGGGTACGGAAGTCGGAGGTAAGGTACGGCTCGCACTCGCAACCGTTGATGATGAGCATCTCGCAGGTCTTGCCCGGAGGCGGGGACAGTTTTACATGCGTCGGGAAGGTGGCACCGCCCAGGCCCACGACACCGGCCAGGCGGATTTTCTCCAGAACGGCCTTGTTGTCGTCATCAAAGGAGGTCACCAGGGTGTCGGACGTATCGATGCCCTCCATCCACTCGTCGCCTTCGACGGCAATCTCAATGCAGGTCTGCGGGTTGCCGGCCAGGTCCTTGCGCGGCCCGATGGACTTCACCGTACCCGACACGGAAGAATGGATGAACGCCGATACGAAGCCACCGGGTTCGGCCACCGGCTGTCCCACCTTCACCTTGTCGCCGACCGCCACAAGGGGCTTCGCCGGCGCGCCGATATGCTGGGACATGCTGATATATACGGTAGGCGGAAGCGGCAGCGGTTCAATCGCACAGCCGCGGGAAATCTTTGCATCCCTGGGATGCACACCGCCAATCGAAAAAGTTCTCGTTGCCATAGTCTTACTCAGATTTAGTAGCCTTGCGGGCGGCAATCCGCGCCTTGATACCCTCCACATCCAACGGCTTCGGATAATTCACGCCATGGATTGCACCCGTCGGGCAAACGGCCTCGCACTCACGGCAAAGCTTGCACTTGGCATAATCGATGTAGGCCACGTTGTTTTCAAAAACAATGGCTTCGTGCGTACAGGTCTTGGCGCAGATGCCGCAACCGATGCAGGCATTCGCACAGGCCTTCTTCACGGCCGGACCACGGTCCTTGTTCACGCAGCTCACGAACATCCGCATGCCGCGCGGGCCTTTCGCACGCAGTTCGATGATGGCTTTCGGGCAGGCCTTCGCGCAGGCACCGCAAGCCGTACATTTTTCCTCGTCCACCACCGGCAGACCGGTAACGGGATCCATCGACAAGGCGCCGAACTGGCAAGCCTCCACGCAGTCCCCGCAACCCAGGCAGCCGAAAGAACAGCCGGTATCACCCGCATACAGGGCCGCTTTCACACGGCAGGACTGTACGCCCTGATATTCATTGATCCGGGGACGCGCCTCACAGGTTCCGTTGCAACGGACCACCGCTACCATGGGGGCCTTCTGCTGAATCTCGTATCCGAGAATGGCAGCCACCTTGGCCATGACATCGTTTCCGCCAACGGGACAATAATTGTTGTCCAGGTTCGGGGCTTTGACAGCCGCCTCTGCGAAGGCACGGCAACCCGCGAAACCGCAGCCGCCGCAATTCGCACCTGGCATCACCTTCTCCACCTCATCGATGCGCGGATCCTCCACCACCTTGAACTTCAAGGCTACAAAATAGAGGACAACCGCCAGCACCAGCCCGAGCAGGGTGATGATAACAAGAGTCCAAAGAATTGTAGTTGACATTAATAATAAGGTTATAATTATTTCAAATAAAACTCATACTTCCGGGCAAACCTGTCGCGAAACAGCCACAGGACCCCATAATACAAGGCCACCGCCGCGACGGCCAGGCCGCCCGCAGCCACTTCCGTCCATCCGGCCGCCGTCAGCGCCAGGACGACGCCCACCAGCAGCAGGAGCGGGACCATGTACGATATCCAGACGGCCTTCAAGCCCAGGGAAGCCCGCAAGGCCACTTCCACCTCGTCCCCCACCGCATGGCCTTTCGCTTCGAAAGCAGGCACTTCCACCCGCTTGTCCTTCATTTCGGAGGCACCGCACAAACCGGCCGCCTGACAGGCGCCGCAGGCCGATGAAGCCACGAAAGAAACCACCGCGACGGTGGGTCCAATCTCGACAAGCCTGCCTTTGTGTGTAATCTCCTCCCTGGCCATCCCTTATTCTGTCGTTTTCAAAGGGTACCGCGTACCCGTGACCCGTTCCATCCGTCCGCTGACGTTCCCAATCTTGAACGGCGCTTCGAACCAAACGGGAATGCGGTTCCCGTCGTCGGAAAGCCACATATAAAGGTCTTCTTTGCCGGAAAACAGTTCTCCGGCCACCACTTCAATCGCGAATTTCTTGCACGGAATCGTACCGATGCCCTTGAACGTACGGGTATCGTCGCCCAGCAAGGTAAAACGGACATTGAAGCGGTCATCGTCTATCAGGAAACTCATCGGATAGGGAACCCCCTTCTCGATGCGGCTGAAATCCGCATTCCGGGCCACCATGAAAAGAGCCGGGAGGTCGAAGGTGCAGCTGTTCACCGGGAGGGCCAGCAGCTTCGCGCCAATCGAAGAGGTGTACACATTCGCCTCTACATAAGGTTCGTCCGTATCCCAGCGGTACACGTATTTGTTCGTGGCCCGATAGGTGTTTTCCTGGGTGTCCCGCGTAAAACGGACGGGGCGCAGGCCGTCGCAGGTCACCCAGGACTCGAAGCCTTCGCGCACCTTGAAAAAAACGTCGTAAAAACGGGCCGTCCGTGCAGACAGCTTGATGTGATAGCAGCTCACGCCGCTCACCACTGTGGAATCAATGGAAATGGACGCCTTTCCCACGTCGGAATTGATGGCGCCCCATTTATAATGCAAAACCAGATTCAAGACCTCGCCCGACTTGAAAGCCAGGTGCTCCTGGTCAATGGCATGAACAGGAATGCACTCCTGCTGGGCCGCGGCAGGAAGAGCCAACAGGCAAACCAGCATCGTCATGAACCACGTACGCATCATAGGTCGAATTCATTCGTGTGGAAAGTGACACCGTCCCCGGCAGGAGCGTTCATGGCCGATTCCATGGAGGTCGCCAGGGCCGTAAGGCTGTCGGTCAATTCCACGAATTTCACTTGTTCACTCTTGAAATACATATCGATATCGCACGTATCACCGTTGCGGTGCTTGGCGATGATGATCTGCGTCTTGCCCTTGTCTTCCGGCGTCTCGGAGAGGCCCAGGTAGTCCGGGCGATGGATAAAGATGACCATATCGGCATCCTGTTCGATGGAACCGGACTCGCGCAGGTCGCTCAACTGCGGTTTGCCGTTGCTGGACTGACGCTGCACCGCCTGGCGGGAAAGCTGCGACAGCGCGATGATGGGCACGTTCAGTTCCTTGGCCGTCGCCTTGAGGGTACGGGAAATGGCCGCCACTTCCTGCTCGCGCATGCCGCGCAGTTCGGAGGGGCCCTGCATCAGCTGCAGGTAATCCACGACCACCAGCCGCACTCCTTTCTGCTTCACCAGGGTCTTCAGCTTGGTCCGGAATTCCATCACCGGGATACCCGGCGTATCGTCGATATACAACGGGGCCTTGCTCAGATCCTTGAGCTTGTATTCCAGCTGTTCCCACTCGTACGGCTCCAGTTTGGATCCGCCCTTGATCTTGTCCGGGCTCAGGCCCGATTCGCTGGTCATCAGACGTTTCACCAGCTGCAGGGCCGACATCTCCAGGGAGAAAAAGGCCACCGGCATGTGATGGTCCACCGCCGCGTTGCGGGCAAGGTTCAGCGCAAAGGCCGTCTTACCCACGGAAGGACGGGCCGCCAGGATGATAAGGTCCGATTTCTGCCAGCCCATCGTCACCTTGTCGATGGAGGGGAAACCGGAGGGAACACCGCTCAAACCGGTGGTGTTCTGCATCTCCTGGATGTCGTTCATGGCCGTGTTGATGATGGAGCCGATCTCCTGGACATCCTTGCGGACATTGTTCTGGATAGCGGCGAAGATCTTGGTCTGGGCGCTATCGATCAGGTCGTCCACCTTGACGGAATCGTCATAGGAATCCTTCAGGATGCTGTGCGAAGCCGTAATCAGGTCCCGCTGAATGGTTTTTTGCTTGAGGATTTTGATGTAGAATTCCATGTGGGCGGCGGCGCCGACCTTCATGGACAGTTCCGACAAAGCCACGGCTCCGCCCACCGCCTCCAGGTTGTCCTTTTCCCGGAGCTTGGTACTGACGGTCAGCAGATCGACGGCGACGTGCTCGTTGACGAGCTCGGACATCGCCTCGAAAACCATCCTGTGACGGGGATCGTAGAAACACGAAGGAGCGAGCTCTTCCATCGCCTCATCGACGGCGGCGGGCTCGATCAGCATGGCACCCAGGACGGCTTCTTCGACGTCAAGAGCCTGAGGCGGTTTGTTTCCCATCTCAAGCCCTAATGCGTCCAGATTCACCCCCTGGTCCTTTTTCTTGTTTCTCGGAGCAGGCATGGCGGTCTATGTTATCCTATTCGAAATCCGGATTCACGATGATACGTCCGCAATGCTCGCAGATGATGAGCTTCTTGTTGGAAGCGATCTCCACGAGACGCTGGGGCGTAATCGTATTGAAGCAACCTCCGCAGGAATCGCCATTGTACACCGATACCACGGCCAGATGGTTGTGAACGCTGCGGCGGATGCGCTCGTACGCGCTCATGGTGCGGGCGTCAATTTTGGCGGCGCAGGCCTCGCGGACGGCACGGAGTTTTTCCTCCTGGGGCGCCGTAGCATCCACGATACCGGCCAGTTCCTGTTTCTTGGCCTTCAGGTCCTCGTTGCGCAGGGTAAGGGCGTCTTTCAGCACTTCGATGTCGCTCTTGCGCTCGGCGATCTTCACCTTGATGTCGCTGATGTTCTTCTCGGCAATCTGGCGGAGCAGTTCCTGGTTCTCGACCTCTTTGTCGATGGAATCATACTCGCGGCTGTTGGCGATGTTCTCGAGCTGGCTACGGTACTTGGCGATCTGGTCGTCGCAATCGACCGCATTCTGTTTGTTGACGGCGATGGATTTGTTGTACTCATCGATCATGGCCGTCAGCTGGGCCTGCTTGGCTTTCATCTGGGCCACCTCGGCCTCCAGAGTTTCCACTTCGGCGGGCAGCTCACCGCGGAGCTGCATGATTTTGTCGATATCGGAATCGGCCTTCTGAAGCTCATACAAGGTCTTCAGCTTCTCCTCCACGCTGATTTCGGAATCCGCGAAATTTTTCTGGAGGGAGACAAAGGTTTCATGCTGGTCGATCGGGGTCTCGACTTTCTTGATTTTTTTTGCCATATCTTTGTTTACAAATATTTTACCGGGTTGCTGCTATGCAGTTGGCCGCTGATGCGGACTGCAAAGGTAGGAAAATTTTTCTTTAATAAAGAAAATAATATCTCCGCAATCTCGATTTCTCCTTCAAAGTGGCCGATATCCATCACCATGAAGCCCTCCGGCGTGAAGAAATGGTGGTAGGTGATGTCGCCGCAAATGTACAGCTGCGCACCCGCATTGCGGGCCGCGCCGATCAGGGACGAGCCCGAACCGCCGCACAGGGCCACCGTGCGGATGGGCGTGTCGATCGGGGCCGAACAGCGTACCCGTTCCAGGCCGAAACGTTCCTTCACCAGGGCCACGGCCTCCCCGGCGGAAAGCGGAGCGGGAAGCGTTCCCACGGCCCCCATGCCCACACCGTCCTTTTCGTCCAGGATGCGGACGTCCTGCAGGCCCATGCGACGGGCCATCGCCCCGCTCACACCGGCGGGGACCTTGTCGGCATTGGTATGGGCCGCATACACGGCCACGCCCGCAGCGGCCGCCTTCAGCACGGTGCGGCCCACGGGGTCTTCGGGCTGAATTTTCTTGATTCCCCCATAGATGAGGGGATGATGGGTCACCACCATGTCGCAGCCGTTCGCAACGGCCTCGTCGATCAGGGCAGGCGTGCAGTCGAATCCCACCAGGACGCCCTTTACGGCCTGGTCCGGAGAACCGATGCAAAGGCCGCTGTTATCCCAACTCTCCTGGACTTCCAGTGGAGCGAAAGCCTCGATGACCGAGGCGATATCCCGTACTTTCATAAGGCTTTCCGGACTTCGACCAACTGCCGGCGGATTTCCTTCAGGCTGTCCAGGGCTTTGACGCGCGTATCCACCGTCCGGCGGTCTGCGGCCAGCTTTTTGGTTACGCCGTCCAGCGTCAGGCCCTGCTGCTTCACCAAGAGATGGATCTGCTTGAAGGTATCAATGTCTTCCGCCGTAAACAACCGGTTCCCCTTGGCGTTGCGCTGGGGCTTGATATACTTCGGGAACGAATTGGACCAGAACCGCACCAGGGAAGGACTCTCCCCCAGGACAGCGGCCACTTCGCCAATGGTGTAGAAAAGTTTATCCATATCTGTTAATCCATTGATTGTCCAGTACTTGCAGACATAAAAATCATATTGGCATACGTCTCCGGACGCACGGATGCGAACAAGAAGTTCACCGGGTCCATCAACACCGTATCGCGCAACACCTCGTAATGCAGGTGCGGGGCGAACGAATTGCCCGTCATCCCCACCGATCCGATGCGGGTTCCGCGCTTGACACGCTGCCCCTTGCTCACGGAAATGGCGCCCAGATGGGCATAGCGGGTCCGGTATCCGCTGTCGTGGGTGATTTCCACCACATTGCCGGCCCCCTTCACCGAATGTACCACTGCCGTCACCGTTCCGTCAGCCGTGGCCAGCACCCGTTCGCCCTGCGGAGAGAGCAGGTCCAGCCCCGTATGCCGGGTACGGACCTTCAGGAAAGGGCTCAGTTTCATACCGGTCGATGCCCCCGTCTGGGCCGGGGAAACCTTCTCCAGCGGAAGGGTCATCGGCGGCAGGGATTTCCGGTCTTGCATCCGCTCGAAAATGCGGGCGAAACCCGCCTCGATCCGGGCGGCGCTCGCCTCCAGCGAACCGAGTTTCCGATCGGCATACAAGACAATATCGGAATCGCGCGTAGAATCCGCTACAGACAGGATTTCAGCCGGATTCAGTCCCTCGGCCGAAGGCGCTCCCGTCCCGAAAATTTCGGTATAAATGGCATTGTCCCGGACCTGCAGGGACTGCACCACGTCGCCCACCAGTTTTTCCTTCTCCTCCAGCGAGGGATAGAGCTTGGAATACAGGCGGTTTTCGCGGATGAGCCGACGTTCCGTATCGGTGCTGATAAACAGGGAAAAAACCACGTAATAGAGGATGGAAAGGGTGAGCGTCAGCACCAGGTATTTCAACCCCATCCGGACGAAATGCCAGATGGAATGCGTCACCTTCCGGAACTCCTGCCGGGTCTTGTCGTAAACGAAGCCTCCGTTGCCCATCTCTATCTCCTCCGCAGGCTAAAAGGTTGCAGGACCGCCTTCGATTCATCCTGGCGCTTGCGCACCATGGCGGCATATTCCTTCGGGTCCATGGACAAGTCCATGTAATTGATCGGATTCACATGGTTGCCCCGGTACAGCACCTCGTAATGCAGGTGCGGACCGGTAGCCTTCCCGCTGCGGCCGCTTTCGCCCACCTGGTCGCCGCGTTTCACCTTCATCCCTTCCACCACGCTGATGGTTTTCATGTGGGCGTAACGCGTTTTGTAACCGAATCCGTGGTCGATGACCAGCGAGTTTCCATAGCCGAAAAACTCGTATTTCACCTCCGATACCACCCCGTCGCCGGAAGCATAGACCGGACTGCCCGAAGGCATCGCGAAATCCACGCCGCTGTGCATCCGGAAATAACCGTAAACCGGATCGGCCCGGAAACCGTAGGGGCTGGAAAGGTGGTATTTGTTCTTGTCGGGGTTCACGGGCGGAATGGCGGGCACGCAGGAAACCATGTCCCCCGCCCGTTTGGAAAGGGCGGCCACATCGTCGAAGGAACGGCTTTGTACGCACGCTTTCTTGGCCAGGACGTCCAGGCGGCGGGTGGTGCCCGAAAGCAGGCTCCCCCGGTCCAGTTTGTCCAGGTAGGCGTAGCGGTTCACGCCGCCGAAACCGGCATTCCGCACCTCGTCCGGAATGGAATTCATGCCGAACAGGGAACGATACACATCCTCGTCGCGCGAGGCGAGCGTCTGCAAAACGGCATCGTAGCGGTCCATGCGGCGGTTCATCAGCTCGATACGCGAGCTCCACCCGGCGTTGATTTTCTTCAAAAAGGCCGTCTTGGGCGTCTCCCAGCCCAGGACCGATGTATAGATCCAGAGATACAGGACAAAGAGCGCCAGGCTGCCCAGGAAAAGCAGGAAGGAGTTCATGACCCGCGAACTCCTGGAAACTTCTTTGATTTCGTACAAAAGCGTTTCCGGGTTCAGCTTGTATCGTTTGAAATCAGACATATTATGCAAATTTAGTCTTTTTTTGCAAAAAAATCAGTATTTTTGCGCTCTATATTTATCAAAGATAATACCAAAAAGATGATGACATCAAAAGAAATACGCCAGAAGTACCTGGACTTCTTCGCCTCCAAAGGGCATACGGTGGTACCCTCGGCACCTATGGTAATCAAGAACGACCCCACCCTGATGTTTACGAACGCGGGCATGAACCAGTTCAAGGACATCTTCCTGGGCAACTCCGCTCCCAAGTTTCCCCGTGCAACCGATGCACAGAAATGCCTGCGCGTGAGCGGCAAACACAACGACCTGGAAGCCGTCGGACATGACGGCCGCCACCATACCATGTTCGAGATGCTGGGCAACTGGAGTTTCGGCGACTATTTCAAAGACGAGGCCATTGATTGGGCATGGGAGCTGCTGACCGAGGTGTACAAGATCGATGCTTCCATCCTCTACGCCACCGTCTTCCAGGGCGACGAAGCCGACGGCACCACCCTGGACCAGGACGCCCGCCGCGCGTGGCTGCGCCACCTGCCGGAGGACCACATCCTGCTGGGCAACAAGCACGACAATTTCTGGGAGATGGGCGATACGGGTCCCTGCGGTCCCTGCAGCGAAATCCATATCGACCTGCGCAGCGAGGAAGAACGCGCCAAGGTCCCCGGCGCCTCCCTGGTGAACGCCGACAACGACGAGGTGATTGAAATCTGGAACCTCGTGTTCATGCAGTACAACCGCATGGCCGACGGCCACCTGCGCCCCCTCCCCGCCAAGAGCATCGACACCGGCATGGGATTCGAACGCCTGTGCATGATCATGCAAGGGAAGAAGAGCAACTACGAAACGGATGTCTTCTCCGGCCTTATCGGCAAGGTGGAAGAGTTTTCCGGACACAAATATGCCGAAGGCGGCAACGTGGAAGTGGCCATGCGCGTCATCGCCGACCACGTCCGGGCCATCGCCTTCTCCATTGCCGACGGCCAGCTGCCGTCCAACGTAAAGGCCGGCTACGTCATCCGCCGCATCCTGCGCCGCGCGGTCCGGTACGGCTACACCTTCCTGGGTTTCAGCGAGCCCTTCCTCTGCCGCCTCATTCCCCAGCTGGTGGCCGATATGGGAGACGCCTATCCCGAACTGAAAGCCCAGCAGAAACTGATTTCCAGCGTCATCAAGGAAGAAGAAAACGCCTTCCTGCGTACCCTGGACAGGGGTATCCGCATGCTGGAAGACAACATGGCCAAAAACACCGCCACCAAGACGGTGGCCGGTACGGATGCCTTCGTCCTGTACGACACTTACGGCTTTCCCATCGACCTGACGCAGCTGATCGCCGCGGAAAAAGGCTATCAGGTAGACCTGGACGGCTTCAACGTAGAGCTCCAGAAGCAGAAAGAGCGTGCCCGCAACGCCACCGCCAACGAATTCGGAGACTGGATGGTGTTCAAAGAGGCCGACGTGGTCTTTGAAGGCTACGACACGCTCCGCGTCAATGGCGCCCACCTGCTGAAACAGCGTACCGTCAAACAGAAAAACAAGGAATACTTCCAGCTGGTCTTTGACCGCACCCCCTTCTATGCCGAAATGGGCGGCCAGGTGGGTGACACCGGCTTCATCGAGGGCGAAAACGGCGAGCGCATCCAGATCCTGAACACGGTGAAGGAGAACAACCTTACCATCCACCTGGCCGAGCGCCTGCCTTCGCGCAGCACGCAGGCCTTCACCCTGGTGGTGGACAACAGCCGCCGGCGCCATATCCAGAACAACCATACCTGCACGCACCTGCTACACCAGGCCCTTCGCGTAGTCCTGGGCACCCATGTGGAGCAGAAAGGCTCGTTCGTGGGGCCGGACTATTTCCGGTTTGATTTCTCGCACTTCCAGAAAATGACCGACCAGGAGCTCGAAAACGTAGAGACCCGCGTCAACCAGCTCATCCGGTCCGACTTCCCGCTCATCGAAAAACGGGATGCGACCATGGAAGAAGCCCGCAAGATGGGCGCCATGGCCCTCTTCGGCGAAAAATACGGCGATGTGGTCCGCGTAGTCCGCTTCGGCGACTCCGTCGAGCTTTGCGGCGGCACCCACACCAGCAGCACCGGCACCATCGGCCTGTTCAAGATCGTATCCGAAAGCGCCGTGGCCGCAGGTGTTCGGCGTATCGAGGCCATCACCGGCGGCGTTGCCGTGGAAAGCATCCACCAGATGGAAGGTCTCCTGAAGAACCTCAAGGGTCTGATGAACAACGCGCCCGACCTGCAAGGCGCCATCGAGAAACTCGTGCAGGAAAATGCCGATGCCCGCAAGCAGCTGGAGGCCGTCGCAGCCGAAAAAGCCGCCGCCCTGGCCGACAGACTCCTCGCCGAAGCCGAAGACCTCAACGGCATCCGGGTGGCCCGCTTCGAAAGCAGCCTGGATCCCCAGCAGGTCCGCAACGTGGCCCTGCTTTTGCAGAAGAAGGCCCAGAACCTGGTCCTGGCCGGCGCGTATGCCTTCGACGGGAAACCCAATCTGGTGCTGATGTACAGCAACGACCTGGTTTCCAAGGGCAAGAATGCCGGCAAAGACATCCGCGAAGCGGCCAAGTTCATCCAGGGCGGCGGCGGCGGACAGCCCGGCCTGGCAACGGCCGGCGGCAAGAACCCGGATGGCCTGAAGCAGGCCCTGGATACTTTGGTGAGCATTGCTACGGCATAAAAAAGCATGAAGAAACTCGACAGATTCATCCTGTTTTCGTTCATCGGGCCGTTCCTCATGATCCTTGTGGTCGTGATCTTCATCCTGATGCTGCATTTCCTCTGGCTCTATATCGACGAACTCGTCGGCAAGGGCCTGGGGCTCAAAATCATCCTCGAGTTCCTGATGTGGGGCAGCTGCACCATCCTGCCGCTCGCCCTCCCGCTTTCCACCCTGCTGGCCTCCATGATGACCCTCGGGCAGATGGGCGAAAACAACGAGCTGCTGGCCATGAAATCGGCCGGCATCTCCATCTTCCGGGTCATGACCCCGCTCATCATCGCCTCGGTGGTCATCAGCATCGGCACCTTCTTCGCGCTGAACAACCTGGTGCCCCTGTCCTACAACGAGATTTACACGCTTCGCGACGATATCGGCAAAACCAAGGAGGAGATCAAAGTTCCCTCCGGGACGTTCTATGACGGTATCGACGGATACATCCTGCGCGTAGAGGACACCGACGACAAGACCGGCAAGATGCACGGCGTCATGGTCTATGACCACTCGTCCAACAAGGGGAACACCTTCCTGACCCTGGCCGATTCGGCCCAGATGAAGATGTCCAAGCAGAAGGATTACCTCACCTTTACGCTCTATCACGGCATCAATTACCAGGAGACCAATACCAAACGGTACCGCGATACCACCCTGCAGCTCCAGCGGATTCATTTCAACCGCCAGGACCTGGTGATCCCGCTGAAGAACTATTCCTTTGAAAAATCGGACGAAGCCCGCTACGGAGATCAGGTTAAAGCAATGAAATTGAGCAAGTTGCGGAACGATTCCGATTCCCTGAACAAGTTGCTCGATTCAACCAAGGTGATGCATTGGGGAGCCCTCACCTCCCCCACCTTCCTGGCCAAACGTTCCCAGCTGGACACCTCGGTCCACTCCGGCATCACCCGTCCGTCCGACCTGCCCGAAGACTTCCTGACCTGGAAATCCCCGGCCAGGCACCGCGATGCCGTGGGCAAGGCGAAAGAGACCGCCATGCAGATGGCGATGAACATCGAGAACTTCAACCGGGACGCATACGAGTATAATTTCATCCTCGCCCGGGCCGATGTAGAGAAGTTCAAGCGCTTCGCACAGGCCCTCGCCTGCCTGATCCTCTTCTTTATCGGGGCCCCGCTGGGCGCCCTCATCCGCAAAGGAGGTCTAGGGACCTCTGCCATTGTCTCCATCCTCTTCTTCGTCTTGTATTGGGTGGTGGACATTTCCGGCACCAAACTGGCCAAGGACGGGGCTACCACCGCCTTTATCGGAGCCTTTATCTCGGCCTGGGTCCTGGGACCCATCGGCATTTTCCTTACCTGGAAAGCCGTAAACGACGCCTCCCTGTTCAATACCGACAACATCGGCACCTGGTGGCGTAAAATCAAGAGCAAGTTCATGAGCTTCTTCAAGAAGACCCGCATCGTTTATATGGGTACCCCCGAATTTGCGGTGGCCCCCCTGGACGCCCTCCTGCAGAAGAAATACCATGTGGTGGGCGTGGTGACCGTGCCCGACAAGCCCAGCGGACGCGGCCTCAAGATGAATGAAAGTGCCGTCAAGAAATACGCGGTGGAGAAAGGCCTGCCCGTCCTGCAGCCCGAGAAGCTGCGTGATCCGGCCTTCCTCGAAGCCCTGAAGGCGTTCAAGGCCGACCTGTTTGTCGTCGTGGGCTTCCGGATGCTGCCCGATGTGGTCTGGACCATGCCGCCGCTGGGCACCTTCAACCTGCATGCCGCCCTGCTGCCGCAGTACCGCGGCGCCGCCCCCATCAACTGGGCGGTCATCAACGGGGAGAAGATGACGGGTGTGACGACCTTCATGATCGACAAAGACATTGACACGGGCGGTATCATCCTCCGCCAGGAATGCCGCATTTCCGATACCGATACCGCGGGTGACGTGCACGACCGCCTGATGGCGCTGGGTGCCGACCTGGTGGTGCAGACCGTCGAGGGTATCATCCAGAAGAATGTCGAAACGCGTGTGCAACGGAGTTTCATCCAGGGTTCGGAGGTGCTGAAGCCGGCACCGAAATTGACCCGTGAGTTGTGTCACATTGACTGGAATCGGCCTTCGCGGCAGATTTACAACCTCATCCGCGGCCTGAGTCCCTACCCGGCCGCCTTCGCCGAACTGGTTTCCTGTTCGGAGCAGGGACACTGCTCTTCTTCGCAGGAAACTAGGGAAAATGCTCATCAGAGCAGTGTTCCTGCTCCTGCTGCAGCAACGACGGAGCACCGGCCGGATGCTGCCGAGGCCATCCAGCTGAAGATTTATTTCGGCGAGGTGGCGGGAGCGAAGTATCCGGAACTGACGGAGCGTCTCCAGACCGAAAAACCGGCTCCGGGAACAGTCCTGTCGGATGGCAAGACGTACCTGGCCATCGCCACGGCCGACGGTGCCCTGGCCCTGACCGACGTACAACTGTCCGGCAAGAAACGCATGGATGTGAAAGCCTTCCTGCTGGGCTGGCGCAACCCCGAATCGTACAAAGCCATCTAAGACATGGGCCACGGAAAACTCATCAAGTTTGCCGAGAACGAAACGTTCCGCTGCCTGGTCCAACCGGATCCGGCAAGGCTGCTTGCTTTGAAAACCGACCCGCACGGCCCGCTGGTGCTGGCCGACCATCCGCTGAAAGGGAATTGGAACGATGAGATGTTTGCCAAGTCCCAACCGCTCGTGGTAGAGCTCGGCTGCGGCAAGGGGGAATACACCATCGACCTGAGCCGCCGCAATCCGGACTTCAATTATATCGGTGTGGACATCAAAGGCGCCCGTTTGTGGAAGGGAGCGAAGGAGGCCGAAACGGCCGCCCTGCCGAACGTGGCCTTCCTGCGGACGCGGGTCGAGTTCCTTCCGGCCCTGTTCGCCCCAGGCGAGGTGTCGGAAATCTGGCTGACCTTCTCGGACCCGCAGATGAAAAGCCCCAACAGCCGCCTCACCAGCCCGGTTTTCCTGGAACGGTACCGCACCTTCCTGCGTCCGGGCGGCATCCTCCACCTGAAAACCGACAGCCGCTTCCTGCACGAATACAGCAAGGCGGTGGCCGTACAAAATGGCCTGACGGTGCTGGCTTGCACCGATGACCTGTACGGAGAAGGCCGCCAGGCTGTCCTGGACAGTCCGCTGGCTTCGATTACCGGCCGCAGTGCCATCGACGCCCTGTTTGAGGTGCGCACCTTTTACGAAAAGATGTTCATGGCACAGGGGTATAAGATTACCTATCTGTGCTTTACCCTGGATAAGGAGGCACCCATCCAGGCACCGGATTTCGACGAGAAATACTGGCGCTCGGCAGAGGGTCCCCGTGTTTTCCGTCCCATCCTTACTGACTGATACGGTATGAATATGAAGAGAATCGCTTTGTTGGTGACTGCCGTCCTGTTGGGATCGGCCCTGTATGCCCAAAACTTCGACCTGGTGCGCAGCCGTTATAAGTTGAACGGTTACACGCACATCCTTTCCGAGCCCCTGCCCGTATCGGGGAGCGCATCGGACAAACATCCTTTTTCCCTGAGCGTGGAATACATTGCCTTCCCGGACAACACCTACCTGTATGCCCTGGAGTGCGATTTCGAAACGACGCAGCGGTGGAGCATCCCCCTGGATGTGAAGTTCACCGCCACCACGGAGGACGGGAAGATGGTTTCCTTCAAGCAGATCAACAAACCCTCCACCGAGAAACGTGTGCACATGGCGAAAGACGGGAAAACGCCCATCTACCACAATGTGTTGCGGTATATGCTGGACGAGAACGAGATGCAGAAACTCCTTTCGGGCGTGAAGCATACCGATATCGCCTATGGTTACGAACCCGACAGCTATATCGCCACCTCGTACCAGGACAACCAGTTTACCGCCGCCTTGAAGCAGCAATATGACGCCTTGAAGGAGATTCTCCTGCCGGGAGACGAACTGGGCAGCCACATTGCCGACTATGCCAACAATCCCGGCAACCTCATGGTGGTGACCGAGGCCCTGCCCGTAAAGGGACAGGCCGCCTCGTACCAGGTGAGCATGACCTATATGTATTTCAAGGCATCCAATTCCGAAGCCTTTGACTTGAATATCGCCCTGCCCGCCGGCAAGGAACTGCCGCTGGATGCCCCCGTGGTCTTTACCCTGGGCGACGACAGCACCGTCGAGCTCAAACAGCAACGGGCCGGCGACTCCGTGGTCTATCTCTACCCTACCGCCCAGCAGGTGAAGCAGCTGGCCTGGAAGGGCGTCAAGAAAATCGAATTCGGCCTCGTGCAGGCCGACACCTTCCCGGACGACGCCCTGTCGGCTGTTATCGACAAGCTCTATAATTCCCTTATGGCCGTCATTGCCATATGAAACAGACCCTGATTTCCCTTATTCCGGTGCTGGTCCTGGTGGTGCTGCTGGGGTTCGATATCAGCATTTTCGGCAGCGACTCCATTCTGGGTGCCAGCCAGGTGGTCCTGCTGATAGCAGCAGGCATCTGCGTATGGCTGGGTGTCTGGCTGTTTAAAACGCCTTGGAAGGTCTTCGAGGATGCCATCGGAAACAACATCGGAGAGGTAACCTCTGCCATCATCATCCTCTTCATGATTGGTGCCATTTCGGGTACCTGGACCATCAGCGGAATCATCCCGACCCTCATCTATTACGGCATCCAGATTATTTCGCCGCGCTTCTTCCTCGTGACGGCCTGCGTCATCTGTGCCATCGTTTCGGTCATGATCGGCAGTTCCTGGACCACCATCGCCACGGTCGGCCTTGCCCTGATGGGCATCGGGAAGGCCGAGGGCTTCAGCGATGCCATCACCGCGGGCGCCATCATCTCAGGCGCCTATTTCGGCGACAAGATCTCCCCCCTGTCCGACACCACCGTCCTGGCCTCGTCGGTGAGCGGAACCCCCCTGTTCGAACACATCCGCTACATGCTTTACACCACGGTGCCTTCCATTGTCATCACCTTGGTAATCTTTACCATCCTGGGCTTTACCCACGACGGCGCCGCCCCACAGATCAATATCTACACGGACACCTTGCAGGCGCATTTCAACATATCGCCCTGGCTGCTGACCGTGCCGGTCATCACGGGGGTGATGATTGTCCGGAAACTGCCGGCCCTCATCGTCCTGGGCCTGAGCGTGATGCTGGCGGCCGTATTTGCAGGGATTTTCCAGGGCGATATCGTCCGGACCATCGGTTCCCAGGCGGCCCTCACCCATGACGTCACGCGCACCCTGCCCGGCTGGCAGCTCATGCTGGCCGGAAGCATCGAGACCATCTACAACTCCGTTTCCATCGATACGGGCGTGGCGCAAGTCAACGAACTCCTGACCTCGCGAGGCATGACCGGCATGTTGAATACGGTGTATCTGGTCTTCTGCGCGATGTGCTTCGGCGCATGCATGCGCGCCAGCGGGATGATCGGGCATCTGGCCCGGCCGCTCCGCAAAATTACCCGCCGGCGGACGGCGCTCGTGGGGACCACCCTCTGCACCGGCGCCGCCATGAACGCCCTCGTCTGCGAGCAGTACCTGTCCATCATCCTCACCTCCAACGTCTATCGCGATATTTACGAAAAGGCAGGCTACGAAAACCGGCTGCTGAGCCGGACCATCGAGGATTCCGCCACCGTCACCTCTCCGCTCATTCCCTGGAGCAGCTGCGGTATGACCCAGGCTACCATCCTCAACACCCCCACCCTTACCTACCTTCCCTACTGCTTCTTCAATATCATAAGCCCGCTGATGAGTTTGCTCATCGCGGGCCTGGGATACAAGATTTTCCGCCGGGAAGTCCCGGAAGAAGAATCGGTTAGCGCTTCGAAGTAACGTCTTTCTCGTACTGCTCGATGGCCGGGATGAATTCCTCGCCCACGGGCACGCCATTCTTGTAGTTGAAATAGTCGAACACGGCGCCGAAGGGCAGCGTCTTGGCTTCTTCCAGCAAGGCAAGCTTCTGGAATCCCTTGCCTGCGGCCTCCAGCTCACGCAGCTTGGCCAGCGGCTCCAGCAGGGCGCTCAGGATGCATTTCTGCGTAGCGCGCGTACCAATAATATACGCACCGATGCGGTTGATGCTGGCGTCGAAATAATCCAGTCCCACGTGGGCGCGGTTCAGACCGTCGGCACGCACCAACTCCTTGAAGAAGTCCAGCGTCATGTCGTTCATGATGGTCACGTGGTCCGAGTCCCAACGCACCGGGCGGCTCACATGGAGCATCAATTCCGGCACATACAGGAGCAGGGAGCTCACCTTGTCGGCCACGTTCTCCGTGGGCTCGTAGTGACCGGTATCAAGCGTATAGATGACCTTTCGCGTGGCGCAATAGCCCTCGAAGAAGTCCATGGAACCCACCGTGTAGCTCTCCAGACCGATACCGAACAGCTTGGCCTCGACGCAGCTCTTCATGCCGGGCATGTCCTCCTTCAGGATGGTGTCGAGGGACTCGGCCAGGATCTCGCGATACTTCTTGCGGTTGACGGTGTAATCTTTCTGTCCGTCATGCACCCAGATGTTCATGATACAAGGGTCGTTCTGGGCCTTGCCCATGGCGTCCGCAATCTTGCGGCAGCGGATGGTGTGCTCAATCCAGAAGTCCCGGATGGACTTGTCGGGGTTGGACAGGGACAGGTCGCCGCTCTTGGGATGCGAGAAGGAAGTGGAATTGAAGTCCAGTTTGAAATTGTTGGCCTTCGCCCAATCGATCCAGCTCTGGAAATGCTCCACGCCCACCTGATCGCGATCCACGAACTTGCCGCCGAAATCGCCATAGATCTCATGCAGGTTCACGCGGTGGTTGCCCGCCAGGAGGGTTTTCACGAACTCCAGGTCCTTGCGGACTTCGTCAATGTTGCGGGCGCGGCCCGGATAGTTGCCCGTAGCCTGGATACCGCCCGTCAGGGAACCGTCGTTTTCGAAACCGGAAACGTCATCGGTCTGCCAGCAATGCAGGGAAATCTGCTGTTTCTCCAGTTCGGCAATGGCCTTGTCGGTATCTACGCCGATGGCAGCATAGCGTTCCTTGGCCAGCTCATAAGATTTGAGGATATTTGCTTCTTTCATATCGCGTAATACTAGTTGTTTTTCGGTTGGAACTCCTTCACGGAGAAGGCTTTGGCCACGATGGCGCGCATCTCCCAGCGGTCTTTCACCAAGCCCGCGGCCTTGGCCTGCATCATCAGGTTGCCGATGGCCGTCGCCTCGACCGGACCGGCCACGACGGGAAGGCCGATGGTATCGGCCGTGAGCTGGCTCATGAGGTCGTTCGCGCTGCCGCCGCCAATCACATGGAGTTTGTCTATCTTGAACGGGGCGAAGTCCTGCAGGGCCTGCATCATCTCCTTGTACCGGCAGGCCAGCGAATGGTAGATCAAGCTCACCATCTCACCGTCCGTGGCCGGCTGCGGCTGACCGCTTTCGGCACAGGCGGCCTTCAGTTCCGCCACCATATCGGCCGGATTCGCAAAGCGCGGATCGTCCGGATTTACCCGGGACGGGAAGGCGATGGCGGCGCGGGCCATGTCGGCAATCTGCGGATAGGTATAGGTCCGGCCTTCCTTGGCCCAGACCTTGCGGCACTGCTCCAGGAGCCACATGCCCGTGATATTTTTCAGGAAACGCGTAGTTCCCTCGATACCGCCTTCGTTGGTAAAATTCTTCTCGCACGAGGCGTCGGAAATAATCGGTTCCGGGCTCTCGATGCCCATCAGGCTCCAGGTTCCGCTGCTCAGGTAGGCGAATTTCTCGTCGGCGGCCGGCACGGCGGCAATGGCCGATGCGGTATCATGTCCCGCCACGGCGACCACAGGCACCTCGCCCACACCGGTCTCGTCCGCGATTTCCTTCAGGAGCGGACCGATTACCACGCCCGGCTGCACAATGTCCAGCAGCACCGAACTATCCACGCCGATGCGTTCCAGCAGCGGTTTTTCAAAACTGCGCGTGCGCTGGTTCATCATCCCGGAAGTAGAGGCCTCGGTATATTCGCACACCTTTTTCCCGGTCAGCATATAGGACAGCAGGTCCGGCATGAAGAGGATCTCCTTCGCTTCTTTCAGCGGCGCGTATCCCTCCTTCGTCTGCGCGTACAACTGGAAAATGGAATTAAAATTCATGATCTGGATACCCGTCACCCCGTACAATTCCGCACGCGGCACCTTCTGGAAAACTTCTTCCGGCATTCCGGTGGTGTACGGGTCCCGATACGCTCTCGGCAATCCCAGGATATTTCCATCCGGGCCGATATGGCCGAAATCCACCCCCCAGGTGTCGATGCCGATCGAATCGATCTGCACGCCCCGGCCGGCAACTTCCTTCAGGGCTGCCTTCAAGTGGCCGAACAGGCTGTGGATATCCCAGAAAAACTTCCCGTCCTTCTCCTGGACGGCGTTGGGGAAACGATAGACCTCCTCCATGGAGAAATCCTTTCCTGCAAAAGTTCCGATAACGGCACGGCCCGATGTGGCGCCCAGGTCAAATGCCAAAAAACGATGTATCTTTTCCATATTGAGGGTAAATATAGGGAATAATTCGGATTAAAACAATTTATTACCGAAGAGTTATCCCTAAATGCGAATAACAGCCCCATCTGTTCCAAATTATTGTTACATTTGCAGCCTAAACAGGAGATATGAATCCCATCATTGAATGTGTCCCGAATTTCAGCGAGGGACGGAGGCCGGAGGTAATTGAGGCGATCGTCACGGCGATTGCCGGCCGGCCAGAGGACGGCGGACCGGCGGATACGGCCGGCGATGGCGTCCGCATCCTGCACGTGGACCGGGGCGAAGCCGCGAACCGGACGGTCATCACCTTCGCCGGAACGCCGGACGCCGTGTGCGAAGCCGCCTTCCGCGGCGTGCGCGAGGCGGCCCGGCTCATCGACATGCGCACCCAGCACGGAACACATCCCCGACTGGGGGCCACCGACGTCCTGCCCCTGGTCCCGGTCCGGGGGATTTCCCTGGAAGAATGCGCCGTGCTGGCCCGCCACCTGGCCGGACGCATCTGGCGGGAACTGGGAATCCCCTGCTATTGTTACGGGGCCGCCGCTTCCTCACCGGAACGCGCCGAACTCTCCTGGTGCCGCAAAGGCGAATACGAGGCCCTGGCCGCCAAGCTGGCCGATCCGGTCCTCCGGCCCGACTTCGGTCCCGGCACGGTTTCCGCCCACATCGCCCGCACCGGCGCCACCAACGTCGGCGCCCGGCCCTTCCTCATCGCTGTCAACTTCAACCTCCGGCCCGACGGACAAGCCGGGCTGGCCGCCGCGAAGGCCATCGCCAGGCGGATGCGCGGGCCGGGATGCAAGGCCATCGGCTGGTACATAGAAGAATACGGATGCGCGCAGGTATCCATGAATCTCACCGACACCTCGCTCGCGCCCCTGCACGAAGTCTATGAAAAGGTCTGCCGCGAAGCCGAAGCCGAAGGCTGGCGCATCAGCGGCACGGAAATCATCGGGCTGGTGCCCCGGCAGGTCCTGCTGGACGCCGGAAACGGTTCCCTGGAAGCAGCCATCCGCCGTCTCCATCTGGACGACCTCCGGCCCTTCCTGCCCGAAGAAAAGGTGCTGGAAAACCTCCTGCCTATTTAAACCACTCGGTCAGGTGGTCCTTGGCATAGAAATAATACACGGCCAGGCCCACCCAGCTGGTCAGCAGGACCACCACGGCGGTAATGATTTTTCCGGCGACGGAAATGGGCTTCTTGAGAATGTCAATCACTGCCAGGACGGACAGGACGACGCCAATGACGTAAAGTAACATATCGCTATTCGTTTTGCGTGTTTTTCTTTGCTTCTTCCTGGGCCCGGTGCTCCGCCTTCGCCCGCTCCACGGAGACCGAACGCTTCAGGACAAAACCAGATCCCAGATACTTCGTACGGACATCTTCATCGGCCGCCAGCGCCTCGGGCGTACCCGCCTGCAGGATGGTTCCCTCGTACAGCAGATAGGCCCGGTCCGTGATGGCCAGCGTCTCACCCACGTTGTGGTCCGTGATAATCACGCCGATGTTCTTGTATTTCAGCTTGGCGATGATGTACTGGATATCCTCCACGGCAATCGGGTCCACGCCCGCAAACGGCTCGTCCAGCAGGATGAATTTCGGGTCGATGGCCAGCGCGCGGGCAATCTCGCAACGGCGCCGCTCGCCACCGGACAGCTGGATACCCAGGCTCTTGCGCACCTTCGAAAGGTTGAACTCGTTAATCAGCGACTCCAGGCGCTCGTTCCGCTCTTCCTTCGTCATGTTGGACATCTCCATCACCGACATGATGTTGTCTTCCACGCTCATTTTGCGGAAAACGGAAGCCTCCTGCGGCAGGTAGCCGATCCCTTTCTGGGAACGGCGGTACATCGGGAGTTCGGTAATATCCTCATCGTCCAGGAAAATCCGGCCGGCATTCGGGACGATCTGCCCCGTGATCATATAGAAACTCGTGGTCTTTCCGGCGCCGTTCGGGCCCAGGAAGCCGACGATTTCGCCCTGCTCCACCTCCATCGAAACGCCCTTCACAACCGTACGGACGCCGTATTTCTTAACCAGGTTTTCGCAACTTAACTTCATTCTTTTCAATTATTTAATATCCAGACCAAGGTCTGTAATCAAGTTCTTGACATCGCCGTTCTGGCTCATCAGGTACTGGGCCTTCTCGGCATTGGTATACAGGACTTCCTTCTTTTCCGTATCCGGGACCACGCCTATGCGCAAGGCCACACGCGGGCTTCCGCACAGCTTCTGGAAACGTCCTTCCAGTTCGTGCAGGAGACGTTCTTCGATCCACTGCTTCTGCGACACGTTCATCACCAGGGCCGTGGCCACTTTGCGGCCGTCTTCTTCGGCCATTTCCAGGGTGGCGTTGGAGAGGGTGCTGGCCAGACGCGGTTTGTCGGAATACTGGCCGGCCAGTTCCTGCCATTTTGCCGTAAGCACCTCATCTGAAGGCAGTTCCGTCGGGGCTTTCTCGACCTCCTCCGGGCGTGCAGATTGCGTCTGCTGATCCTGCATCAGGGCGTCCAGCGACAGGGCCGCGCCCGTCTTCGCCGCCCGCCTCCTCGGCTTCGGGCTCTCCTCCGCCTTTGGTTCTTCGCTCTTCGCAGCGGTACCGGAAGGAACCTCATCGCTGTGAACTTGGGGATATGCTCTTCGGTTTTCTTCCGGTTCCGCCGCCGGGGCCGGAGCCGCCGAAGCGGGGGCCGCAGGGGCAGCGACGGGAGCAGAAGGGGTCTGATGAGCATTTTCCCTAATTTTCTGCGAAGAAGACCCCTCTGCTCCCGGAGCAGGCGCCGATGCAGCGGCGGAAGCCGGGACGCCGCCAAGGAAGGCCAGGCGCATGAGGGCGAATTCGATATGCAAACGCGGATTCACCGCCGCCTTATAGCCGGTCTCGCAGGCCGTGGTGATGGACAGCGCATCGTACAGGAACTGCAGCGAGCAACGACCCGCCTGCTCCTGGTAGCGCAGCCGCAGGGACTCGGGCAGCTCCAGCAGCGAAGCCGCGCCCGCCGCCTTGCTCACCGCCAGGTCCCGCAGGTGAGCGCTCAGGGCCGCCACAAAATGCAGGGCATTGAAACCCTTGGACAGCACCTCGTCGAACTTCAGCAGCGCCGTGGCATAATCCTTCGACAGGAAGGCATCCACCAGCGAAAAGCTATATTCGTAATCCAGGACGTTCAGGTTCTTCATCACATCCGCCACCTTTACGTCCGTCCCGCAGAACGCCACCGTCTGATCGAAGATCGTGAGGGCGTCGCGCATCGCGCCATCGGCCTTTTGCGCAATGACATGCAGGCTTTCATCATCGATCGTAATGTTTTCCCGCGTAGCGATGGACCGCAGGTTCCGGACGATATCGGAAATGCTGATGCGATTGAAATCGTAGGTCTGGCAGCGGGAGAGGATGGTCGGGAGGATTTTGTGCTTCTCGGTGGTGGCGAGGATGAAAATGGCGTGTGCCGGCGGTTCCTCGAGGGTCTTCAGGAAGGCATTGAACGCCTGCGTAGAGAGCATGTGGACCTCATCGATGATGTACACGCTGTACTTGCCCACCTGCGGCGGGATCTGCACCTGGTCCATCAGCGCCTTGATATCTTCCACACCGTTGTTCGAGGCCGCATCCAGCTCGTGGATGCAGTAGGACCGACCCTCCTGGAAGGAGATGCACGATTCGCACGCGCCGCAGGGCTCCATCTGCTCGTTGGGATGCGCGCAGTTGATGGTTTTGGCGAAAATGCGGGCCGTGGAGGTCTTTCCCACGCCGCGCGGGCCGCAGAACAGATAGGCGTGCGCCAGTTTGCCCCGCAAGATGGAATTCTTGAGGGTTTTGGCGATGGTATCCTGGCCGATCAATTCTTCGAAAGAGTCCGGCCGGTATTTGCGGGCTGATACGATATACTCTGACATAACCTTACAAATATAGCATTAATTTTGCTAACTTTGCGCCCTATATGAAGACAAAGATTCAGAAA